>NZ_JBSGAW010000020.1:0-159520 GCF_053600955.1 Streptomyces sp. NPDC004838 | reverse complement strand
CCGGTGTCTGCCGAACCTGCCAACGCCCGCTTCCCAGAAGAAGATCCACAAACCGCACCCCACAAACCACCCCGACTTAACGAAGTACTACTAGAGGCGCCCCGGCATAGGTGCGGATGCCGATGGCGTCGACCACGGGGTTGCCCGCGAACCTCGGGTGCGCGTACACATCCGGGAGTACGAGCGGCAGCTCCCGCTTCACGACTTCGGGACACCAGCCGTGATCCAGGGCCATGCCGCGGCCGACGTCCGGGAGGCCGCTACCGCGGTCGGCGTGCAGTCCGACGAAGTGCTGTTCGTCGCCGAAGGCGTTGACCATCGCGTACGGGACGTCGGCGTCGGCGGCGAGGCGCGCGGCGAAGGCGTCGAGTTCGTCATCCGGCCCGGTCAGCGCGAGGATTCGGAGCAGGTCGGCGCGGCCTGGGAGCGCGGCGGCGGGCGTGGAGTGGACGTCGTAGAAGGAAGGCGGGACGGTCATATGAGCGCTCCGGGCGGGGTTTTGAGGGTGGTGATGGCGTGGCGGACGAGGGTGATCACGACGTTGAGAGCGGAGGAGCGGTCGCGGGCGTCGCAGCTGAGTACGGGTACGACCGCCGGGAGCCCCAGGGCGCGGCGGACCTCATCGGGTTCGTAGCGGTAGGAGCCGTCGAATTCGTTGACGGCGACGGCGAACGGGATGCCGCGCCGCTCGAAGAATCCGACCGCGGGGAAGCAGTCCTCCAGGCGGCGGGTGTCGGCGAGGACGACGGCGCCGACGGCTCCCTGGGAGAGGTCGGTCCAGGTGAACCAGAAGCGCTCCTGGCCGGGGGTGCCGAACAGGAACAGGACCATGGGCCGGGGATGGCGGAAGGTGATGCGGCCGAAGTCCATCGCCACGGTCGTGGTGGTTTTCCGGCCGATGCCCTCCAGGTCGTCGGTGGCCGCACCGACAGCGGTCAGAACCTCCTCTGTGGCGAGGGGTTCGATCTCGCTGAGGGCCGCGACCAGGGTGGTCTTGCCGACACCGAAGCCGCCCGCGATCACGATCTTCAGCTCTGCAGCGGGCTGCCCGTCGTCGTCCGGGGGCGGGCCGTCAGAGCGCTTGTAGGCCGACAAGAACCGCCTCCAGAAGGTCGGTGTCGCGGGTGGGCGGTGTAGGGGTCGGCCTGGCCGCCGTGGTCAGTACGCCGGCGTCGATCAGGTCGCTGATCAGGACTCTGGCGACCTGGACGGGCTGGTCGAGGAGCGCCGCGAGTTCGGCGACGGAGCGGGGCTCGCCGCTGCACAGCAGCAGCAGGGTCTCGCCCTCCGGGCTGAGGTCGACGGGTCCGGTGGCGGGTCGGGCACACAGGCGTGTGGTCAGGGACAGCCGGGCGGTCGAGCGGGTACGGCCCCGGTGATGGCGTAGGGCCGCAGCTCGCGCAGGGCTTGACCGGGCCAGGACCCGAGGGGGGACGTCACGTCACAGCCCCTGCCGGAGCTGGGTGCCCGCGACGATGCGCGCCTGCGTGACCAGGTGTTCGTCCAGGCTGCGGATCAGAGCCGACATCTCGTAGCCGACCGCTCCCGCGTCCGTGTCCGGTGTGGCCAGGACTCCCAGGGACGTGCCGAGCCGGTCCGGGGCGGTGTCGTTGCCGACGGTGCCGGCGCTCATCACGAACAGGGTTCCGGCGTCGTGCTCGATCAGGATCTGCCGAACCCCGCCGGGCCCGGCGACCGCGCCCCTGCTCAGGGAGTACAGGCCCGAGATGAGGGCCGCCATCGTGTCCGCTTCCTCGGCGGTCGCAGCGGCGGAGGCGAGCTTGAGTCCGTCGCCTGTGGCGAGAAGGACCCGGACGACGCCGGGTACGCGGGAGACGAAGCCGTCCAGCAGTCCGTCGAGGCTGCTGCGCCCGCCGTCGGGCTGGGAGGTGCCGCTCATGGTGAACTCTCCTGGTCGTGGTGGGGGGTGGGGGCAGCGGGGCGTACGCGTGGATCCGGCGACCCCGGTGCGTGCTGCCCGCGGGAGAGGAATCGGGCCGCCAGCCCCGGGGTGGGCGCGCCGTACGACGCGGGGGACGCGGGCCCGGTCCCAGCGGGCGGTGGCGCGGACCCGCTGTTCGTGTGGCTCCGCAGCGGCAGCGGAGGCCGGGCGTCGCCCGCACCGCGGCCGGGGAGAGCCTTTCGACGGGCGCGGGCCGTGCGCAGGGGAAGACCAGTGGAGACCGGGACCGCCTCGGCCCGGCGCGGTCCGACCGTTCCCGGTACGGGTTCGCGGGTGGCGGGGCGCGGTGCCCCCGGCTCCGGCGCGCACAGCAGGACGGTGGGCAGGATCACGGTCGCTGCGGTTCCGCCGCCCGCTCTGTGGCGGAGCCGGATGGGGATCTTGTGCCGTGCGGCGAGGCGGGCGGCGACCAGCAGGCCGATCCGCCCATCCACCAGGCGCTGCCGCGTGTCGGCTGTCTCCGGCGCGGCCAGCAGGCGGTTCAGTCCGGTGATCTTCTCCGGGGAGATACCCAGTCCGCGATCGTCCACTTCTATCGCCAGTCCGGCGTCCGTGAACGAGGTCCGCACCTGCACCTGCGTTTCGGGTGCCGAGTAGCGAGTGGCGTTGTCCAGGAGGTCGGCCAGCAGATGCACCACGGCGGGAGTGGCGTAGCCGGGCAGGGCGACCTGTTCCCGTACGGTCCGCACCACGCGTACCCGCTGGTAGGCGCGGATCTCCTGGACCGCCCGGCGCAGCACTGTGGTGACCAGGACGGGCTCGGCTTCGCGCGGCGGTGTGCTGCCGCCCAGCACGGCCAGGCTCTCCACCGCTCGCCGGATCTGGATCACGAGGTGGTCGATCGCGAACAGCTCGTGCAGCAGGTCGAGGTCCTCCACCGCGCGTTCGACGGTATCGATCACCGTGAGGGTCTGGGTGACGGCGGCCATGAGCCGTGGCGCGATGGACCGGACGATGTCGGCCAGCTCCCGCTCGCCGTCCAGAAACCGGGTCTGGAACTCGGCCGCATCAACGACCGCCTGTCTCGCTTCCCGGTGTACGTGGGCGAGTGCCGCATCGAGGTCGCGGCCCAGGTCCCCGGTCGGCGCGGGTAAGCGCAGGCGAGGGGCTTGGGGAATGTGAACGGGCCGGACCTGCTCCAGCGCGTGGGCGATTCCTGTCCGGCCATGCTCGATTCGGCGCGCGATCCGGCCCAGTGCCTCCAGCGCCTGGTCCCGCTCGGCGCGTACGGCGTCCACGAGCGCAGCCTCAGCCGCGCGGGCCACACGTTCCCGCCGGGCTGCCCACAGCACAATCCCCGCTGCCGTCACGCCGGCACCCGCGGCGGCAACGGGCGTGGGGACCAGGTTCATACCGTCTGCGAGCCAGCCAGCCACCACCGCGCCCATAGCGGCGGATACGGCGGCTCTCCCCCGTTCTTGCAGCGGGGTGAGGACAGCGCCGACCGCATCCGCACGGCGGTCCCGCCGGTGACGACCGAGCGGGGACGACGAAAGAGTGTCAGGCATCGGCGTCCTCGCAGAGACGGGACCGGGCCATCGAGGAGCGGGCCGACCGTATCCGTGAACGGACCACGCTCAGGCTGTGGTGCAGGGCCGCGGGCGTGGCGGTCGAGGCCGGCGCGCCCGGCGCGTACATCCAGAATCGTCCCGAGCACCGCGATGACGCCCGGTGCGGCTCGTGCTCGCTCTCGCACGACCACTGGCCGAGCGGCTGGCAGACCGAGTGCGGCGCCTGCCAGATGGCGGCCGTGCCCGCCTCGACCGGGATGAGCAGCACCCGGTGATCCGGGCAGCACAGGATCGGACCGACGTGCTCGCCCTGATCGCGCAGGTCGTCGACCGCGGCCATGCCGATCCCGGCGCTGGTCCGCACCACATCGAAAACACCTGGCAGGCCTGCCGGACGGGGCTGCTCGCCCAAGCTCAGCAGCCATGGCTGACGGCTCGCTTGAAGGGTCATCAGGACTCCGGTTTTGTCCATTGGGAAGAAGAAGGTCAGGATGGTTCGGCAGCGTGCGCCTGGATCAGTGGGGTGGGCTGCCGGAGCCCGTCACGGGCATCGGGCCCGGCTCCGACAGCGGTCCGTCCGCGGCCCGGGGACATCAGCGCGCCTGCTCCGCTGGTACGCCGAGCCTGGGCCAATCCCTGCACGAGAGCGCCCGCTTCCGGCAGGCGTACCGTCGCCCGGGAATCCGTCACGGACCACGGCGGGGTGTCCCACCGCCGCCCCGCCGACGGCGGCACCACCAGCCACGAGTCGATTCCCGACACGACGTCCACACCGTCGATCCGCTCGGCCAGGACCACTCCCGTACCGGGCGCGACCAGGAACGTCACCGTGCCGGGGCCCAGGATGCTCGGCACCGGGACAGGATCCAGCTGCAGCAGGGCCGATCGGCCCACCGAGTACGGGACGGTCACCGCGTCGAACCCGCCGCACGAGACGCGTAACTCGGCCCCGGCAGCGCGCTCCAGGACCCGCGCAGCCGCCTCGGCCGTGAGTTCACCGCCTTCGGCGATGGTGAGCCGCCAGCCCAGCAGGCACGTGTAGGCGCGGACTGTCCCCACCACATCACCGGTGGTGGGCGGCCAGGCGGGGGCTCGGCGAACGGTCACGTCATGTCCTCCTCGGCAGGACTCAGCGAGCCGCCGCCCGACAGACCGGCACGACTGCTGAAAAGGGGTTCGACGGCGACTGCGGTCGCCGATATGCGCATCAGGGTGGGCCGGCCGCCGTGGGGGGCGCTGTCACACGGCGGCCGGGAGCACGGTCTCCTCCGGCATTCGCTCCTCCGCGCACAGGTTCGTCGAGGAGGAGAGGGCCAGAGCCCACGGGACGGTCGCGCTTCCCGGATCGGGGGATCGGCCCCGGCTCACGCGACCGCCTGGCCTATCGAGGCGGTGCGGCCCGCGCTGGGGCCGCCTTGGGACCGGGTGAGTCAACAGCCGGACTCCCAGGCGGGGTCTCGTCTCCCACCAGCCGGGCGCGTATGGCCCCGGTCCGCCTGGGGCGCCGCATTCCTCCAGGGCACCGGCTCTGAGAACGGAAGGGGCAGGTGACGCCGCGGAGTGGTGGGCGCGTTCCTATGAGGGTGGACTCCAGCCTCGTCGAGGCAGCCCTCACGGCACCGATCGAAGGGCCGCGCTGGTGGGCCGCACGACCACCTCTTCGTTCCTCGCTCATGACGCCATCAAATCGCCCTCACAAGCCTCCTCCCAGGGGAAACAGGAGGGGGAAATCCCGTCAAGGGGGAAACATAGGGGGGAAGCAGCGGCCATGATGGTCCCAAGCAGACGTGGACGGGGGTCACACTCATGCCGGAAGCCACCTTCGGCCAGTTGTTACGCCGGCTTCGCACCAAAGCGAGACGCACTCAGGAAGAACAAGCAGAGGCGGTGAACGCCGTTTCCGGCCGGGACACCCTCACTCGGCGGGAGATCAGCCGCTACGAGAACAACGAGAACATCCCGACGAACCACACCGTCGCGCAGATCGCGATCGCCTGCGGGGTACCGCCCGAACAACTCCAGAAGCACGCATCCGCCGCCCGCGCCCGGCGCAAGAACGGGGAATGCCTGGAGGGACGGGAGAACGACGAGGCGGAGAAGGACGTCTCCACCGACACCGCCGCAACCACAGACCCTCCGGAGCTGGAGGAAGCCCGCCGTGATCCGCACGACGCGGTGGCGCGCGCGGCCAGGGACTCCCTGCGATTCTCCGACTTCATCACGCCCAGCAACGTCGACGAAGACACCTTCTCGTACCTGTCCGAAACCCTCGCCTGTATCGCGACGGAGTACGTGCACGCACCGGTCCGCCCTCTGTTCGCCGACCTGGTCGACGTACGCGACAAGGTGTTCGGCCTGCTCCAGGGGAGGCAGAAGCCTCAGCAGGCACGGCAGCTGTACTTCCTCGCGGGCACGAGTTGTCTGCTGCTGGCCCACGCCTCGCAGAACCTCGGCGACCGTAGATCAGCCATGGCGCAGATCCGCACCGCCGGCGCCTGTGCACAGCAGGCCGATCACCAAGGACTTCGGGCATGGATCGGGGGCACTGCGGCCTTGATCGCGGAGTGGTCTCCCGGCCACCGTCGAGCTCTGCGGCACGTCGACGAGGCCGCGCCACTGGCTTCGGCGGGTGAATCCAGAATCCGGATCATCGCCATCGAGGCCCGAACGGCTGCTCGCGTTGGTGATCGTCAGCGGGCCACAGCGGCACTCGCCCGTCTGCGAGATGCTCAAGAGGAGACTCCCGAAGCCGACGGGCTCGGCGATCTCGGTGGAATCCTCACCTTCCCCGCAGCCAAGCAGGACTACTACATCGGATCGACGTACGCATTGCTCGGCCTGCATGCCGAGGCCGAGCGGTACGCGACCCGTGCCATCGCACGGTACGTCAACGGTCCTCGCGAGGAACGGTCGTACGGTGACGAAGCACTGGCCAGTATCGACGTCATCACCGCTCGGCTCGCGCGGGGAGACGTCGAAACAGCCGGAGAACTCTTGCGGCACGTCCTCTCGCTCGCCCCGGACCAGCGCATCCAGCAGCTCGGCGGAGCACTGAGCCGCGTCACGGAAGCCCTGGACCAGCCGCACTTGCGGTCAAACCCCGCAGCGCGGGAGCTGACCGACCTGGCCCGGGGCTTCCGCGTCCTCGAATGCGGCACCGCGCTACCGTCACTCCAGTGACCCCCAAACCCGCCGCCCCCGAGGAAGCCGTCCGCGACGTCTGCTCTCAACTCGGCCTTTCCGATCGCGGCATGACTTTGATACGCAGTCACGCCACCCCCGTCTATCTCCTCCCAAGGGCGAACGCCGTGGTCCGCGTCAAACCCAGCGCCAAGACGGAGGAGACGGCCTGCGGCGTCGCCCTGCTGCGGTGGCTCGCGGACCAGGGATTTCCCGCCGTCGAGCTCTTGGACGTTCCCCAGCCGGTGAAGTGCGAGCCCTACGTGGCGACGCTGCTGGTCTACTACCCCCAGCAGCGGGCCGAGCCACCACCACCGAGCGCCCTCGGATCCCTTCTGCGCGAACTGCATCAGCTACCGGACCCTCCGGTGGAACTGCCGCCGTATCCGCCGCTCGCCTCCCTCCAAGAGGCGGTGACACTCAGCAATGCGCTCAGCCCGGATAGCCGGAACTGGCTGGAGACCGCCGTCAAGGAGACCCAGCTCGGCTACCGGGCACTCCGGTCCCCGCTGGGGAAGGGGTTCATCCATGGCGACGCGTACCCCGGCAACACCTTGTGGGACGGGAACACCGTACGACTGTCGGACTGGGACGAAGCAGCCGTCGGGCCCAGGGAACTCGATCTGGCGAACACCTTCCAAGGCACCAGGTTCGGCCGGAACCAGCAGCAGATCCGTGCGTTCACCGACAGCTACGGATACGACCCTTCGGGCTGGGACGGCCTCCCCCTCCTCGTCAGAATGCGCGACCTGCACACCCTGGGGTCGTTCATCCGCCGCGCCGACCGCGGCGACTCCGCAGCGACCACGCAGCTCTCCCATCGCCTCGCAACCCTTCGAGCACACCATGTGCAGGCGCGGTGGGACATCCACTGACCTCTCCGCCGACCTGGGCTCTACGTTCTCCACCTCCGCGTTTCCTTGGGGTTCGGCCTCCTCTCGGCTGAGGTGGACGAAGCCTTCACGGCTTGATGCAGGGGTTGCCCGGACCTCGGAGAGGAACCGGCTGACGTCTTCCTCTACGTGGCGGCCTGGCGGAGATGAACGGTCTGCACCTCGACTCCGAGATGGCTGGGAAGATCGCCAAGTACGCCCGACGCTCCAACTGAGTGCTTCGGTCAGCGGGCTTCGCCAAGTACGGCGCTCAGGACGTGCCCTGGTATCACCAACTCGGTGACGCCGAAAACCGTGAGCCATTCGGTCGCGGCCCAGGCAGGATGCCCTCTGTGAACCATGTGCTGTGCGGACTGGCGGCCAATGCCGCCCTGCCGTCCGAGCTGGTCGACCGGCTGATCGCGGTCGCGGACGCTGATATCGCCGCGGACCTCGCTGGTCGCGCGGATCTCAGCCATGCGCAGGCGGTCGCGCTGGCATCGCGCGTCGAGGAGAGCGCTGCACGGCTTGCGTACGAGGGCCGGCTGACCGCCGCCGACATCGATCCCGCAGCACAGCCGCACGCCGCCCTCGCCTTGCTCTGCAGGCGTGTTGGCAGCTCGGAATGGGCGCTCCTCCTCGCAACGGATCCAGTCTTCGAGCGCCAGGAGAAGCTGGCTGCCTGCTCCGGTCTCCCGTCCGATGTGGTGGAGACGCTCGCCGCTGACGCGGATGTACGGGTCGTCGCGGAGCTTGCGCTGTGGACCACGCCTGAAGTCGCCGCCAGGCTCGCGGGGCATCCGCATGCCGAGGTCCGCCGCGCGGTGGCGGCCAACCAGGCGACGCCCCCGCCCGTGCTGGCGGCGCTGCTCACCAGCGAGGGCCTGCCCCCGGCGCAGCGGTGCCTGGTCTGCGACCGCGAAAAGACGCCGTTCGTACACGACCCGCAATGCCCGCGGCAGGACTGCGATCTGCTGCCGGGCGGCTCCTGCGACGGCACCCACGAGTCCACCGTGCACGAGACGCAGCCGATGGCACTGCAGAACCCGGCCACACCCACCGACGCCGTCGTCCGCTTCGTCAATCACCCTTCACCGCTGCTCCGCTGGGCACTCGCCGCTCGCCCCGGCCTGCCGCCGGAGGTATACGGGCGGCTCGCCATGGACCCCCACCCTGGTGTCCGAGCCGACCTCGCCGAGAATCCCGCGATCGACGACGTCCTGATCCGTGCGCTGGCCGACGACCGTGGCCACGACGTGCAGCGCAGGCTCGCACACAACCCGTGCGTGCCGCTCGACATGCTGATCCGCCTGGCCGGCACCGTCAGGATCGGTGTCACCCTGCTGCCGCGGGTCGCCGCCGTCTCTCCCGCCGAGGTTGAGGAGCTGGCCCGGTCGCCGGAGCCGGCCGCACGGATGCTCGTGACTCAACGACGCGATCTGCCGACCGGGATCCGCGACGCACTGGCCACCGACCCCGACGCGAAAGTCGTCAAGTCCATCGCTTCGCACCCGGGCCTCTCCGAAGCACAGTTGCGCGCCATGGTCGACCGGCACGGAGTCCGTGTCATCGCCAAGGTGGCAGCCAACCCGGACGCGACCCCGGCATTGCTGGAGGACCTGACCCGTCACGAAGCCTCGGTACAGAAAGTGTTCCGCGAGGTCGCCCGGCACCGCAATGCGACGGGCCCAGCACTGCACAACTGCTTGACAGACAAGCACGCGCGGCCCCTGGCCGCCAGCCATCCGGCCCTTCCACCGCAAGTCATCGCGGAGCTGCTCACCGACACCGACTGGCAGGTGGTGGAAGCCGCAGCCGCCAACCCGTCGCTACCGCTCGCCGTGATGTCGGATCTGGTGCCCCGGCTGTAACTGCCCTGCCCGCCAGCTGAAGCGCTCCTGACCTTGTTGGCGGGTCGATTCCGGTCCTTCGCACGATCGGGAGACCCAGGGGTCTGGGTGTGACTGAAAGCGCTGGACGATCCGGTGACCTGGGCAGTCGACCTGTCCGACGCCAAAGACGCCTACGTCGTCGCTGACCAGGCACGGATGCGTCGGGACCTGCAGCCTCTGCAAGAGTGGGACGAGATCGCGGTGGCCCTGGAGATCCTCACCGTTCGCCGCTACGACTTGGCGGCCGATCGCACGCGGGCCGTCAACCGATTGCGAACCCAGACGCTGGAGTACTTCCCCTCTTGAGCGGGGATTTCGACTACGCCCGCGTCCAAGGGCAAGAGCCACCAACAGGCGATCCTCACCCTCGTTCGTCGACGCCCCGACGTTCTGTGAGCCCTCATCGGCGATCAGCGAGCCTTCGACGCATTTCCACCTCGGCCTAGCCTCGCCGTGAGCTGATCCCTGTTGCCTGAGACGGCGCGCGCTTGATGCTGCGATATGTCTCAGTTCCTGATGAGAGGCTCGTAGGAGCAACCCTCCGGCGTGAAGACGAGGACGAAGTTCTCTCCCACCCGAACAGCTAGCTCCCGCAAGCGGGCCAAGACGTCTGCCTGGTCCAGAAGGTCGAGGCCAAGGGCGGCGGCAGCACGGTCCCTTCGGGCCACGAGATCCGGCATGTCCTCCAGGTACTCGGCCGCAAGCTCACGACTCTCCTCGTCCGTGAACACTTGGCAGTCGCGCCACCACGGGACGACCAGGAGCAGGCGCAGGAGTTCGGGCAGCCCGATCGCAACCAGAGCCGCACCTCCTTCGGAGTCGGCATAGAGGATGGGTCGCTCCTCGCCGCCTTCACCGCAGAAGAAGTACGTGCCCCCGGCACCGTCGCCGGCGAAACCCTCGAGCGCGGCGCCCGAGGCGAGGTGGACTTCCTCGACATGGTCGCCACGGTCAAGGTCGAAGTCACCCGGCCAAGCGAGAAAACGGGCAGCTTCACCCTGTTCGCGGACTGCAGCGATCAACGATTCCACGAGTCGAACCATACGGCTCACCAACTGCGGCGACAACGCCGTCACCGCTCGGAGGACCCCCGTGGACATCCGCACCGCCCAGAAGCTGGCCTGAGAGAACAAGCTCCCCAAGGGCTTCAACACCACGGACACCGCGCTGGAGTTCGGGCTGCTCACCGCCGAGGAGGGCAAGGCGTTCACCGCCTGGCGCAAGCACCTCCCCCCGACCTCGGTGAGGAACTCGCGGACGTGTTCTCTTACCTGGCATCGGTAGCCAACATGAACGGCGTCGATCTGGGTGAAGAGGTGGCGGGGAAGATCGACAAGAACGCTCATCGGGTCTACGAGAAGAACGCTCACGGTGCCCTGGTCCGCACGAGCGATGAGTGAACATCACACTGCGGCCTGGTGAGGCCGCCTTGATGAGATGAGGCGTTCAAGCGGCGAGCCTCAGTGACCACGGCTCCTTCGAAGCAGAGGTGACAATCTGGACGGCCGGGAAGACGAGGACGACGTCGACCCCGGAACGTGTCCTGACCCACTGCTTCTCCAAGGCCAGTTCAAGAGTGTGGGGACCCGGTGTCCGGCTCATCTCTGCACGGACGGCCACCATGGATTCGGCGAAGTCCCGCGAGGACGACTCGAAGAGAAGTGGACCGATCCCGGAACCCGCTTCGAGAGTGAGTACCAGGCTCGATCGCGGGCCCGGCCCCGGATCGGCCAGGGAGATCGGTAGGCGTTCATCTCGAATGATCTTCCGCATCATGCCGTCCGGAGTCCGGCTGGACGGGTCGCTCGTATACGTCTCGTCGACGCTCCTCATGACCTGTTCATCGGCGGTCTCCAGCAGCCAGTGAGTCAGGGGAAGCGGCGATCGGCCGCTCCGGGGCTCCTCGGCCCACAAGCGGCCGACCACATTCTGTGCTGGTGAATGCGCCATGCCCTCGACCTCCCGTTAGTGCTTGGCGAGCAGGCATCAGGATGGTCGGCATTCCCGGTTTGGCCGTGCCGGAGAATTCGGATAGTGCGCGCTGCACGGTCGGGCCGTCGTCCCTCAGCAGGACGATGGCCCGACCGGCCCGCTACCGCGCCGCGTCAGGGTCTCGGTCCGGTCCGTGCATCACGCCGACCACATGGCGCACGGGGTGGCTGATGGGAAAGAGCGTGACCCGGATCCGGAAGTCCATGAGGATCTCCTTACGGGCCTGGACATCAGGTGCGTTGTGCCAGCGGTCGGCAACGGTTTCACCGGTGGGCCGCCGGATCATCCCGGGGGCGCGCTGCGGTTCTCGCTCCAGTGACGCCAGCTCGCTGCTGAGGGTCCCGTACCGCTCGCGGAACCATGCCGCGTCGTCTGCGGCGTCGTAGAGGCCGGCCTCGCGGTCGGCGCGCAGACGCTCGCGCATGGCCCGTACCTCGGCGATGCGTTCCGGGATGCCGTTGCCGGGGTCGAAGACGGTCTCGTAGATCAGGCCGTCGCCGAACTCCCGCACGAACCATTCCTCCACATAGACGTCGAGCTTCTCTGCCCAGATCAGGGGTGCGGGTCGGCAGTGCTGTGCGCTCAGCCATCCTTTGTTCCGGGCGGTGCAGACATAGCGGGGCGGCACACCGGCAGAGGTCTGGGTGTAGAGGCGATTGCCGCACTGCCCGCACAGGGCCACCTCCGTGAGGAGGTACTCCCGGCCCGAGCGCCGACCCTTGAAGGGCGTGTCGCGGGCTTCGAGGCACCGCTTCAGCGCCTCGTGCGTACTCCGGTCCCACAGTCCCTCGCACAGACGTACCGGGTTGCCGTCCTGGTCTATCACCGGCCGCTTCCGGTGCATCAGATAGCCCAGGGCCGCCTCGGACAGCAGGATGTTCTTCAGGCTCGTGGGCTGCCAAGGATTGCCCCCGGCGCGCTTGCCGTACATCACGGCCAGATGGTCGGCCGGGGACAGCTCACCGGCCGGTTCAGCCGGGCCGCCTCGCTGCTCGGCGTGACGCGCTCGGGGTCGGCGAGCACCCGGCGGGCGACTTCGCGGAGCACGGCCGAGGCGTGGGGGTGCAGGGCGACATGGTCGATCTTGCCGCCCATCACGACGCGCACGTACCGAAACCCGTACGAGGGCTTTCCCTTGGGGCGGCCGGCCGCCCGGGTCTTGACCGTGGTGTCGCGGTTCCGCCGCTGGATGGCCCGCAGCTCCATCTGCGCGCCCCACGCCTCCATGGTGAAGCGGTTCTCGTCGATGGGGTCGTTCAGGTCCCAGGGACCGTCGTGCCCATAGGTGAGAAGGAGCTTGCCCTCGTCCCGCATCTTGTAGCCGGTGTTGAGGCAGTCGACGACATTGCGGCCGAGGCGGTCCACCGCGGCGGCCACCAGACCGTCGTACGGTCCCCGCTTGTCCCGGAGCCATGGCCCGAGCTTCGGGCGGGTCATCGGGTCCGTGGCGCCCGAGACCTCCCAGTCGTCGGCCCAGCCGATGATGTGCCCGCCGATCGCGGCGGCTGCGGCGAGCACATCGGCGCGCTGCCGCTCCGGCGAGGTCGTGGCCAACTTCATCCGGGACAGCCGGCGGACGCCGAGCAGGCACTTCCCGCAGCCGTCGTATGGTCGTTCGATCACGTTCTGGTCCGTACCGCGCAAGGTCTCTCCGTTTCGAACGTGCAGAGTACGGAGATTGGGCGGCCGCTCCCAGGATGATCTTGATCAGCCGAGGAAGCTCAGTCGAACCTGACGGTTGACATTAGAGATATTGGTGTCCACGAGGCAGACCGACTGCCAGGTCCCCAGTTCCAGTCGGCCGCCGATCACCGGCAGCGTCGCATGCGGCGGGACCAGCGCGGGCAGGACGTGGTCGCGCCCGTGCCCCGGAGTGCCGTGGCGGTGCCGCCAGCGGTCGTCGGCGGGGAGCAGGGTGCGCAGGGCGGCGAGCAGGTCGTCGTCGCTGCCCGACCCGGTCTCGATGACCGCGATGCCGGCCGTGGCGTGCGGGACGAAGACATGGAGCAGCCCGTCCCGGCCGGCCGCGGCCTCCTGAAGGAACCGGTCGCAGGCACTGCTCAGGTCGGTCACCGACTCGTCCGCGCCGGTGGTGATGTGCAGCATCGTGGTGGTGAAGGGTCCGGGCATGGGTCCATCATCCCCGCGTACGGCGTTCTCCGCCGGAGGACGGCCACTGTCGGGCGGCTCCGAGGCGGGAATCCGCCGCCGGCGGCGGGAAGATGCGCGACCCCGGCCGAGTTAGTAGAAGTGTGAACGATTTCGAGGCGCGAGACGTGGACGTGGTCGTCATCGGCGCCGGACAGGCGGGGCTGTCCGGCGCCTATCATCTGCGGCGCATCGGGCTCGTTCCCGACCGTGATTTCGTCGTGCTGGACCACTCCCCCCGTCCGGGCGGGGCCTGGCAGTTCCGCTGGCCCTCTCTGACGTACGGCAAGGTGCACGGGATGCATGCGCTGCCGGGCATGGAGCTGACGGGCGCGGACGGCTCCCGCCCCTCGTCGGAGGTGATCGGCGCGTACTTCGCCGCGTACGAGGAACGCTTCGATCTGCGGGTTCACCGGCCGGTCGATGTCGTGGCGGTACGCGAGGGCGAGGGCGGGCGGCTGCGGGTCGAGTCCTCGGAGGGCGTCTGGTCGGCGCGGGCGCTGATCAGCGCGACCGGTACCTGGGACCGGCCGTTCTGGCCCCGCTACAGGGGGCAGGAGACCTTCCGGGGGCGGCAGCTGCACACCGCCGACTACCCGGGACCCGAGGAGTTCGCCGGACAGCGCGTGATCGTGGTGGGCGGCGGGGCCTCGGGGACCCAGCATCTGATGGAACTCGCGGACTACGCGGCGGAGACGACCTGGGTGACCCGGCGGCCGCCCGTCTTCTTCGAGGGCCCCTTCGACGAGAACGTCGGCCGTGCCGTCGTGGCCAGGGTGGAGGAGCGCGTACGCCGTGGGCTGCCGCCGCGGAGTGTGGTGTCGGTGACCGGGCTGCCCCTCACCGACGCCCTCAAGGGCGCCCGTGAACGGGGGATCCTCGACCGGCTGCCGATGTTCGACCGGATCACGCCGACGGGGGTCGCCTGGGACGACGGCCGGACGGTGGAGGCGGATGTGATCCTGTGGGCGACCGGCTTCCGGGCGGCGATCGACCATCTCGCGCCGCTGCGGCTGCGTGAGTCGGGCGGCGGCATCAGGATGGACGGCACCCGAGCCGTACGGGATGACCGGATCCATCTGGTCGGGTACGGCCCTTCGGCCTCGACCATCGGCGCCAACCGGGCGGGCCGGGCCGCCGTCCGGGAGATCAGGCGGCTGCTGGAGCGCGAACCGGCGCTGGTGTAGGGCACAACCTCCGGCGCGGCCGGAGGCGGCTCCGGTGGCGGTGCCGTCGGGCTCCGGCGGCCCGCCGCCGAAGGCCGAATCGGCGCTCGCTAACCGTCGCCCCTGCGGCGGCTGTTGAAGTCCGCCACATTGCGCTGGTGGTCCTGGTAGTCGGCCGTGAAACGGGTGTCGCCGGGGCCCACGGTGACGAAGTAGAGCCAGTCTCCGGCCGGAGGGCTGATCGCGGCGTGCAGGGCCTGCTCCCCCGGATTGCCGATGGGGGTGGGGGGCAGTCCCCGGTGCTCATAGCTGTTGTAGGGGCTGTCGATTCTGGTGTCCTCGGTGGTGGTGTCCAGTGTGCTCCGGTTCAGCGCGTAGTTGAGGGTCGAGTCCATCTGGAGCGGCATGTTCCGGGCGAGCCGGTTGTAGACGACCCGCGCCACCTTGCCCATGTCCTCGGGAGTGTCGGCCTCGGCCTGGACGATGCTGGCGATGTTGACCGTCTGATAGACCGTCATTCCGCCGCGCTGTGCTCCGCTGGTGACGCGTTCGGCGCCGAACTTCTCGTCGGCCGTGTTGACCATGAAGCTGAGAAGGCCGGACGGCGTGGTCGTGGCGTCCACGGGATAGGTGGCCGGGAAGAGGTACCCTTCGGGGTTGCCCTCGGACGCGGCGGGCAGTTTCAGACCGGCCGTGGCGGCGGCCTCGCGGGTGGTGCCGGGCGTCTTGCCGAGGGCCTTGTCGACGGCCGCGTAGATCTGTGAGGCGCGCCAGCCCTCGGGGATCAGCAGAGTCGCCGTCGGCTTCTTCTCCTTCTCGCTCCCCCCGAACAGCAGCGACACCAGTGCCACGACCATCGCGACGGCGAGGACCGCGGCGGCGATCAGGACAAAGCGCCCGCGACGGGTCAGCCGCGTTCTGCGTCCGCTCGGCGGCGGCAAGGGCTCGGTGATCATGTCGGCACGCTAACCCCAGGCAGCCTCCGAACCCGGTATTCGCACCGGTGTGCCCACGTTCCCCTGCCCGGTGGTCGCCGGGCAGGGGCGGCGGCCCGCGGAGGGCGGGCCGCCGGGGTGCTCAGCGTGTGACCGGGGTGCTCAGCGCGTGAACGGCGGGAGCGCGGCGAATTCGGGGGCCACCTGCACGGCGCCCGCGAGCGCGTCCAGGGTGCTCCGCACCCGGCTCAGGGGGTGGTCGGGGAACTGCGCGTCCCACTGGGCGTGGTCGGCGACATGGAAGGGCAGGCCGCCCTGCACGTCCGGTGCGTACGGATGGGGTCTGAAGTACTTGTCATGGCCCACCTGGGCCATGACCGTCGCCTCCCGCACCCCTGTGATGCCTCGTTCCGGCGCCTGGATCTTCACGACGGTGCTGCAGTTCGCGCGCGGCACGGTGAAGCTGCCGACGAACGCCTGTCCGCTGGGCTGTCCGGGGAGCGGCAGCTTCAGTATCTGCCGCAGCGCCGGCAGCGTGCCCAGGGACTTCACGGATGCCTCGATCAGGCCGCCGCCCGCGCCGGCGATGATTCTGGTGAGTCCTTCGCGCAGCGCGGGTCCGTTGTCGAGCGCCGCCGGCAGATCCGGCGTCAGGCCGAAGAAGTGCAGTGACAGCACGTCGCCCGCGTCATTGGCCCAGACGTCATGGTCGATGGGCTGGTAGCCGGGCAGTTCCACCCCGAGGAGAGCTCTCATGGACGGTCATCATGTCGTAACTTCACGGCGGATGGACCGTCACGCGAGCAACCGGCCGGGAGCGCCCGTCAGGGGACGGCGGGAACGGCCAACCGGGTGTCCCTGCGCACCAGTTCGGCGTAGCGGCCGTCGAGTGCGATCAGTTCGGCGTGGGTGCCGCGCTCGGCTATGCGTCCCGATTCGAGGACGACGATCTCGTCGGCGTCCCTGACGGTGGAGAGCCGGTGCGCGATGGTGATGGTGGTGCGGCCCGCCGAGAGTGCGTCGATGGCCTGCTGCACGGCCTGTTCGGTACGGGTGTCGAGCGCGCTGGTGGCCTCGTCGAGGATGAGGACGGGCGGATCGCGCAGGATGGTGCGCGCCAGGGCGAGGCGCTGCTTCTCGCCTCCGGAGAAGCGGTATCCCCGCTCGCCCACCAGGGTGTCGTATCCGTCGGGCAGCGACGCGATGTGGTCGTGGATCTGGGCCGCGCGGGCGGCTGCCTCGATCTCGGCGTCGGTGGCGTCCGGCTTGGCGAAGCGGAGGTTCTCGGCGACGGAGGAGTGGAAGAGATAGGTCTCCTGGGAGACGACTCCCACGGCGCGGGCGAGGGTGTCGAAGTCCAGGTCGCGTACGTCGACTCCGTCGAGCGTGACCCGGCCTCCGGTGACGTCGTAGAGCCGGGGAACCAGATAGCCCAGGGTGGATTTCCCGGAGCCGGTGGGGCCGACGATCGCGAGGCTGCCGCCCGCGGGCACGGTCACCGCCACACGGTCGAGGGTGGGGGCCGACTGCTGGGTGTCGTACACGAAGTCGACGTCCTCGAAACGGACTTCACCTCGGATCTTCTCCAGGGAGACCGGGTTGTCGGGTTCGGAGATCTCCACGGGCAGGTCGAGGTATTCGAAGATGCGCTGGAAGAGGGCGAGCGAGGTCTGCATGTCCACTCCGGTGGAGAGCAGGCTCACGGTGGGGCGGAACAGGCCCTGCTGGAGCGAGACGAACGCGACCAGGGTGCCGATGGAGATCGCCGGTCCGCCGCTCTGGAGGGCGATGCCCGCAGCCCAGTAGACGACCGCGGGCATGGCGGCCATCACGATGCCGATGGTGGACATACGCCAGCGCCCGGCCATGCTGGAGCGCACTTCGAGGTCGACGAGACGCTCGGACTCCCTGGCGAAGGAGTCGGTGAGCGAGTCGGCCCGGCCCATGGTGCGGCCGAGCAGGATGCCGCTGACCGACAGGGACTCGGTGACGGTCGCGGCCATCGCCGCCATCTGCTTCTGGCGCCGGGTCGTGATCTTCTTGCGCTCGCGGCCGACTCTGCGGCTGATCCAGACGAACAGCGGCAACAGGAGCAGCGAGACGACGGTGAGCCGCCAGTCGAGCGCGACCATGGCGATGACGGTGGCCACCACGGCCGTGAGGTTGGAGACCAGGGAGGTCGCGGTGGAGGTGACGGTCGCCTGCATCCCGCCGATGTCGTTGGCGATGCGCGACTGGACCTCTCCGGTCCGGGTCCTGGTGAAGAAGGCGAGCGGCATGCTCTGCAGCCGGGCGTAGACCCCCGTGCGCAGATCGTGCATGACGCGCTGGCCGACGGTGGTGGAGATCAGCGTCTGCAGGACGCCGAAGACGCTGTTCAGCACCGCGGTGAGGATCATGCCGAGCGCGAGCAGGCTGAGGAGGCCGGTGCGGCCTTCGGGAATCGCGGTGTCAAGGATCGCCTTCAGCAGGAACGGCGAGGCGACGGAGACGAGCGACGCCGCGCCGACGAGCAGCCCGACGAGAGCGAGACGGCCGCGGTAGGGACGGAAGAGCCGGAGGATCCGCCGCACCTGGGCGGGCGGCTGCTCCGGCTCCTTGGCCGGTGGTGTCCAGTCGGTCGGATCTGTGGGGTGCATGGGCTCCTTCGAGGGTGCGGGACCTTTCCTCCGGGTCGGTCCGCGCGGTCGTTCGAGCCGCCGCGCCCGGGATATGCCCGGAAGGCAGGGGGCGCGAGGCGCTGGGCGCGCGGACACTTTCGAGAGCATAGCTCACTGTTACCTATGTACACAATGAACAAGGTCCTGATATTGTTCCCGTATGACCACTCCCGACCCCGACGGCCTGCTGGCCGAACAGCTGCTGCGGCTCACCCGCCGCCTCCACCGCAGCCAGCAGCGGCAGCTGGAGTCGGTCGGCGTCGCGATCACCCCCGCCCAGTCCCGGCTGCTGCGCATCCTCGCGCACTACGACGAGGCTCCCCGTATGGCCGATCTCGCGGCCCGGCTGGAGGTGGTTCCGAGAGCCGTGACCAGTCTGGTGGACGCCCTGGAGGCGAGCGGCCGGGTCCGCCGCGCCCCTGATCCGGCCAACCGCAGGGTGACCCGTATCGAGCTGACGGACACCGGCCGCGCCACGCTCAGGACGATGCGCGAGGCGCGCAGGGCGGCGGCCGAGGACATTCTCGCTCCCCTGACCGCCGATCAGCGCGAGACCTTCGGCGGGCTGCTCCACACCCTGGTCGACGGACCGGCGCCACCCTGTTGAAGCCCCCTTGACCCGTCTGAACCCGTCTGAACCCGTGTGACCCCATGTGAAACCGCGGGCAGGCCGCGCCCACGCCGGACCAGCCGCCGGATCCGCCGCCGCTGGGACCGCCGCCGGAACCGAGGCCGTAACCGCGCTCCGGGGCTTCGGCGGGACCGCGACGGGACCGGCCTCCCCCAGGGGTCCCCCTTCCACTCACCTGTCCCGGCTCCGCCCTCCCCACCTGGCGGGATTACACCCGGTCCACGAGAAAACCGATTGCGGAACGGTGTCGGCGAAGGCGAACCTTGCACGGTTTGCACCAACCACGACTCGTGCTGGGACGCCATGCAGATCCAAGACCTTCCGTTCCACGATCCCGGCGACCCCGACGTCCGTTCCGGCACCCGCTTCCTGGTCTGGCTCGGCCGAAATCAGCTGGGCGGACAGCTCAAGGCCCTGTTCTGGGGGCTGCTGAACCAGCTCTCGATCGCCGCGCTCTCCCTAGGCGTGGGCTTCGCCGTCCAGGCCGTGGTGGACCGCGACGGCACCCGGCTCGCGTACGCGGGCGGGCTGATCCTGCTGCTCGGCCTGGCCATCGCGCTCGGCGACACCATGCTGCACCGCGCGGCCGTCACCAACTGGATCGTCTCGGCGGCGCGCGTCCAGCAACTCCTGGCCCGCAAAGCGTCGGAGCTGGGCTCGGTGCTGACCCGGCGGGTCGCCGCGGGCGAGGTGGTCGCGGTCTCCACCGGAGACGTCGAGAAGATCGGCTGGTTCGTCGAGGCGTTCTCCCGGTTCGTGGCGGCGGCCGTCACGGTGGTGGCGGTCTGCACCGGCCTGGTGATCTACCAGCCCGCGCTCGGCGTGGTCGCCGCCATCGGCTTCCCGGTGCTCGCCCTGGCCGTGCTGCCGCTGCTGCCGGTCGCCACCCGGCGGGCGGACGTCCAGCGGGAGAAGGCGGGCCACGCCACCGAGCTGGCGTCGGACACGGTCGCCGGTCTGCGGGTGCTGCGCGGAATCGGCGGCGAGGACCTGTTCCTCGACCGCTATCGCAGGGCGTCCCAGGACGTGCGCCGAGCGGCCGTCCGCACGGCCCGGATGTGGTCCCTGATCTCGGCGGTCCAGGTGCTGCTGCCCGGTGTGCTCATGCTGACGGTCGTCGGATACGGAGCCAAGCTCGCCCTCGACGGCCGGATCGCGGTCGGCGAGCTGGTCACCGTCTACAGCGCGGTCCTGCTCGCCCAGCACCCGATGCGCAACTTCGAGGAGTTCGCGATGGCCTACTCCTTCTCGAAGCCCTCCGCGAAGCGGGCGGCACGGGTGCTGTCCCTGCACCGGACCACCACGGCCACCGGCGTCGGGCACGGCCGCCCCACCGGAGATCTGTACGACCCCGTCACCGGCGTCCTCGCCCCCGCCGGCCGCTTCACGGCCGTGGTCTGCGGTGACCCGGACGCGGCCGGACGGCTCGCGGACCGGCTCGGCGGCCACCCCGTCACGGACGACGCCGACACCGGCGCCCTGGCCGGGACCACCCCCGCCCGCGACGCGGACGCCGACCCCCGGGTCGAGACGACGCCTGCCCTCGACGCCGACGCCCGGATCGAGACTGTGCCGTCCGTACTGCTCGGCGGTGTACCGCTGGACGAGCTGCCGCTCGACGAGGCACGGGCTGCCGTGCTCGTACAGGACAAGGATCCGGTGCTGCTCTCCGGCACGCTGCGGGAGCTGCTGGACATCCCGTCGTCGGGGAAGGTCTCCGCCCGCGAGGCCCTGGAAGCGGCGGAGTGCGGTGATGTGCTCGACGCGCTCGCCCAGGCGTCCGCGGACGACGCCGGCGACCCGATGGAGACCCGGATCACCGAGCGCGGCCGGTCGCTCTCCGGCGGTCAGCGCCAGCGGCTCGCGCTCGCGCGTTCGCTGGTGACCGATCCGGAGGTGCTGGTACTGGACGAGCCGACGTCCGCCGTCGACTCGCACACCGAGGCCCGTGTCGCGGCGGGGGTGAAGCGGCTGCGCCGTGAGCGCACGACCGTGGTCCTCGCCTCGTCGCCGCTGCTGCTGGATCTGGCGGACCGGGTGTTCTTGGTGGAGGGGAACAAGGTCGCGGCCGAGGGCACACACCGCGAGCTGCTGCGCGGTGAGCCGCGCTACCGGGCCGTCGTCACCCGCGAGACCGACGACGAGGCCCGGGAACGACGGCAGGCGGCGAGCGTATCCGTGGAGAGCGAGGGATCCGTGTGAAGAGCCCCGAGAAGAACGTGATGTTCCGGGTGGAACCGCCCGAGTACGATCCGGCGGCCCCCGAGTCGGCGACGACGCTGCCCGTCGGCGGCGGCGCGACCGTCAGGACCTATGTGCGCGAGCTGCTGCGGCGGCACCGGCGTGCGTTCGCGGCCCTGATCACGTTCAACGCGCTCGCGGTGATCGCGTCCATGGTGGGGCCGTATCTGCTGGGCTCCGTCGTGGAGAAGCTGACGACCGGGGCGCGGGAACTCCATCTGGGGCGCACGATCGCGGTGTTCGCCCTCGCGCTGGCCGTCCAGACCCTCTTCGTACGGATGGTCCAGCTACGCGGTGGGATGCTCGGCGAGGAGATGCTGGCCGAGCTCCGCGAGGACTTTCTGGTGCGGTCCGTCCGGCTGCCGCCGGGTGTGCTGGAGCGCGCGGGGACCGGCGATCTGCTCTCCCGTATCACCACCGACATCGACCGGCTCGCCAACGCCATGCGGGAGGCCGTGCCGCAGCTGGCGATCGGTGTGGTGTGGGCGGGACTGCTGCTCGCCGGCCTGGCGGTGACCGCGCCGCCGCTGGCGCTCGCCGTGCTGGTGGCCCTGCCGCTGCTGCTGGTGACCTGCCGCTGGTACTTCAGGCGGGCGCCCTCCGCGTACCGCTCGGAGGCGGCGGGTTACGCGGCGGTCGCCACCGTGCTCACCGAGACGGTCGACGCGAGCCGGACGGTGGAGTCCCACCGCCTCGGCCGTCGGCGGATCGCGCTGTCCGACCAGCGGATCAGGGAGTGGACCGTCTGGGAGCGGTACACGATGTATCTGCGGTCCGTGCTGTTCCCCGTCATCAACCTCACGCACACCACGGTTCTCGCGTCGGTGCTGCTGTTCGGCGGCGTGTTCGTGCTCCAGGGCTGGATCGACGTGGGCCAGCTGACGACGGGCGCGCTGCTGGCACAGATGCTCGTCGAACCGGTCGGCATCATTCTGCGCTGGTACGACGAACTCCAGGTGGCCCAGGTGTCGCTGGCGAGGCTGGTGGGCGTGCGGGAGATCGAGCCGGACGCGGGGGACGGCCGGGTCCGGCCCGACGGCCGCGACGTACGCGCGGACGAGGTGCGCTTCGGCTATCGCGAGGGCGTGGACGTGCTCCACGAGGTGTCCCTCGCGGTCGCGCCGGGCACGAGGGTCGCCCTGGTGGGCCCGTCCGGGGCCGGGAAGTCGACGCTGGGACGGCTGCTGGCGGGCGTCTACGCCCCGCGGTCCGGCCGGATCACACTCGGCGAGGCCGAGCTGTCCCGGATGCCCGCCGAGCGGATCCGGGAGCATGTGGCGCTGGTCAACCAGGAGCACCATGTGTTCGTGGGCTCCCTCCGGGACAATCTGCTGCTGGCCCGGACGGACGCGGGCGACGCGGAGCTGTGGGCCGCTCTCGGCGCGGTGGACGCGGACGCCTGGGCGCGGGCGCTGGACGACGGCCTCGACACCGAGGTCGGCTCCGGCGGCCTGGCCCTCACTCCGGCCCAGGCCCAGCAGATCGCCCTCGCCCGGCTGGTCCTGGCGGACCCGCACACTCTGGTCCTCGACGAGGCGACCTCCCTGCTGGACCCGCGCGCGGCCCGTCATCTGGAGCGTTCGCTCTCACGGGTCCTCGACGGCCGTACGGTGGTGGCGATCGCCCACCGCCTGCACACCGCGCATGACGCGGATGTGATCGCGGTGGTGGAGAACGGCCGGATCAGCGAGCTGGGCAGCCATGACGAGCTGGTCGGGGCGGACGGCGCGTATGCGGCGCTCTGGCGCTCCTGGCACGGCTGAGCTGATACGGGGTACGGGAAGCCGTCCGGGCTCCGGGGGCGTGGCTGGGCCCACTCCACGCGGCCCGGTGCGGCGGCCCACTCCACGCGGGCCGCTTCAGCGGGTCAGATCACATTGAGGGCCGCGGCCCCGCCCACTCCCCCGAGGAGCATGAACACCGGCATCAGCACCTTCAGCTCCACCCAGCTCCCGGCCCGGAAACGCATCGCCTTCGGCGGCCCGACCGGATACCAGCGCTTGTTGCCTATCGGGATCGGCCACAGGATGGGGCAGCCCGAGACGGTGAGGGCGTCGCCGATGTCGTGGACGAGGGCGCCCAGCACGATCGGCAGGCCCAGCCACAGATACTCCTGGCCGGGAGCGGTGAACAGCCAGTCGGAGCCATTGCCCGGTTTGTCGAGCACGCCCGCCAGAATCCATGCGCTCGTCGCGCCCAGCAGCCACACCAGGACATCGCTGGAGACCCGCGCCGCCCGCCAGAGCAGGCCCTCCACGGCGAGCACCAGATGGACGAAGAGCAGCGCGAGGACCGCCCACCGGCCGCCGGTGACGGCCAGCGCGGAAGCACCGCCGCCGATCATGACCGCCCAGAGCCAGGTGTGCGTCAGGGTGCGATGGCCGCCGGTCCTGCGTTTGTCGCCCTGCTTCTTCGTCGCTTTGTAGACGGCGTACGAGAGCTTGTCGACGACCTCGCACAGGGTGCGCGAGACGGGCCCGAAGGCGCGGGAGATCGTCGCCGCCTTGTGATCCAGGTCGGGCGCCAGCGCGGCACCCGCGCAGATCAGCGCTCCGACGACGAGAACCGGCCATGGCATCGGCCGGCCGGCCGCGGCGGTCGCGGCCCCCACCCCCAGCCACGCGGCCGCTCCGGACAGCGAATGAGCCGGTCCCATCATGTACGTTTCCCCGCCCCGTGGTGGTACGACTGTTGCACAGCCATCGCTTTGATCGTGAAGCCTGACAGTGAAGCCAGTTGACAGCGCAGCGTATCGTTCGTGATCTTCCGGTCGCCGCCCGGTTCCCGGAACCGGGGTGAGGACAGGCAAGATGGGGGGCGTGACCCTTATCGACCAGCTGCCGCCTGACGCCGATCCCGATGCCCTCTTCGAGGCTTTCTCCTCATGGGCCGAGGACCGGGGCATCTCGCTCTATCCGGCTCAGGAAGAGGCGCTGATCGAGGTGGTCTCCGGGGCCAATGTGATCCTTTCGACCCCCACCGGCTCCGGAAAGAGCCTGGTCGCGGCGGGTGCGCACTTCACGGCTCTGGCCAGGGACGAGGTCACGTTCTACACCGCTCCGATCAAGGCGCTCGTCTCGGAGAAGTTCTTCGATCTGTGCAAGCTGTTCGGCACCGAGAACGTCGGGATGCTCACGGGCGACGCGTCCGTCAACGCCGACGCGCCCGTCATCTGCTGCACCGCCGAGGTGCTGGCCTCCATCGCCCTGCGCGACGGCGCGAACGCCGACATCGGCCAGGTCGTGATGGACGAGTTCCACTTCTACGCCGAGCCGGACCGCGGCTGGGCCTGGCAGATCCCGCTGCTGGAGCTGCCGCAGGCGCAGTTCGTCCTGATGTCGGCGACCCTCGGCGACGTCAAGCGGTTCGAGTCGGATCTGACCCGCCGTACGGGCCGTCCCACCGCTGTGGTGCGCTCCGCGACGCGTCCGGTCCCGCTGTCGTACGAGTACCGGCGCACGCCCATCACGGAGACGCTGACCGAGCTGCTGGACACCCGGCAGGCTCCCGTGTACATCGTGCACTTCACCCAGGCCGCCGCCGTGGAGCGGGCGCAGTCGCTGATGAGCATCAACATGTGCTCGCGCGAGGAGAAGGACCAGATCGCCGAGATGATCGGCAACTTCCGGTTCACCACCAAATTCGGCCGGAATCTGTCGCGTTACGTCCGGCACGGGATCGGCGTCCACCACGCCGGCATGCTGCCCAAGTACCGGCGGCTGGTCGAGAAGCTCGCCCAGGCGGGCCTGTTGAAGGTCATCTGCGGTACGGACACGCTCGGTGTGGGCGTCAACGTCCCCATCCGCACGGTGCTGTTCACCGCGCTCACCAAGTACGACGGCAACCGGGTGCGCACCCTGCGCGCCCGTGAGTTCCACCAGATCGCCGGCCGCGCGGGCCGGGCCGGATTCGATACGGCGGGACTGGTCGCCGCCCAGGCGCCCGAGCACGTCATCGAGAACGAGAAGGCGCTCTCCAAGGCCGGCGACGACCCCAAGAAGCGCCGCAAGGTCGTCCGCAAGAAGGCCCCCGACGGGTTCGTGGCCTGGTCGGACAGCACGTTCGACAAGCTCATCGAGTCCGACCCCGAGCCGCTGACCTCCCGCTTCAAGGTCACCCACACCATGCTGCTGTCGGTGATCGCCCGGCCCGGCAACGCCTTCGACGCGATGCGCCGCCTGCTGGAGGACAACCACGAGCCGCGCCGGAACCAGCTGAGGCACATCCGCCGCGCGATCGCGATCTACCGTTCGCTCCTCGACGGCGGTGTGGTGGAGCGGCTGGCGGAGCCGGACGCCCAGGGCCGTATCGTGCGGCTGACCGTCGACCTCCAGCAGGACTTCGCGCTCAATCAGCCGCTCTCCACCTTCGCGCTGGCCTCCTTCGAGCTGCTGGATCCCGAATCCCCTTCGTACGCGCTGGACATGGTGTCGGTCGTGGAGTCCACGCTGGACGATCCGCGCCAGATCCTGGCCGCCCAGCAGAACAAGGCGCGCGGTGAGGCGGTCGCGCTGATGAAGGCGGACGGTGTCGAGTACGAGGAGCGGATGGAGCGGCTCCAGGAGGTGACGTACCCCAAGCCGCTGGAGGAGCTGCTGTGGCACGCGTACGACGTCTACCGCAAGAGCCATCCGTGGGTCGGCGACCATCCGGTCTCGCCGAAGTCCGTCATCCGCGACATGTACGAGCGGGCGCTGACGTTCACGGAGTTCACGTCGCACTACGAGCTGGCGCGGACCGAGGGCATCGTGCTGCGCTATCTGGCCGGAGCGTACAAGGCGCTGGAGCACACGATCCCGGACGATCTGAAGTCCGAGGATCTCCAGGATCTGATCGCCTGGCTGGGTGAGCTGGTGCGCCAGGTCGACTCCAGTCTGCTGGACGAGTGGGAGCAGCTGGCCAACCCGGAGGTGGAGACCGCCGAGCAGGCCCAGGAGAAGGCCGACCAGGTCAAACCCGTCACGGCCAACGCGCGCGCGTTCCGGGTGCTCGTCCGCAACTCCCTCTTCCGCCGGGTGGAGCTGGCCGCGCTCGACCGGGTGGGCGAGCTGGGCGAACTGGACGCCGAGTCCGGCTGGGACGCGGACGCCTGGGGCGAGGCGATGGACGCGTACTGGGACGCGTACGAGGAGCTGGGCACGGGCCCGGACGCGCGCGGCCCGAGGCTGCTGCTGATCGAGGAGGACGAGCCGCACGGTCTGTGGCGGGTGCGGCAGATCTTCGCCGACCCGAACGGCGACCACGACTGGGGCATCAGCGCCGAGGTCGATCTCGCGGCCTCCGACGAGGAGGGTCGGGCGGTCGTCCGGGTCACCTCGGTCGGCCAGCTCTGACCGCCACGGGAGATCCGGCCGCCTCGGCCACCGGCCCCGACCATCACAGGAGAACCGCCATGACGAACCCCGCCGAGCGCCTGGTGGATCTGCTCGACCTGGAGCAGATCGAGGTCGACATCTTCCGCGGCCGCAGCCCGAACGAGTCCCTCCAGCGGGTCTTCGGCGGCCAGGTCGCGGGACAGGCGCTGGTCGCGGCGGGCCGCACCACCGACGGGGAGCGTCCGGTGCACTCCCTGCACGCGTACTTCCTGCGGCCGGGGCGTCCCGGCGTGCCGATCGTGTACCAGGTGGAGCGTGTGAGGGACGGCAGGTCGTTCACCACACGCCGGGTCACCGCGGTACAGCAGGGCCGGACCGTCTTCACGCTGACGGCGTCCTTCCACCGGCCGGAGGAGGGCAGCATCGAGCATCAGCTGCCGCCGCGCCTGGAGTTCCCGGCGCCGGAGACACTGCCCCCGCTCGCCGAGGAGATCCGGGAGCATCTCGGCGCCCTCCCCGAGGCGCTGGAGCGCATGGCGCGCCGCCAGCAGTTCGACATCCGCTACACCGAACGGCTGCGCTGGACGCCGGAGGAGATCACTCAGAAGCGGTCGGATCCGCGCAGCGCGGTGTGGATGCGCGCGGTGGGCCCGCTGGGCGATGATCCGCTGGTGCACACCTGCGCCCTGACGTACGCGAGCGACATGACGCTGCTGGACGCCGTCCGGATCCCCATCGAGCCTCTCTGGGGGAAGCGTAGTTTCGACATGGCGTCGCTGGACCACGCGATGTGGTTCCACCGCCCCTTCCGCGCGGACGAATGGTTTCTCTACGACCAGGAGTCCCCGATCTCGACGGGCGGCCGTGGTCTGGCGCGTGGCCGCATCTACAACCGTGCGGGTGAATTGCTGGTGTCGGTGGTGCAGGAAGGACTGTTCCGCCCGCTGAGCGGCTGAACACGATCGGATCTCGGACGAGGAGACATGGCATGACAGCGCTGTACGACATTCCCCTGCGTACGCTCGACGGCGAGGCGACTTCTCTCGCCGACCACCGGGGCAAGGCCCTGCTGGTGGTGAACGTGGCCTCCCAGTGCGGTCTGACGCCGCAGTACGCCGGTCTGGAGCGGTTGCAGAAGCAGTACGGCGAACGGGGCTTCACGGTCATCGGCGTACCGTGCAACCAGTTCATGGGCCAGGAGCCGGGGAGCGCCGAGGAGATCCGGACGTTCTGCTCGACGACGTACGGCGTCACTTTCCCCCTCCTGGAGAAGGTGGAGGTCAACGGCCCCGACCGCCATCCGCTGTACGCGGAGCTGACGAAGACGCCGGACGAGGAAGGCCAGGCCGGAGACGTCCAGTGGAACTTCGAGAAGTTCCTGATCGACGGCGAAGGCGAGGTCGTGGCACGGATCCGTCCCCGTACGGAGCCGGAGGCCGCGGAGGTGGTCTCGCTGATCGAGGGGCTCGTCGAGTCCTGACGGCTGTCCCGTAGCGGATCGGCACGCTCGAGAGGGCGCGGGCTCGTCCCTGGCCTCGTCGTACACCGCGCGGTTGCGCATCGCCCCTGACGTCTGAACCCGCGTCCGGCTCGAAGGAGCGGACGACAGCGACCTTCCGCGACGCCCCATCCACGCATTACCTGCGGTAACTACCTTCTGGTACCAGGCGGTAGGGCGTGTCAACCGATCTGGCGCGAGAGCGCCTGCGGAAGCGCGAGGGGTGTTAGTTTGCGCAGGCGTCACGCAATCGCTCGGGCGGGGAGTACACCTATGGAGACCACACAGCAGTCTTCCGACCGGGATCGGCCGGCCGATCAGCGCCGCCGTGAACTCCTGGAAGCGGCGGACCGGGTGGTGCTCCGGGACGGGCCGCATGCGTCCATGAACGCGATCGCGGCGGAGGCCGGCATCACCAAGCCGATCCTCTACCGTCACTTCGGCGACAAGGGCGGACTGTACCGGGCGCTCGGCGAGCGCCATACGGACGCGCTGCTCGACTCGCTGCGCAAGGCACTCGACGCGCCCGCGGACCGCCGCGAGCGGATCGAGGCGACGCTCGACACGTATCTCGCGGCCATCGAGGCGCGGCCCCAGGTCTACCGCTTCCTGATGCACCCCTCCGAGGACGCGCAGCCCGCGGAGGCCGGCTTCGATGTCGGCCGCCACTCCGCGCCGCTGCTGCGCAGACTCGGCGAGGAGTTGGCGAAGGTCATCCACGGCCGCGTCGAACTCGGCCCGGACGGCGAGCGGCTGGCCCGCGTCTGGGGCCACGGCATCGTCGGCATGATGCACGCGGCGGGCGACTGGTGGCTCGGCGAGCGCCCCTGCTCACGCGCGGAACTGGTCCGCTGCCTGGCCGATCTGCTCTGGGGCCGTCTGGCCGCGGTGGCGGACAAGGCGGGCGGACCGGGGTTCTGAGGGACCGTTGCGCACGGGTGCGCCGGTGCGACGCCGTCCGGCGATGCCGAGGCGCTGGACGAACGACCGTTGCGCACGGTACGCGGTGCGGCTCGGCGTGCGGGCCTGAGCGGAGACCGGCCCCGACGTCGCGCGAGAGGCGGAGCCACGGGGGCTCCGGAGCCGCCGCCGTGGCGGCGGACCGGACACCGGACGGCCGGGGACGGCCCCGACCGCGCGCGGGACGGGCGGCGACCGGTCAGGGGTACGCGTGGGGCCGGGGAGGAAGCCCCGGCAGACCCGCCTTGCGGGCCGCGCGCGCCACGCGGGAGCGGCGCCAGTCGCCGAGGCGGTCCGGGTAGACCCGGCCGTCCAGATGGTCCGCCTCGTGCTGGAGGCAGCGGGCGAAGAACCCCGTGCCCTCGACGCGTACCGCCGTGCCGGCGGAGGTCACCCCCTCGACGACGGCGCGGTCGTACCGGCGCGTACCCGCCGAGACGCCGGGCAGCGACAGACAGCCCTCCGGGCCCCGCACGACGACGCCGTCCGCCTCCACCAGCCGTGGATTGACGAGGTGTCCGAGATGGCGTACGTCCTCGTCGTCGGGGCAGTCGTAGACGAACACCCGCAGGGCCACGCCCACCTGGTTCGCCGCGAGCCCCACCCCCTGAGCCGCGTACATCGTGGCGAACATGTCCTCGATGAGGTCTGCGAGCGCGGGACCGAATTCGGTGACGGGTTCACAGGGGTTGTGCAGCACCGGATCGCCGAACAGGCTCATCGGCCTCGGGCGTCCGGAACTGCCGGGGATCGGCCGGTTTCGCATGGGCGCAAGCGTACGTCCGGGCCGCGGCCCGCCCGCGCGGCGGTGCCGTGGTAGGGCGGTCGGGCCGGACCTGGATAGGCTTGGCCCGACCGATGCAAGGAGGATCAAGGACGATGTCAGGCAACTCGGAGCCACTGACGCCTCGCGCCAAGCTCGCCGTGACGGCAGGCAAGGCCGCTGCGGCGGTGTCGCGCGCAGCCGGACGCGGCAGCGGTTCGGTGATCGGCGGCCGGGTCGCGCTCAAGCTCGACCCCGATCTGCTGGGGCGGCTGGCGCAGCACCTGGACATCGTCCTCGTGTCGGCCACCAACGGGAAGACCACGACCACGCGGCTGATCGCCGAGGCCCTGCGCGCCGCCGGCCCCGTCGTCTCCAACGCGCTCGGCGCCAACATGCCCGCCGGCATCACCTCCGCGCTCGCGGGCGGCTCCGACGCCAGGTTCGGGGTGATCGAGGTCGACGAGAAGTATCTCTCCGGGGTCGCCCGCGATGTGACGCCCAAGGCGATCGCCCTGCTCAACCTCTCCCGCGACCAGTTGGACCGCGCCGCCGAGACCCGCATGCTCGCGGAGAAGTGGCGTGAGGGCCTCGCCGGTTCGAAGGCCGTCGTCATCGCCAACGCCGACGACCCCCTGATCGTCTGGGCCGCCTCGTCCTCCCCCAATGTCGTGTGGGTCGCCGCCGGCCAGGAGTGGAAGGACGACGCCTGGTCCTGCCCGTCCTGCGGCGGTGTGCTGCAACGCCCCGGCGACAACTGGTTCTGCGGTGAGTGCCATTTCCGCCGCCCGGCCCCGAGCTGGGTCCTCAACGGCGACCATGTCCTCGACCCGCACGGCTCCGCCTGGCCGATCCGCCTTCAGCTCCCCGGCCGCGCCAACAAGGCGAACGCCGCCACCTCCGCGGCCGTCGCCGCCTGCTTCGGTGTGCCCCCGCAGGTCGCGCTGGAGCGGATGTACTCGGTACAGGCCGTGGCCGGACGCTATGACGTGGTCGGCTTCCAGGGCCGCGAGCTGCGGCTGCTGCTCGCGAAGAACCCGGCCGGCTGGCTGGAGACGTTCTCGCTGATCGACCCGCCGCCGACCCCGGTCATCCTCTCCGTCAACGCCCGCGGCGCCGACGGAACGGACACCTCCTGGCTCTGGGACGTCGACTACACCCGGCTGGCGGGCCACCCGATTATGGTGATCGGCGACCGCCGTCTCGACCTGGCGGTGCGGCTGGAGGTCGCGGGCCTGGACTTCCGGGTCTGTGAGACCGTCGACGAGGCGGTGGGGATGGCTCCGCAGGGCAGGATCGAACTGATCGCGAACTACACGGCCTTCCAGGACGTACGCCGCCGCGTCGGCAACTGATCCCGCCGGACGATCCCGGAGGATCCCGGACGATCCCCGGACCAACGACGAAGGACCGAAGGACTACGAGCATGAGCGACAGCAGCCTGCGTCTGGTCTGGGTCTATCCCGACCTGCTCAGCACTTACGGCGACCAGGGCAACGCCCTCGTCGTGGAGCGCCGGGCCCGGCAGCGCGGTCTCGACGTGCTGCGTATCGACGTACGCAGCGACCAGCAGATCCCCACCTCGGGGGACATCTATCTGATCGGCGGCGGCGAGGACCGCCCGCAGCGGCTGGCGTCCGAGCGGCTGCGCCGTGACGGCGGGCTCTCGCGGGCCGCGGAGAACGGCGCGATCATCTTCTCCGTCTGCGCCGGATACCAGATCCTCGGCCATGAGTTCATCAACGACCTGGGCGAGCGCGAGCCCGGCCTCGGTCTGATCGATGTGATCTCCACGCGCGGGGAGGGCGAGCGCTGCGTCGGCGACGTGCTCGCCGACATCGATCCCCGGCTGGGTCTGCCGCAGCTGACCGGTTTCGAGAACCACCAGGGCATCACGCACCTCGGCCCCACCGCCCGGCCCTTCGCCCGGACCGTTCTCGGCCGCGGCAACGGCACGGGCGACGGCACGGAGGGCGCGTACAACGACACCGTCTTCGGCACCTATATGCACGGTCCCGTCATGGCCCGCAATCCGCAGATCGCGGATCTGCTGCTGAAGCTGGCGCTCGATGTGAACGCGCTGCCCCCGACGGACGACCGGTGGTACGAGGCGCTGCGCGACGAGCGCATCGCCTCCGCGACGCAGCCCGCCTGAGGGGCGCCGAAACCGAACCGGGCGTCCCAACTGGCGGACGCCCGGTTCGGTTTCCGCCACCGTACGCCGGTAGGGTGACGGGGATCCAACCGGACGACGTGGTCCGGGAGTCGGCCCACGTTGCAAAGGTAATCCGGGCTATGCGCATTGGTGTGCTCACCTCCGGGGGCGACTGCCCCGGCCTGAACGCCGTCATCCGCTCCGTCGTGCACCGTGCGGTCGTCGACCACGGCGACGAGGTCATCGGCTTCCACGACGGGTGGAAGGGCCTGCTGGAGTGCGACTACCGCAAGCTCGACCTCGATGCCGTGGGCGGCATCCTGGCCCGCGGCGGCACGATCCTCGGCTCGTCCCGGGTCCGGCCCGAGCATCTGCGGGACGGGGTGGAACGCGCCAGGGGGCATGTGGCCGATCTGGGCCTCGACGCGATCATCCCCATCGGCGGCGAGGGCACGCTCAAGGCCGCCCATCTGCTCTCCGAGGGCGGCCTGCCGATCGTCGGCGTGCCGAAGACCATCGACAACGACATCTCCTCGACCGATGTGACGTTCGGCTTCGACACCGCCGTGGGCGTGGCGACGGAGGCGCTCGACCGGCTGAAGACGACCGCCGAGTCGCATCAGCGGGTGCTGATCGTCGAGGTCATGGGCCGGCACACGGGCTGGATCGCGCTGCACTCGGGCATGGCCGCCGGCGCGCACGCCATCGTCGTGCCGGAGCGGCCCTTCGACATCGGCGAGCTGACCCGGACGGTCGGAGAGCGGTTCGAGGCGGGCAAGCGGTTCGCGATCGTCGTCGTCGCCGAGGGCGCGAAGCCCCGCGAGGGCACCATGCGGTGGGACGAGGGCGGCAAGGACGTCTACGGCCATGAGCGGTTCGCCGGCGTCGCCCGGCAGCTCTCCATCGAGCTGGAGGCACGCCTGGGCAAGGAGGCCCGCCCCGTCATTCTCGGCCATGTGCAGCGCGGTGGTACCCCGACCGCGTACGACCGGGTGCTGGCGACCCGGTTCGGCTGGCACGCGGTGGAGGCGGCGCACCGCGGCGAGTTCGGCATGATGACCGCGCTGCGCGGCGCGGAGATCACGATGGTGCCGCTGGCGCTGGCGGTGGAGACCCTGAAGACCGTGCCGTCGGAGCGGTACGCCGAAGCGGAGTGCGTCATGTAGGCCGGCCGTGAGCGAGTGACTGCCCCCGGCCGCGAGCGCTGCCGGGGGCAGTTCTACTGTGGTGCGGGCAAGCGCGTCACCAGCACGAACCGGGAGCCGTCGGATGGATCACAGCGAACACGGCACATCGATGGAGCTGCCGCCGTTCACGCTGGGACGGGGGCTGGAGTTCGCACCGGACCCGTTCTTCCTGACGGGCTGCGTCCTGGCACTGCTGCTGTACGGATGGGGTGTGCTGCGGCTGCGTCGGCGCGGCGACTCCTGGCAGACCGGCCGCACCGCCTTCTTCGTCGCCGGTGTGCTGACCGTGGCGCTCGCGATGTGCACCAAGCTCAACGACTACGGCATGGTCATGTTCAGCGTGCACATGGTGCAGCACATGATCATCAGCATGGTCTCGCCGATTCTGCTGCTGCTGGGCGCACCCGTGACCCTGGCGCTGAGGGCGCTGCCGGTCGCGGGCCGGGGCCGTCGCAAGGGGCCGCGGGAGCTGCTGCTCGCTCTGCTGCAGAGCCGGTACATGAGGGTCGTGACGCACCCGGCCTTCACGATCCCGATGTTCATCGCGTCGCTGTACGGGCTCTACTTCACCCCGCTCTTCGACTTCCTGATGAAGTCGCAGGCGGGTCATATCGCGATGATGGTGCACTTCCTCGCCGTGGGCCTGATCTTCTTCTGGCCGATCATGGGCGTGGATCCCGGGCCGCACCGTCCCGGCTATGTGATGCGGATCCTGGAGCTGTTCGCGGGGATGCCGTTCCACGCCTTCTTCGGCATCGCGCTGATGATGGCGAGCGCGCCGATGGTCAAGGCGTACGAGAATCCCCCGGCCTCGCTCGGGATCGACGCCCTGGCGGACCAGAGCGCGGCGGGCGGCATCGCCTGGGCGTTCAGCGAGATCCCGTCGGTGCTGGTGCTGATCGCGCTGGTGTACCAGTGGTACGGATCGGATCAGCGGCAGGCCAGGCGCAAGGACCGGGCCGCGGACCGGGACGGCGACAAGGAGCTGGAGGCGTACAACGCGTATCTCGCCTCGCTCCACGCGCGCGGCGGTGGCTGACGGGACGGTAGCGCTCCGCCCCGCTCCGGGGTGACGATGACGGATGGCGACGATCGCCGTCCGAGGCGGTCGTCGTCCGAGGAGGGCGCGGATGTCCGGATCCACGAAGACGATGGGAGTGCTGACCGTCTCGGCCCTGGTGGTCGTGACCGCTTACACGGCAGCGCTCGGGAGCAATGGCTGGCTCTGGCTCGGCTGGGTGGTGCTCGGCCTGCTGACGATCGGGATGGTCGCCTCGCGCGGCGGCTGAACGCCGTGGCGGGGCCGTGAAAGGCCGACGGCGGACAGCGGTGACCGGGTGCGGCGACCGGGTGCGCCGACCGGAGCGGCGGGTCGCGGACGGGAAAGTCGGCCGGGGAGCCGTCCGGGTCCGCCGCTCGGCGTGAGAAGCGACTGTGCGGCATCAGAAGCGGAAGACGGCTCCGGTCGCCGCGTCGAGTTCGCAGGCGTTGGCGTAGGTCCTGGTCCAACGGGTGGCGCGCTCGTCCCGGCCGCCGGTGGCCCCGGCGGTGACCGGGTCGAACCTCTTGGTGCACGGGTGGGGGTCGCCGGGCAGCCGGTCGAAGTCTCCGCCCGCGGCGGCGACGGCCGCGCAGGCGGCTGCCGCCTCGGGGTGAGGTCCGGCGGGTTCGGGGCGGCACCTCAGACGTACTCCGCGCAGTCGGTCGCCGCCGCTCCCGGAGACGGTCAGGAAGAGTCCGCCGTCGGTGGCCGCGGGATCGTGCCGCGGGGCCCGCGCGGCTTGGGCGGGCGCGACCGTGGCGAGGGTGATCAGGGCGGCTGCGGCGAAGGCGGCGCTGCGGTGCATCCGGTGCATCCTGTGCATCCCCGTGCGTCCTATGCTCGAAGGGCTTGGGGCCGGCGCGCGGTCGGGCCGACGGAGGCCAGAGCACTCCCGGACGGCGGCGCGGGCAAGGGGCCACGCGGCCCCGGTCGCGCGTACGGGCGGCGCGCACCACCCGTACGGCGGCGCTCGGGCCGTCTCCGTCCGCCGCGGCCACCCTCATCCGTGCGTGTGTCGTCGACACGCGTGTGCTGGGCATCCGGGGCGTACGCGCGCGGTCGTCCGAGCCCGGTCCGGGCCGTGTGCGGACGTACTGCTCCGGTCCGGAAGGCCGGACGGGCGCGTACCGCTCCGGGACGTACGGCGTGCACGGGACCGGCCACGGGGCGGCCGCGCGCACGGGACGGACCAGGGGCGGCCGGCTCCCGCGGGCCCGAGCCCGACCGGTCAGCCCACGCCTGCGCCGACCCGGCCCGATACGCGGGCCTCCGGGCGCGTACCCCGGCCGGTGTCCCCGTCGGCGGGGACGGCGGCGGGCAACGGCTTGGACGCGCGCGTGGGGAGCGTCGGCGTCCGGGCGGCCCGAGGGATGTGCTCGGCCTCCTTCACCCGCCGGCTGAACCAGATCACCTTGCCCGTGTCCGTGCCGCAGGTGCCCCAGCTGTCGCTGAGGACCGCGACGGTGGCGAGTCCGCCCGTCGCCGGGCAGGAACTCGTCACCTTCGGCAGACGGCGGTCGTTGTCCGCGACCGAGACGATGAGATGACGTCCGGTCCAGCGGAGTTCCACCACACAGGTCTTGTCACCGGGAACGTGCCGGACGACATTTCCTATCAACTCGTCGACGGCACGGCACACCGGCGCGATGTGGGGTTCGAGTTTCCAGTACCGGAGATGGGCCGCGAGAATGCGGCGGATCCGGGGGATCCGCTCCATGGATGCCTGCACTTCCATGAGGTAACGGCAGGCGGTCTGAACATGCATGACCGTGGGCTCCTCACCGCGACAGACCGGCTCCTCCACTACGGACCCCGAGTGCGGAAAGTGAGCGCCTGACGCTTCTCAGTCACTGATCAGAGTGACCCCGAGTGCCGCCGCCCGCAACACAAGGACCCTCCGCACCACCGGAAAACCCGGCCCCGGGACTTCACAGTCAGCCCTGACTGTGGGATGGTCGATTGACAGTCAGCCCTGACTGTCAATCGGGAGGTGGGCGGATGCCGCGCGAGGAACAACGGGAGGCGACACGCCGCCGGATCGTGGAGGCGGCCGTGGAGTCGCTGATCGAGGCCGGGTACGCCGCCAGTACGACATTGGAGGTACAGCGGCGGGCGGGGGTGAGCAGGGGCGCCCTGCTGCACCACTTCCCGTCGCGGCAGGAGTTGTTCGGCGCGGCCATCACCGAACTGGTCGCCAGGAACGAGGCGGCGGTCTGGGAGCAGTTGGCCGACGCCCCGCCCGGTCTGGATCCGCTGTCGCGGGCCCTGTGGGTGCTCCGGGCCTCCAACACCCGTCCGGCGTTCGGCGCGGAGCTGGAGCTGTGGGCGGCGGCGCGCTCGGACACGGAGCTGCGCACCGTGCTACGGCGGGCCGAGGGGGCGGCCAAGCGTGACCTCTACCGGGTGGTCGGCGACCTCGTCGGACCGGAGATCGCCGCGTCGCCCGGCTACCCGCTCGTCGCCGAGCTGACCGTCCAGCTTCTGCGCGGTCTGGCCATCTCCGACGCCCTGTACCGGGATCGCGACGACGAGGCACTGCTGGAGCAGTGGGCGGCCGTCGCCCGGACCGTCCTGGGCAACCCACCCCCGCACAACCCTTCCGGAGGAGACGTATGACCATCCTGTACGAGACGAGGGACCGCAAGGCGTATCTCACGCTGAACCGGCCGGAGCGGCTGAACGCCATCACCTTCGAGCTGGCACGGGATCTGGCCGCCGCGGTCGAGCGGGCGAACGACGACCCCGCCGTGCATGTGATCGTGGTGCAGGGCGCGGGCCGGGCGTTCTGCTCGGGCTACGACCTCAAGGACTACGCGGAGGACGGCGTCGGCACCCAGGAAGTGGTGTGGGACCCGATCAAGGACTACCGCTCGATGAAGCGCAACACCGACGACTACTTCTCGCTGTGGCGCTCGCTGAAGCCGACCATCGCCAAGGTCCACGGATACGCGGTCGCGGGCGGCAGCGATATCGCGCTCTCCTGCGATCTGGTGGTGATGGCCGACGACGCCCGCATCGGATACATGCCCTCTCGGGTGTGGGGCTGCCCGACGACGGCGATGTGGGTGTACCGGCTGGGCGCCGAGCGCGCCAAGCGGATGCTGCTGACCGGCGACACCATCGACGGCGTACAGGCCGCCGACTGGGGCCTGGTGCTGGAGTCCGCACCGCCCGGGGAACTGGACGCCCGGGTCGAGGCCCTGGCCGACCGAATGGCGGGAGTGCCGGTCAATCAGCTCGCCATGCAGAAGCTGATGATCAATCAGGCGTACGACAACATGGGGCTGCAGGGCACCCAGATCCTGGCGACGCTGTTCGACGGGATCACCCGCCACTCCCCCGAGGGGCGCTGGTTCCAGGAGTTCGCCGCCACCCACGGTTTCCACGAAGCGGTGAAGTGGCGGGATTCGGGGCGGTGGATCCCGGAGGGCGGCGGACCGGCCCCGACCGCGGAGGAACTGGCCGACGGGGAACCGGCCGACGCCGGGGCGACGGGCTCCGGTGCCGCCGGCGCGACCGGAGGAGACAACCGATGACGGCCCTGTCGTTCTGGCCCGCCGACACCGGCCGCCCCGTCCTCGAGACCACCTGCGGCACCGTGCTGCGCGACGCGGCCACGACCGTGCCGAACACGGTCGCGCTGGCGGAGTTCGTCCCGCCCGGCCTGCCCGGCCGCCAGTGGACCTACCGTGACCTGCTCCAGGACGCCGAACGCGCCGCATCCTGGTTGCAGGAACGTTTCACCCCTGGTGAGCGCGTTGCCGTCTGGGCACCGAACCTGCCCGAGTGGGTGATCCTCCAGTACGGGGCAGGGCTTGCCGGAATCGTCCTGGTCACCGCCAACCCGGCGCTGCGCGAGGCGGAGCTGAAGCATCTGCTGCGCCAGTCCGGAGCCGCCGGGATCGTCTATCTGGAGTCCTTCCGCGGCACGGACATGGCCGCGATCCTGGACCGCGTCACACCCGGCCTTCCCGGCCTGCGGGAGCGCGTCGGCTTCACCGGCTGGCACGACCGGCTGGCGGACGTCACCGTCCGGCCGCTGCCCGAAGTCGCGCCGGGCGGCGCGGCGCAGATCCAGTACACCTCCGGCACGACCGGAGCGCCCAAGGGCGCGGTGCTGCACCATCGCGGCCTCGTCACCAACGCCGACTACGTGGCCGCCCGGGTGGGCTTCCCCGACGGCGGTGTCTGGGTGAGCGCGCTGCCCCTGTTCCACACCGCCGGGTGCGGGCTGACCGTCCTGGGCTGCGCGCTGCGCCGCGGCACTCTGGTGCTGCCCTCGTTCTACGAGCCGGCGCTCGTCCTGTCGGCGATGCAGCACTGGCGCGCCGACACCTTCGGCGGGGTCCCCGCGATGCTCGGCGGGCTGCTCGCCCACCCGGAGTTCGACTCCTACGATCTGGCCTCCTGCGCCCGTGTCATGTCGGGGGGCGACAGCGTTCCGGCTCCCATGGTGACCGAGGCGGAGCGGCGGCTCGGCGCGCGGTTCTCCACCGTGTACGGGCAGACCGAACTGAGCCCGATCGTCGCGCAGACCAGCCCCGACGACTCGATCGAGGACAAGACCACCACGACCGGGCGACCCCTGTGGCAGGTCGAGATGAAGGTCGTCGATCCGCTTACCGGCGAGGTGGTACCGGCCGGTCTGCCCGGCGAGATCTGCGCCCGCGGCTATCAGGTCATGCTCGGCTACCACGACCAGCCCGACGCCACCGCGGCGGCCGTCGACCCGGACGGCTGGCTGCACACGGGCGATCTGGGCACCATGGACGAACGCGGCTATCTCACCATCACCGGCCGCCTCAAGGACATGATCATCCGAGGTGGGGAGAACATCTATCCCGCCGAGATCGAGGCCGCCCTCGTCCGCCATCCCGCCGTCCGCGCCGCCGTCATCCTCGGCGTGCCGGACACCCGTTGGGGCGAACAGGTCGCGGCCGTCGTCACTCCCACGGATCCGGACCGTCCACCGACGGCGGACGAACTCCGGGAGTATCTGCGCGCCGGTCTCGCGCCGCACAAGACGCCACGGCACTGGTATCTCGCCGAGGCGTTCCCGGCCAACGCCATGGGCAAGATCCAGAAGTTCGTGCTCCGCGATCGGCTCGCCGCACTGCCCGTACTGCCCTGACGCTCGGGCCGCCGGCGACCCCCGGCGGCCCGACCTAGGTGCATTTGGTCCGATTTCAGATGATTTACCATCACCGGCCCCACGTGACGGGCGACACGCCCGGCCGACCCGAGCCGCCGACCCTCGAGCCAGGCGAACCGCGATTTCAGCCGACATGGACACCCTTGCATAACATGTCCTATTTACCCGTTTAATTCCTCATATCCCCAAGAGGCATTCCCTGTTGTCTCTTTCCCGTAACGACGCCATCGGTGACAAGCGTCACTCGGCCGCGAATTCGATCAACTCCTCGAAGTCTCATTTCATCGCCATACGGCGCGAGTTGAGAATCCCGACCCAACGGGAATAACAAGATCCCCGGAATTCGATCAACGAAGAAGATATCGGAACGGGAATAGCACCTTGTTCCCATGGCCGGGTTTCGTCTAGGTTCATCGTCACTCGGGACGGAACGCCTAATCCTGCCGCCGCCCGACCATCGATCCTACTCACTCACGTACGGCAGGAGCGGGGGAACCAGGTTAGCCGCCGGTACCGAAAGGAACCGGCTCGGGGTGAATCCGCACCACCGGTGCGGTAGGGCATCTCCAGCCCGAACCCGACAGCTCACCTCGCAGGCGACGGAGAGGAACTCACCATGCCTGCAAAGGTTGATCGGCACCTGACCGGAACCACCACGCTCACCAGGGGACTCGTCGCCCTCGGAACGCTCGGCGCCCTGCTGGTCCTGCCGGTAGCCGGTGCGGCCACCGCTCACGCGGCGCCGGCCACCAAGGGTTCCGCGCCGGCCGCCCAGACCGTGAAGTACCCCGACAACCTTCACGGGTGGATCTCGGAAGCGCTGTCCATCATGAAGAAGCACGGAATTCCGGGCAGCTACGAGGGAATTCACCGGAACATCATGCGCGAGTCCTCCGGCAATCCGCGAGCGATCAACAACTGGGATTCCAACGCGGCTGCCGGAATCCCGTCCAAGGGCCTCCTGCAGGTCATCGACCCGACGTTCCGGGCCTACCACGTGCCGGGCACTTCGACCGACAGTTACGACCCGGTCGCCAATATCGTCGCCGCCTGCAACTACGCGGCCGACCGATACGGCTCGATCGACAATGTGAACGGGCCTTACTGACGCCCCCATCGACTCCCTGGCCGAGAACGCCCCCGTACAGCGGGGGCGTTCTCGGCTGTCGGCCGCGGACCGCGGTACGGAGCGACGACCGTGGCTCCGCCCACCACACCCCGGGATCCCCGGACCCTCGGAACTCTCCCCGGATCCTCGGAACTCCAGGTGTCCCCCGCGCCCCTGAACCCCTCGCCGAAGCACGGCGGAGAACCGGCAGCGGGCGGCGGATGTCCGACCGGACGTGATTACAGGCGACCGGACCCGCACATAAACTGACCCCCGCACAACAGCCTGCTACAGCGTGCGAACGAGCGGAACGCGGCCCAGAGCCGACCCAGGGACAGTGGGGAGAGACACCGTGTTCTACTACGTTCTCAAGTACGTCGTCCTGGGGCCGCTTCTCCGGTTGCTGTTCCGCCCCCGCATCGAGGGACTCGAACACCTCCCCGAGGACGGCGCGGCCATCGTCGCCGGAAACCACCTGTCGTTCTCGGATCACTTTCTGATGCCCGCGATCATCAAGCGGCGCATCACGTTCCTGGCCAAGGCGGAGTACTTCACCGGCCCCGGTCTGAAGGGGAGGCTGACGGCGGCGTTCTTCCGCAGCGCGGGGCAGATCCCGGTGGACCGGTCCGGCAAGGACGCCGGCCAGGCGGCGATCCGTGAAGGGCTCGGGGTGCTGGGCAAGGGCGAGCTGCTGGGCATCTACCCGGAGGGCACCCGGTCGCACGACGGACGCCTCTACAAAGGCAAGGTCGGCGTCGCGGTGATGGCCCTCAAGGCGGGCGTGCCGGTGATTCCCTGCGCGATGGTGGGGACCTTCGAGATCCAGCCTCCCGGGCAGGTGCTGCCGAGGATCAAGCGGGTCTCCGTGCGGTTCGGCGAGCCCCTGGACTTCTCCCGGTACGCGGGCCTGGAGAACCAGAAGGCGGCCATCAGGGCAGTCACCGACGAGATCATGTACGCAATCCTCGAACTCTCCGGCCAGGAGTACGTGGACCGGTACGCGGCCGAGGTGAAGGCGGAGCTGGAGCAGTCGAAGAAGGCCGCCCGCCGCGAGGGCTGAGCACGGGAAGCAGGGGCGGCCGGTCCTGGTGGAGCGCCGCGCACGTGACCTCATGAGATCCGTGCCCACCTGCGACGACGCGGCTCCCCGCACACGGGAAGAGAGGTACGGGCGGACCATGCGGGCGCCCGCACGGCCGGTTCGCGGACGTCGGCCGGGAGGTCGGCCGGGAGGTCGGGCCCGGACGCCCGGACGCGGGGATCAGCCGTGCGCTTCGGGGCGGCGGTGCTCGGCCGTCAGGCCGAACCGGCCCCGCTCGCCGGACCCGGACGCGGACCCGGACGCGATAGGACCGACCGAGGCCACCGAGCCGATCACCTGCTCCTCGGCCGGCTCCGGGAGGTTCTCCAGCCGTTCCAGATCAGCGGCGGACACCAGCGCCACGAGCGGCTTCCCGTGCCGGGTCACGACGACGCGCTCGCCGCCGTACACCACGCGGTTGATCAGTTCGGCGAGCTCTGCGCGGGCTTGCGTCACCGGAATCTCGTAGGCCATGCTCCTCAGCTTAATCGTCGGCCGATACGGCCACAGGGCCTGCGGCGAACGGCCGAAGGCCCAGGTCAGCGCGGCCCCGCCCGGCAAGGCGGGGCGACTTGGGCGCTCAGGGACAGGTCTCCTCCAGTTTCACCGTGCCGAAGTTCACCTCGGTGTCGGGGAGGGCGGTGCTGCCCGCCTTCGGATCCTGGCTGCAGACCTTCCAGTTCCGGTCCCAGACCTGATTCCGGCCCGTTCCCAGGCTGTCGTGCGAGGTGAGGAGGTAGAAGCCCGCCGACTGCGCCGAGTCCTGGGCAGCCTGCAGGCCCATGCCGATGAAGTTGGGCACGGCCTTCCCGGCCGCCGCCTTGGCAGGCTTCTCGAGCTTCTCGGGCTTCTCGGGCTCCTCCGGCTTCTCGGCGTTCTCGGGCTTCTCCGGCTTCTCCGGCTTCTCGGCAGCAGGCGTCACGGTCACGGTGGCGGTGACGGTGGGCCCCGGCGCCGCCTTGACCCCGGTCGCGGCCGAGGCGGCTTCGGAGTCCCCTGCCGATTCGGTACCGCCTCCCCCGGCCGCGCCGATGACGACGCCCATGAAGAAGAGGAGAACGGCCGCCGGAATGGCGATCCGCTTCCGCGCCCACCCCGGCCCCTTCTCCGGCGGCGGCGGCCCGGAGGGCTGCCCCCACTGCGGCGTCTGGGATGACGGCGATGACGGCTGTTGCTGACCCCAGCTCATGAGATCCCCCCAAGGATGTCGACTGCAGGATTGAACCTAGCGGCCCCGAATCGTCCGCGGTGCCCCGCACTTCCCCGTAGTGACGCACTTGTGATCAATCGGCGGAGAAGGCGTGTTGATCCGCCTCGCCCCACTGTCCGCTCGCCACGCAATCGTCCTCTGGCTTGACCTTCCTCTCCTCGCATCAGAAGCGCACCCTTCTCAGTTCTGTACGTCCTGTACATTTTTTACAGACACCGTTCCAGTAGTGCACCGAGGAGAGGTACGCCATGACCCGTCCCGCCGCCCGCTACGTCCTGCCCCAGTTCTCGGAGCGCACCGCCCAGGGAATCCGGACCCTCGATCCGTACTCGAAGCTGCTCGACGAACGGATCGTCTTCCTCGGTACCGATGTCGACGACACCGCCGCCAACGATGTGATCGCGCAGTTCCTGCATCTCGAATACACGGCGCCGGACCGGGACATCTCGCTGTACATCAACTCCCCCGGCGGCTCGCTCAGCGCCATGTCGGCGATCTACGACACCATGCAGGTGGTCACCTGCGACGTGGAGACGGTCTGCATCGGCCAGGCCGCCTCGACCGCCGCACTGCTCCTCGCCGCGGGAACCCCCGGAAAGCGGATGGCGCTGCCGGGGGCCCGGATCGTCGTTCAGCAGCCCTCGCTCGACGAACCGATGCGCGGTATGCCGTCCGACCTGGAGATCGCGACCGCGGAACTGCTCCGGCTCCGTGCTCAGCTCGCGGAGCTTCTCGCACGGCACACCGGCCGGCCGGTGGAGCGGGTCACGGCGGATCTGGAACGGGACCGGTTCTTCGACGCCGCGGCCGCCAGGGAGTACGGACTGGTGGACCATGTCGTCACCGACCGCAAGACCTCGCGCTCCGGCCGCTCTTCCGGGTGATGACGTCATGCCGCTGCCCGAACCGCCGCCGCTGCCCGCGCTGACCCGCGCCGAGTGCGCGCTCATCGACAGTTACCTCGAAGTCGTCGACATGGTGGGACGGATCAATCCGGCCCGCTCCACCCACACCTACGGCGCGCTCCGCGCCGCACAGGCACTCGTGAGCCGGGCGACCGCGCTGCGGGACGCCCTGGCGCTGATGCATCTGCGCGGCGAGAGCGAGGTGCACTCGGTCACACTCGCCGGGGCGTTGAGAGTCCTCGACGGGGAGAGGAGGGCGCTCCGGGTCACCGTGCCGCCGCCTCCGGACCGGTGACGGACCTTCGCTCAGGACCGGCGGCGGACTTCGCCTCGGGGCCCGAAGCCACCCCCGAGCGAATGTCAACCGCCATCGGAGTACCAGAAGACATACCTCTTTTGAAGTAGTCACCCACCGGTCGGCGGCTACGGTCGAGTTGCGCACGGAGACGACCAAGAAACCGGAATATCTCATTCCGGTGCTGGTAAGAGCCTCGTAGGCCGTCGAACACCGAGGCGCGACGGGGCACGTCCACCCGAACAGAGTATTCGTGTTGAAACTCACATATCGCCGTTTTGCCTCGGAAAACCGGCGGTGCGTAGGTCAAGATCCCTGGGACGACAAGCCCCCGTCACCTCGGCGGGGCAGTCCGGACAGACGCCGAATCCTGCCGCTGTTCCGGACCACTGGTCGACAGGAGTGCTTCGGCAGGAGTGGAGGACCCACGCAGCACGGGACAGCCGGCCGGTCCGGAAGTCCCTAGGGGTGAAGCCGCGTCAGCGGCCGGGCACCTTCGTCCGCCCGAACCCGACAGGTCATCCTTCACAGGCGGCTGACGAAGGGTTGCGCATGACTGCGCAGAAGAACGTCCCGTCTCTGATCAGCCGGGCGGGCGCCGTATCGGCCCTGACCCTCGCCGCGCTCGGCGGCACCCTGATCGTGCCGGGCGGCACGGCCGAGGCCCAGGCGGCCACGACGCACGCAGGAAAGGCGCTGAAGATCGCGGCCTCGAAGAAGGGGGCGCCCTACAAGTACGGCGCCGTGGGCCCTTCCCGCTTCGACTGCTCGGGGCTCACGCTCTACTCGTACAAAAAGGCGGGGAAGAAGCTCCCGCGGACCGCTCAGCAGCAGTACAACTCGACCCGCAAGGTCTCGGCGTCCTCACGGCAGATCGGGGACCTGGTCTTCTTCCACAGCAACAAGAGGGTGTACCACGTGGGCATCTACGCCGGGAAGGGAAAGATCTGGCATTCGCCCAAGACGGGCTCCTGGGTGAAGCTGGACAAGATCTGGAGCAAGAGCGTCCTGTACGGCCGGGTCCGCTGACGGCCCGCACCTGACAGAACACGCGCCGGTCGCCGGGGTCTCGCCCGGCCGCCGGCGCGTCGGGCTGTGAGCGCCCTCAGCGGTTACTCCGCGGCCCGGCCGGGCCTCTCTCACGAGCCTTGGCCTCCTCGGCGGAATGGCCCGCCGCCCTCACCGCCCGGCACGAGCACGGCACAAGCCCGGCGCGCACCAAGACGCGAACCACGGCGCGCGCCTCGGTCAGTTCGGCACCGGCACGGTCCACGGAAGTGCGATCCAGACGGTCTTGCCGCCCTCCTCGGTCGGGGTGACCGAGAGCCGTCCGCCGGAGTGCGCGGTCAGGCTTCGGATGATGACCATGCCCCGCCCGTTGTCCTGCCGGACGGCCGCCGGCAGTCGCTGCGGCCAGCGCGGGTGGCTGTCGGTCACCCCGATGCGCAGTTCCTCGTCCCGCTCCAGCGACAGGTCCACCGTGAAGGTGGGCGACTGGCCGAAGGTGTGCTGTACGGCGTTGGTGGTCAGCTCCGAGACGATCAGCCGGATCGTGTCGACCGTCTCGCTGTCGGCCGGCAGTCCCCAGCCGGAGACGACATCCGTGGCGTATCTCCGGGCCACGGACACCGAGGCGGGTTCGCTCGGCAGGGTGATGGAGGCTTCCTGAAGATCTGCCATGGCGACGCTGTCCCTTTCCCACCGCGGCCGTGCTCCGAATTCGTAGCGGATGGATGCGCGGGCGGCCACGGATTGCGCTGCGGCCAGACTGCCACTCATCGTGCCGCCAGGAGTGGCGATCCACAAAGATATGCATATATCTGTCGCTCGATGCGGTGAACTCTGCAACATGAAACCGCTTTTGGGCGCACACTCAGAACCTTGTCCGACGGGCCGATCCGGCCGACCGCAGGGGCTGACGACGGATCGAGGCCGAGGACCGACGGAGACGGACCGGCAGGAAGGATGCCCTGATGCAGCACGGTCCCGCGGTGCGCCGCCGCAAACTCGGCGAGGAACTCCGCAAGCTGCGGCTGGCCGCCGGCCTCACCAGCCGGAACGCCGGAGAGCTGGCCGGCTGGCACCAGTCGAAGGTGAGCCGGATCGAGACCGGGGCCAGCGGGGTGAAGAGCGCCGACGTACGGCTGCTGCTCGATGTGTACGAGGTCGCCGACCCCCAGCTGAGGAATCTGCTGGAGACCCTCGCCGGAGCGGCCGACGGCTCGGGCGGCCAACACTGGTGGCACGCCTACCGGGGGCTGCTGCCGCCCGAGTACCGGGACTTCATCTCCCTGGAGGCGCAGGCGTGCGCCGTGCGCACGCTGGAGACCTCGGTGGTGCCGGGACTGTTGCAGACCCCGGAGTACGCGCGGGCGGTGACCCGGTCGACGCTTGAGGATCTGCCCGAGGCGACCGTCAACTCCCTGGCGGAGGTGCGGATCGCCCGGCAGTCGGTGCTGCGCGGCAGGAAGCCGCTGAAGCTGCGCGTCGTGCTGGACGAGGCCGCGCTGCGACGGAGGGTCGGGGGCTCACGGGTGATGCGGGAGCAGTTGGGGGAGCTGATCCGCTCCGCCGGGTTGCCTCATGTACGGATCCAGGTACTGCCGTTCTCCGTCGGCGCGTATGTCGGACTCGCCAACTCTTTCGTTATCTTCTCCTTTCCGAACACTTCTGATCTGGATGTGGTCGTTCTCGACCATTTGACGAGTAGCCTCCATCTGGAGCGGGCAGAAGACCTTGCGGTGTACAGCGCCGCGTTCACCACGATGCAGGCGCGCGCCCTGTCCGCCGTGGATTCTCTGGATCTCATCGCCACGATCATGGATGACGCATAGGGAGGCCCCCCATGTCCGATCCCCTCGTGCACCCCGACTCCTTCCGCCCCGATCCACTCCTCGACGATCCCCTCCGAAGCGGCCCGGCAGGCGGCGAAGTCGCCGACGGCGAACTCGTCCGCGACGGCGGCGGATTACTGTGGCGGCACAGCAGCCGCAGCACCGCGATGAGCAACTGCGTCGAGGCGGCGAAGCTGCCGGACGAGTCGCTCGCCGTGCGGGACTCCAAAGACGTGACCCGCCGACCCCTGCGGTTCTCCCCGCGGTCCTGGTCCCGATTCGTGACCGCGGTCTCCGCGGAGAGCGACGGCTGACCCCCGTCGCCGTACAGGCCGAGCGCCGTCGCCGAACCGTCGGCGCGGTGGGCCGGTCTCGTAGCTCCGGTTGATGGACGGCACCCCCGAGAGCACCGGCCGACGGACGGTGTCCCGCGTCAACCGACGGACGGCATCCCGGCGAAGGCTCCGGCCGGCGCGGTCTTCACGATCGTCGCGATCGCCCGGTCGATCTGCTGATCGGTCAGGTCCGCGCAGGCCGTCAGCCTGAGCCGGGAGACGCCGTCCGGAACCGACGGCGGGCGGAAGCAGCCGACGGCGAGACCGGCGGTACGGCAGTCGGCGGCCCAGCGCACCGCCGCCTCGGGGGACGGCGCCCGTACCGAGACCACGGCGGCGTCCGGGCGTACGGCCGTCAGACCGCTCTCGGTCAGCAGGCGGTGCAGGGTCACGGCGACCGTACGGACCCTCTCGGCCAGTTCGGGCTCGCGGCCCAGCAGCCGCAGCGAGGCGAGGGCGGCTCCCGCCGCGGCCGGTGCGAGACCGGTGTCGAAGATGAAGGTCCGGGCGGTGTTGACCAGATGGTCGATGACCTTCGCCGGTCCGAGGACGGCTCCGCCCTGGCTGCCCAGGGACTTGGAGAGGGTGAGCATGGCGACCACTCCCCTCTCGCCCGCGATCCCCGCGGCGTTCGGGGCGCCCCGGCCGCCGTCGCCGAGTACCCCGAGGCCGTGCGCGTCGTCCACGAGCAGGGCGGCCCCGCGCCCACGGCAGACGTCCGCGAGGGCGGCCAGCGGGGCCGCGTCGCCGTCCACCGAGAAGACCGAGTCCGTGACCACGAGGGCGCGCCGGCCGGAATGCGCGTCCAGTGTCCCGCGTACGGCGTCGACGTCGGCGTGCGGGACGATCGAGGTCTCCGCGCGCGAGAGCCGGCAGCCGTCCACGATCGAGGCGTGATTGCCGCTGTCGGAGACGATCAGCGATCCACGGGAGGAGAGGGCGGTCGTCGCGGCGAGGTTGCCCGCGTAGCCGGAGGAGAACACCAGCGCGGCCTCGAACCCGCAGAACTCCGCGAGTTCCCGTTCGAGTTCGGCGTGGAGCGCGGTGCTGCCCGTGACGAGCCGGGAGCCGGTCGCGCCCGCGCCCCAGCGGCGGGCCGCGGCGGCCGCGGCGGCGGTGATCTCGGGGCGGCGGGTGAGCCCCAGATAGTCGTTGCCCGCGAGATCCAGCAGCGTACTGGCGGCGGGGCGCGGCCTGAGCGTACGCACCAGGCCCGCGCGCTCGCGGTGACTCGACTCGTCGTCGAGCCAGTCGAAAGGGTCCTGGGTCATGGTGGTCCGGTCCTTGTGCGGCCCGGCGCCTTCCATGTGGTCGTCCGGGCCTTTTGTAGGCAGCCCACAGACACTAACCGGGGCCGCTCAAGGTATGGATGTGGTCATACACACACTTCGAAGAGGCTCTGTTGTGGAGTTCAGACTTTCCCGCGGTGACCGCCGTACGTAAGGATCTGCGCCATGGACCTGCTGAAGACGCTGGTGGAGAAGGGCCTGCGGCGCGAGTCGCCGACCCGTGAAGAGGCGCTCGCCGTACTGGCGACCTCCGACGACGAACTGCTCGGCGTGGTGGCCGCGGCCGGCACGGTGCGCCGCCAGTGGTTCGGCCGCCGGGTGAAACTCAACTATCTCGTCAATCTGAAGTCCGGGCTCTGTCCGGAGGACTGCTCCTACTGTTCCCAGCGGCTCGGGTCCAAGGCGGAGATCCTCAAGTACACCTGGCTGAAGCCCGATGAGGCGTCGCGAGCGGCGGCGGCGGGGGTCGCGGGCGGTGCGAAGCGGGTCTGTCTGGTCGCGAGCGGACGCGGGCCCACCGACCGGGACGTGGACCGGGTCTCGAAGACCATCGAGGCGATCAAGGAGCAGAACGAGGGCGTCGAGGTGTGCGCCTGTCTCGGGCTGCTCTCCGAGGGGCAGGCGGAGCGGCTGCGGGGTGCGGGAGCGGACGCGTACAACCACAACCTCAACACGTCCGAGGGAACTTACGGGGACATCACCACCACCCACACCTACGCCGATCGGGTGGACACGGTGCGCCAGGCGCGAGCGGCGGGTCTGTCCGCCTGTTCGGGTCTGATCGCGGGCATGGGCGAGAAGGACGAGGACCTGGTCGACGTGGTCTTCGCGCTGCGCGAGCTCGACCCCGACTCGGTGCCGGTGAACTTCCTGATCCCCTTCGAGGGCACACCGCTGGCCAAGGAGTGGAACCTCACCCCGCAGCGGTGTCTGCGGATTCTCGCGATGGTGCGGTTCGTCTGCCCGGATGTCGAGGTACGGCTCGCGGGCGGGCGGGAGGTCCATCTGCGCTCGATGCAGCCGCTGGCGCTGCACCTGGTGAACTCGATCTTCCTCGGGGACTATCTGACCAGTGAGGGCCAGGCCGGGCAGGCCGATCTCGACATGATCGCGGACGCGGGCTTCGAGGTGGAGGGCGCGGGCACGCCGACGCTGCCGGAACACCGGGCGGGCGGTGGCTGCGGGTCGGTCTGCGGCGACGCTTCCGAAGCCAGAACCGAAGCCGAAGCCGACGCCAATGCCGATGCTGATGCCGATGCCTGCGGCGCGGAGAGCGGTGCGGAGAGCGGTGCGTGCGGTCAGTCCCCTGCGGCTACGGGCGCCCCCCGTACGGATCTGGTGACGGTGCGCCGTCGCGGCGCCGGAACCGATCTCGCTCCCAATGCCTGAGGTGCGCACGGCCACGGTCCCGGCGGCGGGCCCGGCCCCCGGCTCCGTGCCCGAACTGCTGGCCCTGGACCGGGCCCATGTCTGGCATCCGTACGGCCCGATGCCCGGCCGCGTCGATCCGCTGGTCGTCGAGTCCGCGTCGGGCGTACGGCTGCGACTGGCCGAACCCGCGCACGGCCACCGCGAGTTGATCGACGGCATGTCGTCGTGGTGGTCGGCGATCCACGGCTACAACCACCCCGTGCTCAACGAGGCCGCACGCGGCCAGCTGGACCGGATGAGCCATGTGATGTTCGGCGGGCTCACCCATGAGCCGGCGGTCCGGCTGGCGGCCCGCCTGGTGGAGATCACGCCCGAGCCGCTGCGGCATGTGTTCCTCTGCGACTCCGGATCGGTCTCCGTCGAGGTCGCCGTCAAGATGTGCCTCCAGTACTGGCACTCCACCGGCCGCCCCGAGAAGCAACGCCTCCTCACCTGGCGCGGCGGCTACCACGGGGACACCTGGCAGCCGATGGCGGTGTGCGACCCGGACGGCGGGATGCACCACCTGTGGACGGGGGTGCTGCCGCGTCAGATCTTCGCGGACGCGCCGCCCTTGGAGTACGAGGAGTCGTACGCGGACGGCCTGCGCGAGATGATCGCCCGGCACGCCGGTGAACTCGCCGCGGTGATCGTGGAGCCGGTGGTCCAGGGCGCGGGCGGGATGCGGTTCCACTCCCCCGCGTATCTGCGGGTACTGCGTGCGGCGTGCGACGAGAACGACGTCCTCCTGATCCTCGACGAGATCGCCACCGGCTTCGGCCGTACGGGCACGCTCTTCGCGGTGGAGCAGGCCGGGGTGTCGCCGGACGTGATGTGCCTGGGCAAGGCGCTGACCGGCGGCTATATGACGATGGCAGCGGCCCTGTGCACCTCCCGAGTCGCCGACGGCATCTCCCAGGGCGAGGTCCCGGTCCTGGCGCACGGCCCCACCTTCATGGCCAACCCGCTGGCCGCGGCGGTCGCCGACGCCTCACTGGACCTTCTCCTCTCCCAGGACTGGGCCCAGGAGGTCAAACGCCTCGAATCGGGTCTGCGGGCGGGGCTCGCCGAGGCGGCGGGGGTGCCGGGGGTGACGGATGTGCGGGTGCTCGGCGGCATCGGCGTCGTCCAGCTCGACCACGCGGTCGACATGGCGGCGGCGACGGACGCGGCGGTCCGGGAGGGGGTCTGGCTCCGTCCCTTCCGGGATCTGGTCTACACCATGCCGCCCTATGTGACGGGGGACGCGGACCTGGAACGGATCTGCGCGGCGGTCACGGCGGCGGCGCGCGCGGGGTAGGCGGGCGGGGTAGGCGGGCCGCGGTTCGCGAACGGGTGCGGACGGCTCCACTCCGCGCGGGCCGGGTACGCAACGCGGAAACGTACGGGACGCGGGAGGAAGACGCGGGAGGAAAGCGAACGGCCGGACCGTGCGCGGAACACCGGACCGTACACAGCAGATCCGCACACGGAGGATCCGTATACGGAAGAGCGATCCGTATGCGGAAGAGCAGAGAGACAAGGGCACGGGCATGACCGTCATCGTCGTCAGCGGCACCGGCACCGAGATCGGGAAGACCGTGGTCACCGCCGGTCTCGCCGCCCTCGCGCGCGGCCGTGGCCGGTCCGTCGCCGTGCTGAAGCCCGCTCAGACCGGGGTCCCGGCGGGCGGACACGGGGACGTGGACGAGGTGGCCCGGCTGGCCGGGGACGTGCACGGGGTCGAGCTGGGGCGGTATCCCGAACCGCTCGCGCCCGCCACCGCCGCGCGGCGGTCGGGGCTGGCGGCGGTGCGACCGCCGGACGTCGCCGAGTCGGCCGCGAAGCTCGACACGGAGTACGACCTGGTGCTGGTGGAGGGAGCGGGCGGACTGCTGGTACGGCTGGACGACGACGGCGGGACCCTGGCGGACGCGGCCCGGCTGCTCGCCGCCCCGGTGCTCGTCGTCGCCCCCGCCGGTCTCGGCACGCTCAACGCCGTCGCACTGACGGGCGAGGCGCTCCGCGCGAGGGGCCTGGAACAGCTGGGGGTCGTCGTCGGCAGCTGGCCCGCGGAGCCGGACCTGGCCGCGCGGTGCAATGCCGTGGATCTGCCCGAGGTGGCTCGGGGCCCGCTGCTGGGAGCAGTGCCGGAAGGGGCGGGCCGGCTGGATCCCTTGGAGTTCCGGGCGCGGGCAGCGGACTGGTTCGCGCCGCCGCTGGGCGGACGCTGGGACGTGGAGGAGTTCACCGCTTCCGTGGGCTGACGGGTGCCTTCTGTGCTCTCTCTGTTGCTCTGTCTGTGCTCTGTGCTCTGTGCTCTGTGCTCTGTGCTCTGTGCTCTGTGCGAGGAGGGCCGCACCGGACGGGCCGGTCATCCGTTCGTACGGGGCCGGGTGTTCCGTGCCTGTACGGGCTGTCCCTGCGTTCCGTACGGGAACGGGTCGCACCGGATCCATCGCGAGAAGGAGTTCCGCCGGGCCCGGCGGGGGACAATGGCGGTGACGGACCCCGCTCCGCCGAGGAGGCCGACGATGGCCGTGCGCAGCCGCGGTGTTCCCCGGGACACAGTCCACCACCCGGTGTTCGCGCGTTTCTACGCCAGGTTCAGTGTGGCCGCCGACAAGAGCGCCGGTATCGCCGGCCTCCGGGACGAGTTGCTCGCCGGTCTCTCCGGCCGGGTGATCGAGATCGGCGCGGGCAACGGGCTGAACTTCGCGCACTACCCCTCATCGGTCTCCGAGGTCGTCGCGATCGAGCCGGAGCGCGCGCTGCGCGCGTTGGCGGTGCAGGCCGCGCGCCGGGTCGACGTCCCGGTGGACGTGGTGCCCGGTGTGGCCGAGGCGCTGCCGGTCAAGTCGGAGGCGTTCGACGCGGCCGTCGTATCGTTGGTGCTGTGTTCCGTACGGGATCTTCCGCGCGCGCTCGGCGAACTCAGGCGGGTTCTGCGCCCCGAGGGCGAGCTGCGGTTCTTCGAGCACGGGCTGGCGGAGAGCAAGGGAATGGCCCGAGCGCAGCGGGCCTTGGACCGCACGGTGTGGCCGCTGCTGTTCGGCGGCTGTCATACGGCGAGGGACACCGTCGCGGCCATCGAGGCGGCCGGTTTCCGGCTCGGCGTCCACCGTCGGCTGAGGGTTCCCGAACGCGGGATACAGGTGCCGTCCTCTCCCTGTGTCCTGGGCGTGGCCCGTCGCCCCTTCACCGGGGCCTCCGCCCGGACGGGGCCGGGCGGGGAGTCCGGCGGGACAGGGCCGAGCGGGCGCACCGGGGGCTGACGGCCAGAAGGGGGACCCACGGCCGGGCGGACCCACGGCCGGGCGGGCGGTCGAGTGCCTGGGCCGGTCCCGGCCCTTCGGTGAGAATGTCCCTTACAACGACCCGGAGATCCGGGCCCTCCGGTGGATGTCTCCGCCGCGGTCGCCGCCGATAACCTCGTTGGCTCGTACGGGAGTCGGTGCGGCCACGATCCGGGAGGCGGCCTTGTTCACACCAGCCACTGCACCCACCCACGGTCAGGCCGGGGACGTCCCGATCGCCGCTCGCGCACGGTCGCTGACCAAGGCGTACGGCAGCGGTGAGACGATCATCCGAGCGCTGGACGCCGTCGACGTCGACATCGCACGCGGCCGCTTCACCGCGGTCATGGGCCCGTCCGGCTCCGGCAAGTCGACCCTCATGCACTGTCTCGCGGGTCTCGACACCGTCTCCGCCGGGCAGGTGTGGCTGGGCGACACGGAGATCACGGGTCTCAGGGACCGTGAGCTGACCCGGCTGCGCCGGGACCGGGTCGGCTTTGTGTTCCAGGCGTTCAATCTGCTGCCCACTCTGACGGCCGCCGAGAACATCACCCTTCCCATGGACATCGCCGGACGGAAACCGGACCGGGAGTGGGTCGACCAGGTCATCGACACCCTCGGGCTGCGCGACCGGCTCGGGCACCGGCCCGCCCAGCTCTCCGGTGGTCAGCAGCAGCGGGTGGCCTGTGCGCGGGCCCTGGCGTCCCGGCCCGAACTGATCTTCGCCGACGAGCCGACGGGCAACCTCGACTCACGGGCGGGCGCCGAGGTGCTCGGCTTTCTGCGGGAGTCCGTCGACCGGCTGGGGCAGACGGTGGTGATGGTCACCCACGATCCGGGCGCGGCGGGCCACTCCGATCTGGTGCTGTATCTGGCGGACGGACGGATCGTCGACGTCATGGCCGACCCCACGGCGGAGGCGGTGCTGGAGCGGATGCGGCTCTTCGCCGGAGCCGGCCCGGCCCTGGCGGACCCGGCTCCCGGCGACTCGTCCCCCTCCCCGTGAGCCGCGCGGCGCGGTGCCGCTCGGAGCGGCGGGGCCCCGGCCGGCGGGCGCGAAAGCCGGTGGCAGGGGACGACCCCTTGTGCTTGGCTCGGACCATGAACGACCTGCGCATACGGACCGCCGCCGCCGACGAGGCCGAAGCCGTACTCGGCTTCTGGAAGCAGGCCACGGAGGGTACGAGCGTCACGGACGACGTGGAGGGCGTCACCCGGCTCATCGCCCGCGATCCCGAGGCGCTGATCCTGGCCGAGACGGACGGCAGGCTGGTGGGCTCGGTGATCGCCGGGTACGACGGGTGGCGCTGTTCGCTGTACCGGCTGGCCGTCCTTCCCGCGTACCGCCGGCAGGGCATCGGGACGGCCCTGGTGGAGGCCGCCGAGCGGCGCTTCGCGGCCGTGGGCGGGCGGCGCGGCGACGCGATGGTGCTGGAGGCGAACGAGCGGGCCCATCGGGCGTGGGCGGCGGCCGGATACCGGCGGGAGGACCACTGGCGGCGCTGGGTGAAGCCGTACACCGGGCCCGTGCCCACCGGCTGACCACCGTACGGAAGGGTGCGGGCGCGGCGGGCCTGAGCCGCGTCGGACGGTCCGGGACGGGGCGGCGGCCGGGGTACGGGAGCCACCGGGGTCCTCCACGGCTCCACTTTGCTGACCCTTTACGATGGGTGAACCATCACTCTCCTCGAAAGGCGTGAGCGTCCGTCCATGGACGAGCCTCCCAGTAGCAGACCCAGCACCAGCACCAGTAGCAGACATCGAGCACTCCTCCTCCCCCTGCCCGACCATGGGACGGAGGTGACCCGATGACCGAAGTCCTCCTCCTCTTCGTGGCGCTCCTGCTCGCACTCGCCTGCGGCGTCTTCGTCGCCGCGGAGTTCTCCCTCACCACGGTCGAGCGTTCCGATCTCGAACGGGCCTCCGAGCGCGGTGAGCGCGGGGCCGCGAGCGCCCTGAAGGCCGTACGGGGTCTGACCTTCCAGCTCTCCGGAGCCCAGCTCGGCATCACCGTCACCAATCTGGTCGTCGGCATGCTCTCCGAGCCGTCGATCTCCAAACTGATCCGCGGGCCGGTCGAGGACCTCGGCCTCTCGCCCTCCGTGGCCTCGTCGGTAGCCCTCGTCCTCGGCACGGCCCTCTCCACCGTCGTCCTGATGGTCGTGGGCGAACTCGTCCCCAAGAACTGGGCGATCTCCTCGCCGCTCGCGGTGGCCAAGGCGGTGGCCCCGGCGCAGCGGCTGTTCACCGCCGCGTTCAAGCCCCTGATCAGCCATCTCAACAACTCGGCGAACCGCATTCTCCACCGGCTCGGCATGGAGCCGACCGAGGAGCTGGCGTCCGCGCGCAGCCCGCAGGAGCTGGTCGCGCTCGCCCGTCACTCCGCGAAGGCGGGCGCACTGGAGGCGGACACGGCCGAGTTGTTCGTCCGCACGCTGCATCTGGCCGAGCTGACCGCGGAGAACGTGATGACGCCGCGGGTTCAGGTCACGGCGCTGGAGGTACAGGCCACCGCCGAGGACGTCGCCAACGCCACCCGCGCGACCGGGCTGTCCCGTTTCCCCGTCTACCGGGGGAATCTCGACACCGTGGTCGGTATCGCGCACATCAAGGACGTCCTGGCCGTCCCCGCGGACCTCCGCGCCCGGCGCAGCGTCTCCGAGGTACTGCGCGAGCCGCTGCTCGTACCGGAGACGCTGACCGTGGACCGGCTCATGGACCGGCTCGGCGGCCGGTCGACGATGGCCGTCGTGATCGACGAGTACGGCGGTACGGCCGGTGTCGTGACGATGGAGGACATCGTCGAAGAGGTCGTCGGCGAGGTCCGGGACGAGCACGATCCGCATGAGACGCCCGACCTGGCCCGCGCCGGTCACGACGCGGACGGCCGCACGCTGTGGTCGGCGGACGGCGCGGCCCGGATGGACCAGTTGGAACAGGTGGGTCTCAGGATGCCGGACGGCCCGTACGAGACGCTCGCCGGACTGGTCGCCACCGAACTGGGGCGGATCCCCGAGGAGGGCGACCGGATCGACATCCTCGGGTGGCGGCTCGATGTGGTGGACGCCGCCGGGCGGCGGGCCGCACGGGTGCTGATGCACGCGCCGCTGCCCTCCGAGACGGCCGAGTCCGCGGAGTCCGCCAAGGCCGCCGAGGACACTGCCTCCGGTCCGGGCGGCCGTACGGGTGCGGGCTCCCGCCCCCGTACGGGCGTCCGCGGTGCGGGCCGCGGATCCGGTGAGTCCGGGGAGGCCGGCCGATGATCGCGATCCAGTTGCTGATCGGTCTGCTGACCCTGGTGGTCAACGCGTTCTTCGTCGGCGCCGAGTTCGCCCTGATCTCCGTGCGCCGCAGCCAGATCGAACCGATGGCGGAGGCCGGGAACCGCCGGGCGCGCAGTGTGCTGTGGGGCCTCGAGCATGTGTCGGCGCTGCTGGCGGCGGCCCAGCTCGGCATCACCCTGTGCACCCTGGTCCTGGGCATAGTCGCCGAACCCGCGATCGCGCATCTGCTGGAGCCGGCGTTCGACGCGGTGGGCGTGCCCGCGGGCGCGGTCCATCCGATCTCGTTCGTGATCGCCCTGTCCCTGGCGACCTATCTGCACATGCTGCTCGGCGAGATGGTTCCCAAGAACATCGCGCTGGCCGAGCCGACCCGCAGCGCGCTGCTGCTCGGCCCGCCGCTGGTGGCGCTGGCGCGGGCGCTGCGCCCGGTGATCTTCACGATCAACGCCTTCGCCAACGCTCTGCTCAAGCTGCTGCGGGTCGAGGCCAAGGACGAGGTCGCGGCGACCTACTCGGACGACGAGCTGGCTCGGATGGTCGTCGACGCCGGCGACGCCGGACTGCTCGACGACCGTGCGGCCGAGCGTCTGCGCGACGCCCTGGAGCTGGGCCGCCGCCCGGTGCGGGACGTGGTCAGGCCCGCCGAGAGCGTCGTGTACGCGCGAGCGGGGACGACTCCGGAACAGCTGGAGGTGCTCTCGTCCGAGTCCGGTTTCTCGCGCTTCCCGGTCATCGACACCGGCCGCAGCATCCTCGGCTACCTCCATGTGAAGGACGCCCTGGACGCGGCTCCGCGCGATGAGCCCTTCCCGGTCACGGCGATGCGGCCGATCGCCCGGGTCCGGGCGGCGACCCCTCTGGACGACGTCCTGACGGCGATGCGCCGCAGCCGTACGCATGTGGCGGCCGTTCTGAACGAGGACGGCACGCCGGAGGGGCTGGTGACCATGGAGGACGTACTGCGGGAGCTGGTGGGCAAACAGGACTGACCAGACGTCGCCGCCGGTCGAAGGCCCGTTCCAGCCGCCGTCCCAAGGTGATGACGCCTCCCCGAGGGCCTTCCAGAGGGCCTCCCGGAGGGGGTGACGTCCCGGAGCGGGCGACGCCCTCGCGGCGGTACGGAACGGGCCGCAGCGCGCTGCGGCCCGTTCCGTACCGGCCCATCCTCCGGCTCCTCCGGATCCCGCCGGGCTCAGCCGCCCGGCGGAAGCGACACCGGCGACCGGGCCGAGGACGTGGTCGCCGTGAGCCACGCGCCGAGGACCCCGCGGTCGCCGGCAACCGTGAAACACGGGTCGTCCGGACGTCGGCGCCCTCGGACGAGCAGGAACAGATCCCCGGTGGGACCGTCGACGCCCGCCGACGCCTCACGGGCCGTCCGGGACCAGTGGAATCGGCCGTCGCCGAAGTCGATCGTCCAGGCGGCTCCGGTGTCCTCGCCGGTCAGCCGGAGCGAGCCGGCGGGCAGCGCCCGTACCGCGGGGGCGATCCGCTCGTCGTACGGCAGGTTCTCCAGGAACTCGTCCACCCCGTCGGCGCCCGTCACCACCGGGAGGCGCGGTTCCCGCCCGAGGGCGAGTTCCGCGTCGGCGAGGTCGACGACGGTCGCGAGGAACAGCCGCCGGGAGTGGAACCGCACCCGCTGGTCCGCTCCGGGCGACCACATGGGGGTCTCCGGGTCGACCTCGCGCAGGGTGCGCAGCGCGGCCCCGGCGCTCCGGGCCAGCCACGCGGGGTACGCGGCGGGGCCGGCCGGGAGGTCGAGCGGGATGTCCCGGCGCCGGACGCGTTCGCCCGCCCGGGTCCGTACGAGATGTTCCGTCCAGCGGAGGGTGGCTCCGTGGTCGCGCAGGAGATCGGCGAGGGTCCGGCCGGGCCGGCTCGGCAACGGGGTGGCGGGGTCCGCGTCCCGTACGGTCTCGACGAAGCGGCGGGTCAGGTCCTCGGCGCTGTCGCAGTACAGCTCGTGCTGGTCGTCGTCGAGACCGAACTCCTCGGGGATGCGGAGCACGTCGTCCCGCCAGGTCCCTTCGGGCCGTCGCGCGGCGGCCCGGCGCAGCAGCGCGGAGAGGGCGGCGCGGTCGGTGGGCGGCAACCGGTCGAGCAGGAATCCGGTGCCTTCCAGCCACTTCACGGCCATGTCGGGATCGAGCACATCGTCGTCGCAGGTGGAAACGGCGGACACCAGATCGGCCAGCGCCTCCGCCAAGGTGTTCAGCAGCGCGTCGCTCACGGGGGCTCCCTCCGGGTACGGAACCGACGGACCCTACCGCGCGGTAAGATCACTCCGCCATGAGAGCGAGTGCCGACTACACAAGTTTTGTCGCGGTAGGCGATTCCTTTACCGAGGGCATGTCCGATCTGCTCCCCGACGGTTCGTACCGGGGCTGGGCGGATCTCCTCGCGGCCCGGCTGGCGGCCCGCACCCCGGGATTCCGGTACGCGAATCTCGCCGTGCGCGGCAAGCTCATCGGCCAGATCGTCGACGAACAGGTCGGCGCGGCGGCCGCCATGCGCGCGGATGTGGTGACGCTGGTCGGCGGGCTCAATGACACGCTGCGCCCCAAGGTCGACATGGGCCGGGTCCGGGGTCGGCTCGAAGAGGCCGTGGAGAAGCTGGCGCCGTCGTGCGGGCAACTGGTCCTGATGCGCAGTCCCGGCCGCGACGGCCCGTTCATGGAGCGGTTCCGCCCGCGTATGGAGGAGCTGTTCGTCCATCTCGACGAGCTGGCCGCCCGGCACGGGGCGCTGATCGTGGATCTGTACGGCTCGGGTGCGCTCGGCGACCAGCGGCTGTGGCACCCGGACCGGCTGCATCTGACGGCCGAGGGCCACCGGCGCGTGGCGGAGGCGGTCTGGCAGACGCTCGGTCTCACGGCCGAGGGCGACTGGCGGACGCCGCTGCCGCCCGCGGCCCCGGTGGGCTGGGCGGCCCGGCGGGCCGGGGATCTGCGGTTCGCCCGGCAGCATCTGGGGCCGTGGATCGGGCGCCGGCTGACGGGCCGTTCCTCGGGGGACGGCCGTCCGGCCAAACGGCCCGAGCTGCTTCCGTTCGAGCCCTCGCGTCCGTAGCGGCCTGGCTTGCCTCGGCGTATGACCAGGACCGGGGCGTCGGCCCGGGTGAACCGACAGTAGAATTTCGCCACGTGACTGCTGTGTCTGCGAAGCCTCGTATCCCCAATGTCCTGGCTGGCCGCTATGCCTCTGTGGAGCTGGCGGAACTCTGGTCCCCCGAGCAGAAGGTGAAGCTGGAGCGCCGGCTCTGGCTGGCGGTGCTGCGCGCCCAGAAGGACCTCGGCATCGAGGTGCCGGAAGCGGCCCTCGCGGACTACGAGCGGGTGCTCGACCAGGTCGATCTGGCCTCGATCGCCGAGCGCGAAAAAATCACCCGCCACGATGTGAAGGCCCGGATCGAGGAGTTCAACGCGCTCGCGGGCCATGAGCAGGTCCACAAGGGCATGACGTCCCGCGATCTCACCGAGAATGTGGAGCAGCTGCAGGTCCGGCTCTCGCTGGAGCTGATGCGGGACCGTACGGTCGCGGTCCTCGCCCGGTTGGGCAGGCTCTCCGCCGAGTACGCCGAGCTGGTGATGGCCGGGCGTTCCCACAATGTCGCCGCGCAGGCGACGACGCTCGGCAAGCGGTTCGCGACGGCGGCCGATGAGCTGCTGGTCGCGTACGGCCGCCTTGAGGAGTTGCTGGCCCGCTATCCGCTGCGCGGGATCAAGGGCCCGGTCGGCACCGCGCAGGACATGCTCGATCTGCTGGGCGGGGACGCGGCGAAGCTCGCCGAGCTGGAAGAGCGGGTGGCCGGGCATCTGGGCTTCGCCCACGCCTTCACCTCCGTCGGCCAGGTCTATCCGCGCTCGCTCGACTACGACGTGGTCTCCGCGCTGGTCCAGCTGGCCGCCGCGCCCTCCTCCGTCGCCAAGACGATCCGGCTGATGGCCGGGCACGAGCTGGTCACCGAGGGCTTCAAGCCGGGCCAGGTCGGCTCGTCCGCGATGCCGCACAAGATGAACACGCGCTCCTGTGAGCGGGTCAACGGGCTGATGGTGATCCTGCGGGGTTACGCCTCGATGACGGGCGAGCTGGCGGGCGACCAGTGGAACGAGGGCGATGTGTCCTGTTCCGTGGTACGCCGGGTGGCGCTGCCGGACGCGTTCTTCGCCTTCGACGGACTGCTGGAGACCTTCCTCACGGTCCTCGACGAGTTCGGTGCGTTCCCCGCCGTCGTCGCCCGTGAGCTGGACCGCTATCTCCCCTTCCTGGCCACCACCAAGGTGCTGATGGGCGCTGTGCGGGCCGGGGTGGGCCGTGAGGTGGCGCACGAGGCGATCAAGGAGAACGCGGTCGCGTCGGCGCTGGCGATGCGCGAGCAGGGCGCGGAGCGCAATGAGCTGCTGGACAAGCTGGCGGCCGACGAGCGGATTCCGCTCGACCGGGGGCAGCTGGATGCCCTGATGGCGGACAAGCTCTCGTTCACGGGTGCGGCCGGCGACCAGGTCGCGGCGGTCGTCGCCCGTGTCGAGGAGATCGCCAAGCGGCATCCGGCCGCCGCCGGATACGCGCCGGGATCGATTCTCTGACCGGATGGCCGCCATGCGCCCCGGCGACAGGACCCCCGACGAAGAGAAGGCCGTCCGCGACCGTGTCGTCGACGACGTGGTCGCGGACGGACTGTCCGTGCTCTTCTGCGGGATCAATCCGGGGCTGATGTCCGCGGCGACCGGCCACCACTTCGCCCGTCCCGGCAATCGGTTCTGGCCGGTGCTCGAACTGTCGGGGTTCACTCCCCGGCGGCTGAAGCCGTCGGAGCAGGGCGAGTTGCTGGAGTACGGTCTCGGCATCACCAATGTGGTGGCGCGGGCGACCGCGCGCGCCGACGAGTTGGACGTCGAGGAGTTCCGCGAGGGCGGCCGGCTGCTGCGGGCGAAGGTGGAGCGGCTCCGGCCCGGGTGGCTGGCGGTCGTGGGCATCACCGCCTACCGGACGGCCTTCGGGGAGAAGGCCGCCCGTATCGGGCCGCAGGAGCGGACGATCGGGGAGACGAGGATCTGGGTCCTGCCCAATCCGAGCGGTCTCAACGCGCACTGGACGGCCCTGACGATGGCGCGGGAGTACGAACGGCTGCGAGCCGCGGTGGATGCCGCCGCTCCGTCCGGTTCGTCCCGCGGCCCGCGGTCGCCGGACGCCTGACCGGGCGGGCCCGCCGGACGCGTGTCCGCGACGGTTGGGAGGATATGGGCCCGTGCGTCCCCTGAGCCTCGCGCATCTACCGTGCGTGTCGAACGGCCAGCGAGTACGATCCGGCAGACACACGCGCCCGAGCCGCACCGGCTGGGGCTGGAAGGACACACGGTGGGGCGGCTGACCGGCGGCGATCCGTCTTTGCTGCGGCGGATCAACTCGGCTGTGGTACTTCATGCGCTGCGGGGCTCCGGCACGCCCACGCTCACGGATCTGACCCGGGTCACGGGGTTGTCCCGGCCCACCGTCGAGGGGGTCGTCGAAGGGCTCATCGAGGCGGGGCTGGTCGCCGAGAGCGAGCCCGTGGAAGGCGCGGCGCGCCGCCAGGGCCGTCCTGCGCGGCGGTTCCGGTTCCGGGTGGAGGCCGGTCATCTGCTGGGCATCGAGATCGGTCCGCACCGGGTCGCCGCGCTCGTCTCGGGTCTGGACGGACGCATCATCGGCGCGGGATCGCGGGAGGTGTCGGAGACGGCGTCGGCCGACGACCGGCTGGAGCGGGTGCGGCTGGTGATCGCCGACGTCCTGCGGCGCACCGGGGTCTCCCGCGGCAATCTACGGGCGGTCGGGGTCGGCTCGCCGGGCATCGTCGAGGCGGACGGGACCGTACGCCTCGGGGTGGCGCTGCCGGGGTGGACCGGGCTGCCGCTCGGCCAGCGGCTCCAGCGCTCGTTCCGCTGCCCGGTGCTGGTGGAGAACGACGCGAACGCGGCGGCCGTCGCCGAGCACTGGAAGGGGTCGGCGAAGGGGTCCGACGACATCGTCTTCGTCCTGGCCGGGCTGAGTCCGGGCGCGGGCTCGCTGATCGGCGGGCGGCTGCACCGGGGGTTCGGCGGCGCGGCGGGCGAGATCGGGGCGCTGCATCTGCTGGGGCGCGGAATGACCCCGGAGAAGCTGCTCTCCACCACTGACCAGCCGCTGCATCCGCTGGACGAGCAGGCGGTGGCGGATGTGTTCGCCCTCGCCAAGAAGGGCGACGCGCGGGCCCAGGCGGCGGTCGAGCGCTTCATCCAGCGTCTGGTGCACGATGTGGCGGCGCTGGTGCTGGCGCTCGACCCGGAGCTGGTGGTCATCGGCGGCTGGGCGGCCGGGCTCGACGGCGTACTCGACCCGCTGCGCGATGAGTTGTCGCGGTACTGTCTGCGACCGCCGAAGGTGACGCTCTCCCTGCTGCGCGAGGCGGCCGTGGCGACGGGCGCGCTGAGGCTCGCCCTGGACCATGTCGAGGAGGAGCTGTTCGCCGTGGAGGGCACGGTGACGGCCCGCCGCTGAGGGCGGGCCCGGTCACGAGTGCGGGACCCGGGGCGTCGGGCGCGCGCTCCCCGGACGTCCCCGGTCGGGGGGCGGTAGGTGATCGGCCGGGCGTGACCTTGCCCGCGCCCCTTCTGTACGAGGCCCGGCCTCGTACAGAAGGGGCGCGGGCCGGGTTCAGGAAGCTCGGACCCGTATAGGGAAGCGGCCCCGTACAAGGAAGCGCGGGCCAGGCTCAGGAAGCGCGGCGCTCCTCGTCGTGGTGGCGGATCTCCACATCGCCGAAGTCGCCGAAGGTGAGCCGGCAGGTGTCCGCACGGTAGGTGGAGACGGAGACCGCCGCCGTCCTGCCCGCCGAGAAGTAGCGGGTGGTGACGACCAGCACCGGCGAGCCCGGCAGCCGGTCGAGTTCCCTCGCATGGTCGGCGCGGGCCGATCCCAGTTCCACCGCGCGGTCCTGGCCTTCGAGGTCGAGGCGCTGGAGTTCCCGCAGGACGCCCCGCGCGCGTGCCGCTCCGGATGGGGCGTCTATGGCCGAGAGGTCGGGCACGGAGGAGGCCGGGACATAGAGGATTTCCGCCGCGACCGGCTGGCCGTGGGTGGCGCGCAGCCTGCGCAGGGCGTGGGTGTCCTCGTTCGGCGCGGTGCCCAGTAGGCGGGCCACAGCCGTGGGCGGCACCGCCCTGGCGCAGTCGAAGGACTGCCAGGCGTCCTGGTCCGATCCGGGCCAGGCGTGCCGGGTGGTGGAGACGTCCACGCCCATGCGCGGCGGGGCGACCGTGGTGCCCACTCCGCGGCGGCGCTGGAGCCGTCCTTCGAGTTCGAGCTGTTCGAGTGCCTGGCGGAGCGTGGCGCGGGCGACCCCGAAGCGGGCGGCCAGTTCACGCTCGTTGGGGAGGATCTCCCCCACCGCGAAGTCCGAGTCGAGCGCGTCGCTGATCACGTTCTTGAGATGCCAGTACTTCGGCTCCGGCACCGATTCCAGCTGCGTGGTCCCCACCCTGCTCCTCCGCAATCGCCGTGTCAGCGGCGGTTGTTCCGCGCCTTTGTTTTTTAAAGGTCCTTGCACTATGTCTGCGACGATAGGGGGGCACGACACCTTGGTCAAGACCAATCCTCCGTTGGTCACGTTCCGAAGTCGACGAATGCGTCAAACGTTCACAGAGTGTTGTCACTCCAGTGAAGCGCGAGCGGCAGAGCGCCCCATGTCTTTTCGGACAGGGCCCCTGACGTGCGAGGGAGGGAAGTGGGGCGAGAGACTGCAGGGACGCCCTTGTGGCGGGCCAGTCGAGGGGCCGCCGGCCGTGGACACCTCAACGCCTGAACGCGGATGCTTGAAATGCGGACGTCTGGGCGCCGGGCCCCGCCGCATGGGACCGTCCGCGATCGCGGGCCGGGACACGGTGTCCGGCTGCGCTGCGGAGAGGGCTGGAAGCACGGGCGGCCGGGCGGTGAGAAAGTGCTCGATCGGGTCGCGTCAGCGGGCGGAACCCATCTGGCGGTGGGCCGCACTCCGCGACATGGCCGCTGCCTGTCGGCGAGTCGAGGTGAGGCTTCCCCTTGACCGATTTTGATCTGGTTTACCCGGTTCTGGGTGGTCGGGCGTGGACGTGATCTCCGCGTACTGGAGACCGAACGCCTCGCCCGGCAGGAACACCATCCCCTCCGGAGGAGCGCGGCTCCAGGACGGCCGGAAGGGCGAGGAGACGGATTCGGCGAGAAAACCGCCCGTACGGCCGCGTCCGGGGCGGCGGCGAGCGCTGTGGCGGTCGGCTCGGGCGGCCGGGGATGGCGAGTCGTCGCCATCCCCTTGAACTCAAGGCTACTGATCGGTAATTGTTGGTGCGTCGATCGTTTGGTGCATCGACTACCGACGAGCCGTCCACGCCGAGCGCGCCGGACGGCATCAGGGGGGCGTCCGGCATGACCACGAAGGTTTCGTTCTCCGTCGACTCGTCCACCGGCCGCCGGACGCTCTCCGCCGTCTACGAGAGGGTGGGCGCGGGAGAGCCGCTGCTGCTGCTCCACGGCATCGGACACCACTGGCGGGCGTGGGAGCCGGTCATGGACATCCTGGCCACCGAGCACGACGTGATAGCCGTGGATCTGCCGGGCTTCGGAGAATCGCCGCGGCTCCCCGACGGCGTGTCGTACGAGCTGCCCGCGGTCGGCCGGGTGCTGGGGTCGCTCTGCGAGGCGCTGGAGATCGGCCGCCCGCACGTCGTGGGCAATTCGCTGGGCGGACTGCTGGCCCTGGAGATGGGCCGGACCGGCCTCGCCCGGTCGGTCACGGCACTCTCACCGGCCGGTTTCTGGACAAGGAGCGAGCGGCTGTACGCCTTCGGGGCCCTCAGGACCATGTACCTGGGGGCGCGGACGATGCCCGGCCCGGTGACGGAGCGGCTGTCCCGGACCGCCGCCGGGCGGGCCGCGCTGACCGGTGCCATCTACGCGCGGCCGGGGCGGCGGTCACCGGCCGCCGTCGTCGCCGAGACCGTCGCCCTGCGCGAGGCGACCGGCTTCCACCGGACGCTCTCGGCCGGACGCGGCACGCTGTTCACCGACGACATCGCCGATGTGCCGGTCACCATCGCCTGGGGCGCCCGGGACCGGCTCCTCCCGCGCCGCCAGGGCATCCGGGCCAAGCGGACCATCCCGCGCGCCCGGCTCGTCCGGCTGCCGGGATGCGGCCATGTCCCGATGAACGATGATCCCGCGCTGGTGGCCCGTGTCATCCTCGACGGCAGCCGTTGAGTCCGGCCTGTCGGCATCGCCTCCGCCTCCGCCTCCGCTGGGGGCGTGTGTCGACCGTAGCGCCGTCCGTGCGGAGAGCGGGGCCTGCGGCGTCCGGTGCGTGCCATCACAAGGCGGAGGGCCGCCCTCGTACGGGACGTACTCGGGCGACTCCGATGACGCTGGGGGTCCGTCCCGCGCCGAAGGCAGCGGGGCAAAGCGTGCGTGCCGGGCGGGGCTCAGGCCGGACGGGACTTTCGCAACACGTCCTACGTCCTGCCGTTGGTCGGTGCCTTCCCGTCGGCCGGTGCCTTGCCGTCGGCCGGTCCTCCGCCGGCCGCGGGTGTTCCGGCGTCCGCTGACGGCCCGGCCTCCACCGATGTATTGGTGGCCGCCCGTTCCTTGCCGAACACTCCGGAGCCGAGCGCGGCGCCCGCTCCGACGAGGACACCCCCGGCCGCCTGGGCCGCGCCGAAGGCGCCCACGCCGACCAGGGGCGCGGTGAGGGCGGCGGAAACGGGGATCATCCCGGTGAACAGCGTGGCGCGCTCGGTGCCGATGCGCTGGAGTCCCATGTACCAGGTCACGAAGCCGATGACCGTGACCACGGCCGCCTGCCACAGCAGCGCCAGGGCCTCCGTCTGGGCGGGCGTCCGGACGAACTCCGTGCCGTCCACGACCAGGCCGATCACCGTGGACTCGACGGCCGCCACCGCGCAGACGCACGCCGTGAGGAGCTTCGGCCCAAGTGGACGGAGCACCGGCCCTGCGAGGACGGCGAAACCGACCTCCCCGATGAGCGCGCAGACCGACCAGACGATGCCCATGGTGTCGGTACGGCCCCAGCCTTGGACCGTGAAGGCTCCGGCGGCGACGAGCAGGGCTCCGATCAGGACGGGCCGGGTGGGGCGGCGGCTGCTCATCAGCGGGACGAGCACGGCGACGATGACGGGCGCACAGCCGACGAACACACCCGGCACAGCCGGTTCGGAAGTCCGTTCGGCCGCGAGGATCGCCAGATTGAAGCCCACCATGCCGACCGCCGCGACCAGCGCGATCCTCCCCCACTGGCGTGGGGTCAGGGTGCGCAGCGGGCCGAGCGCGGCCCGGCCGCCGAGCAACGGGAGGAGGAGCAGGAAGGCGAGGGCGTACCGGACGGCCTGGCCGCCGGCGTACGGATAGTCGCCGAGGAGGCTGTTGGCGGTGAAAGAGGCTCCCACAAGGCTGTAGGCGAAAGTGACGAGCAGGATCCCTTGCACCGCCCGCGGGGTCGTGCGGTTCGTCTGGCGGGTCATGACAGTGACGCTAAGGTTCCGGGCGGTCCCCCTTAAGGTCCACTTCTATGACGTCATCGAGGACCACTTCACAGAGCCCGGAGGGAGCGGACCGCTCCTCGGGAGCGGGTTCGGCCGGAGCGGGCGCGCGTTCCGGTCAGGGTTCCGGGACGGGTCAGGGTTCCGGATCCGCGCATGGTCCGGCGGGAGCGGTCGCGGCGGGGCCGGGGTCCTCCGGCACCTGGGCCGGGTTCTCCTGGGAGCTGCTGTCGCCCGCCGCCGCCGCGCCCGCCCGGCAGCGGGGCCGGACCCTCCAGTCGGCGCTGCGGGACGCGGTCAGATCGGACCGCCTCGCGGCGGGCACCCGTCTGCCCTCCAGCCGGGAACTCGCCGCCGACCTCGGCGTCTCCCGCGGGCTCGTCACGGAGGCGTACGAACAGCTGACGGCCGAGGGCTATCTGCGCAGCAACCGCGGCTCGGGCACCTGGGTCGGCGATGCGGCGCGCGCCGGAGCCCGTACAGCGCGGAATCTCGCGCCCCACGCTCCCGGCGCGGAGGTGAGCTTCCGCTCGGGCACGCCCGACCTGTCGCTGTTCCCCAGAGCGCCTTGGGCCGCGGCGCAGAAGGCCGTGCTCGGCCGACTGCCGCACCGGGCGCTCGGCTACCCCGATCCGCGCGGGCTCCCCGAGCTGCGTACCGCATTGGCGTCGCTGCTCACCCGGCGGCGTGGTGTGGTGGCCGACCCGGAGTGTCTGGTGGTGTGCTCGGGCGTGACCCAGGCGACGACCCTGATCGGCACCGTCCTTCACGGGCACGGGCAGCGGTTGGTCGGCCAGGAGGATCCGGGGAGTCCCGGCCATCGGACCGTGTTCACCGCCGTTGGACTGGAGACGGTCGCGCTGCCGCTCGACGGCGAAGGGCTGGTGATGGAGCCGCTGCTCCGCTCCGGGGTACGGATGGTGATGACCACGCCCGCCCATCAGTTCCCCTCCGGAATCGCCTACTCCGCAGCGCGCCGTGCGGAACTCCTCGACTGGGCACGGTCGGTGGACGGTCTGATCTTCGAGGACGACTACGACGGGGACTTCCGCTACGACCGGGCGCCGGTGGGCGCGCTCCAGGGGCTCGATCCGGAACGGGTCGCGTACAGCGGCTCGGTGAGCAAGTCGCTCGCACCCGGCCTGCGGCTCGGCTGGCTGCTCGTGCCACGTCGGCTGGTGGACGAGGTCGTCGAACGGAAGCGGACGATGGATCTCGGCAACCCGACGGTCGATCAGGCTCTGCTGGCCCACTTCATCGACCGCGGCGACTACGACCGCCAGTTGAGGCGCTGTCAGCGAGCCTACCGCGAGCGGCGGGATGTGCTGGTCCGCGCCTTGGAGGAGCATTTTCCGGGTACCGAGGTCAGCGGTATCGCCGCCGGGCTGCACATCATCGCGCGGCTCCCCGAGCGGTATGGGCCCGAGAAACGGTTTCTGGCGTGCGCGGCACGCGCCCGGGTCGCGGTCGGTCCGCTCACCGATCACGAACAGACGCCCGTGGCGGACCCCGGTGTGCGACTGGTGATCGGGTACGCCCATCTGACGCCGTCCGACATCGTGCGGGGCGTGGGGCTGCTGGCGCGGGAGGCGGCGGGCTGAGGAGCGAACGTCGGGCGGGGCCGACGGTCCGCCCGTATGCCGGACGGTCGCGGCCGGACCGGTTCGAACCGACCGTCCCGACCGTCGAGCGAGGTCGCCCGGTGCTGGCGAGAAGTCGCCACGCACTCCTTGATCAGTAGGAAAATGCCTGGTGGCGGGCGGTGAAGTGCCGCCGTGGCGGGGCGGATCGGACCGGATTCCCGGTCCGGTTGTCAGAGGCGGGATCTACGGTTTTTCTCATGACGCGAACAGTGCAGTCACTCGCCTACGCCCGGCCGTCCGCCCTTGAGTCGGCGGCGGACGGCCGGCTCCTCGGCCTTCAGACCTCGGGCGGGCTCACCCCTGTCGGCGTGCAGGCGCATCCCACCTTCTTCTCGGGGTTTCTGGCCTCGCCCCAGGCCGCCGCGCGGGGTCTGCTGGCGGTGGCGGACGTGGCGGCCACCCGCTATGTCCGTCCGACGCCCCGCCCCTTGCTCGATCCGGTGGTGACGGGGAACGGCGACCGGCTGCGGTTCGAGTCCTTCTCCGGCTGCTGTGGGGTGTACGCGCGGCTGGACGTGCTCCGTGACGGCCTGGGCGGCGCGGAGACCGGGCACGGCACCACCAATGTGGATGTCAACAATCCCCTGCGGGAGGCCCTGTCGCGGATGACGGGGGACAGCCCGCTCCATCTGCGGGTGGGGCCGGGAGAGATGGCGGTCACCACAGAGGAAGGCCCGGTGGTGGAGAAGAAGGTGCCGCTGCCGGACCGCTGGCTGCGCGGGTTCGCCGAGGCCCAGGTCGCCACGGCCGGCTTCGACCTGCGGGCGGAGCTGTCGGCCGCGGAGGCAGTGCGGTTCCTCCGTTCGCTGCCCCGGTCGTCCGGCACGGCCGCACGGGGTGCGATGTGGGTGGTCCCGGCGGGGAGGACGCTCAGGCCGACCACCCGGCCCGCCGCGGGCGCCGTGTGTCTGCCGGGTCCCGAGCGGCTGGCCGCGCTGCAGCGAGTGCTCCGCCAGGCGACGGCACTGCGGGTGTACGGCCCGGCGGCGGGCGACGGCAGGCCGACCTCCACCGCCTGGGAGGTGGCGCTGCCGGGCATGCGGCTCACGCTCACGCTCTCCCCCGAGGCCGCGCGCGGATTCTCGGGCGAGGGCGGGGTGCTGGAAGCCCTGGCGACCGAGGAGGCCGTCCAGGACGCCGAGTTGATCTCGGTGCTGCTGGCGTGGGAGCCGCAGATCGACCCGGCGGAGCTGGCGGCGCAGTCCGGCCTGCCGGCGGAGCGGGTGCGGGCGGCGTTGGTCCGGCTCGGCACGGCGGGCCGGGTGGGCTACGACGTCGCGGACGCGGCCTACTTCCACCGTGAGCTGCCGTACGACGCCGACCGCGCCGAGAAGCACAACCCGCGTCTGGTGGCCGCCCGTGCGCTGGCCGCGGCTGGAGCCGTGACCCTGGAGCCGGACGGTGAGTCGGCGTCGGTCGTCTCCGGTACCCGCGTATACCGGGTGCGGGAAGCGGACGGGCGGCTCCGCTGCACCTGCGCCTGGTGGTCGGAGCACCAGGGCGGGCGGGGGCCCTGCAAGCACGCGCTCTCGGTCCGCATGACCCGGCGTGCCGCGGCCTCGCACACGTCGGCCGACGGGCGTGTCGCCGTGGGAGGTGCGTGATGCGGGAACTGCTCGAGACCGTCCGGAGCGGGAAGGCTCATGAAGTTCCGGTACTGCTGAAGCCGCTGACTCCAGCCGAGCGCAGGGCGTGTCTGGCGGAGTTGAGGGCACTCCGCGCCGAAGTGCGGGGCTGGGGCACGGACCGCTGGCGGGAGAGGTCCCGGACACAGACCGCGCTGCTGGTCTCGGGCGCGGGCTGTCAGACCGGCGCGGCGGCCACGGCCTCCTGGATCGGAGCCCGTGACCTACGGAACGGCCGCGTGCCGCACAGGCTGCTGCTGGATGTCCTCAGCGGCCGTGATGCCGTCTGGCTCGGCGACGTCGCCCACCGTCTCGCCGCCCGTGCGTCGACCGTCGAGGACGACTATCCGCTGATCCATGAGCTGGTGGAACGGTCCGGGTGCCCGGTGCCGACCAGCGACGGCTATGTCTCCTCCTGGGCCAGGGGGATGTCGCACACCGGAAAGAGCGGGCTACGTCGGCTCGGCGAGGACCCGCACACGGCCGTCCTCGTGCCCCGGCTCTTCGAAATCCCTCGCCTCCCGGACCACGTTCAGTGGCACTCCGACCCCGAAGTCCCCGACCACTGGCCCACCGTGCTCACCGAACTTACGGGGACGGGCGTGCTGGAACGGTCGACACTCGTGGACGGCTCCGTCTCACGGCTGCTGCGCGGTGGACGGCCCAACGAGATGAGGTTCTTCCTGACCCTGTTGCGACGCCTCGAGCTGAGCACCGAGGAAGAGCGGGCCAGGGTCTCCGACTGGGTCGGCATGGCGGCCGATGGGAGCGGCGCCGTGGCCGCTCACGCGCAAGCGGTGCTGGGCAGGCTCGCCGAGAACGGTTCGCTGCCCGCCCGGTCCCTCGCCGACATGTCGGGGGCCGTGCTCTTCCGTACCGAGAAGAAGCTGGTCCGAGCTCAGTTGGTGCTGCTGGGCAAGGTGCTGCGCAAGGATCCCGCCACCGCCCCGGAGCTGCTGCCGGTCATCGCGGACGCCTTCGGCCATGAGGACATCGGGGTCCAGGAGCGGGCGCTGAAGCTGGTGGCCCGGCACCTCTCCGCCGTTGACGACGGCCTGCGCGACGAACTGAAGGCGAGCGCGGTCCTGTTGAGCCCGGTGCACCGTGAGGCCGCCGTGCAGACCTTCGGCGAGTTGCCTGCGGATCAGCCGGAGGCGTACGAGGAGGTCCTGCCCGCCGTCCCCCGTCCACGCAGGGTCGCTCCGGTGCCGGATTCGGTCGCGGAACTGGTCGAGGAGGTGGTGGTCCTCTTGAGAAACCGCGAGGAGTCGGATGCGTTCGAGCGGGTCCTGGACGGTCTGGTCCGTCTCGGCCACCGTGAGCCGGAACCGCTGGCCGCCGCGCTCCGGGAGGCGGTGGCCGGACACTGGCTGCTCAGCGCGGCCGACGAGCGCCTCCTCGACCGGCACTTGGGCAGGAACCCGAACGGTATCGCGGTGGTGATCGCCGCGTTGATCGATCGGGTGTCGGTCCGAACCCTCCACGACGCGGTGGCACGGTCCTCGTCCGACCGCTGCCCGCATCAGGCCCTCGGCGGCATCACCAAGGCCCGGCTCTGGGAGGCCGCGTTCCGATTGCGGACCGATCCGCTGCCGTTCCTCCTCGCCGCCCCGACCCGGCACACCGGGGCGTTGGAGCCGGACGTGCTGGTGGAGCGGCTCCGGGAGTATCAGCGGCTCGGATCGGTACCCGCGCCCGTGGACTTCGGGCAGGCGCTGCTGCGGGTCGAGCGAGGCGGGGACGGGCCGGCGTCGGACGCGGCAGCGGCGGCGGCCCGTCTGGGCACCAGGGAAGGCGACCGGCTCGCCGCCTGGCTCACCGGCGAGGCTCCTGAGATCCGGGTGCTGCGGACCGGCGGCGAGCCCGAGCCCGAGGACGACGGGGCCTCACTGGTGCGGCGCGGAGCCCGGAACACGAGGCACCGACTGCGGGACGCGCGCGAACGGGTGGCGATACAGCGCGACTTCCCCAAGTCCTTCCACTGGCTGGGCCGGGCCCTCGAAGCGCATCCGCACTGTTTCCACTGGGCGGACTGGGCCCCTGACTGGCGCGCGGTGCTGCCGCATGACCGTGAGGCGCTCGCCGCGTGGATGCTGCCCGGACTCCTGATGGCCGCGGCCGATGGACAGCGGGGCGTGACCAGATCTCTGGTGTCGCTCGCCGAGGCCGAATCCCCGGCCGGGCCCGCGGGCCCGGCGCTGCACCGGGCGCTGGCCGTCGGCTTGGGAGACCGCCATGCGGACGACCGGCTGGCGGCGGTCGACGCCCTGCTCGTGCTGGCCGCCCGAGGACAGCTGGACACGGCGCGGCTCGGCCATGAACTGGCCGAGCTGACCGGCCACGGCAAGGTGAAGACCAACCGCCTCGCGGAAGCCCTGCGTACGGCGGCGGCGACAGGGGCGTATGGGACCACCTGGTCCGTACTCGCCGTCGCGCTGCCCCGGCTGCTCAGAGCGGGGACGCCGACGCGGGGGCTCGGGGAGATCCTGGCGGTGGCGGCGGACTGCGTCGAGCGGTGCGGCGGCTCGGCGGTTCCAGCCGCTCGGACGGCTCAGTCGGCCGAGACGGCTCAGACCGCTCGTACAATTCAGGCCACTCGGGCCGCGATTCCCCATCCGGCCGCCGACCCGACGGACAACAACCCTTCGGACAGCGGTTCCACGGACACCGGCCCCACGGACAGCAGCCCGATGGACACCGACGCACCGGCGGCCGGTCTCACGGACACACCTCCGGCAGGCGGCGGTTCGACAGTCGCCGACGGCCCGAGACCCGTCCCCGGGACGGACGGCGAAGCGGACTGCGGCATACCCGGCCTGGCGGAGCTGGCGGGACGGCGGGGAACGTCCCAGGCGGTGGCGCAGGCGTCCCGGCTGCTGACGGCGCTGCGCCGGGGAGCCGACGCCCCCCACCCAAAAAATGGCCTGAAAACGCCCATAGCCGCCCAGATATAGCTTTACCCATCAGTCACACATCGTTCGCGACCGCGCAACACGCCCCGGACACAGTGGAGTCATGACTGATGTGACATCCGCGAGACGCGCCCGCCGCCCGCACCACTGGCGGCGGGACCTCGTCGAACTAGCGGCCGTGTTCACGGCGGTGGCGGTCGCCGACGTCGTCGCCAACCTGATCGGGCACACCCCCGACGGTCCGTATCTGCTCATCGCCGCGGCGCTGGCGTTCGTCGCCACCGCCGCGTTCCACATCTGGTGGGCACGGCGCCACGGCCATGCCCCTCCGACCGGTGCCACCGATACCACCGGCCCCGCCCTCCACCACACCGAAAGCGTCGATGGTACGGGCGACGGGGAGAGCGCCGAGGGCGGCGACGGCCGCACGGACGGCGCCGAGGCTCCCGCGCGCGCCGACGGGGAGCCGTACGAGACGGTGCTCTGGCGGATGCGGACCACCGTCCGGGACGAGCCCGGCAGCCTGGCCGCGCTCTGCGCCGCGTTCGCCGAACTCGGCGTCGACATACTGACCCTCCAGACGCATCCGCTGGCCGAGGGGACAGTCGACGAGTTCCTGCTGCGCGCCCCCGCCTCCCTCCAGATCGGGCGGCTGAACCGGGAGGTCTCCGCCGCGGGCGGCAGCGGCACCTGGTCCGAGCGCGCCGACGCCCACGACCTGGTCGACGCTCCGACCCGAGTGCTCTCACTCGCCACCCGTACGGCACTGGACGCCGCGGAGCTTCCGCTCGCGCTGCGCCAGTTGCTCGGGCGCTGCACCATCCACTCGCTGCCGGCCGTCTCCCCCACCGGTCGCCCGACCGGGGACCTTCCGCCCGTGGAAGGCGTACTGGAGGACACGGTCATGCGGCTGCGTGATCCCGGTGGCGGCGCGATCACGATCGAGCGGCCGTATCTCCCCTTCACCCCCACGGAGTTCGCGCGGGCGCGGGCGCTGGTGGAGCTGGACGCCAGGCTCGGCCCCCGTATCCCGCGCGGCCAGGACGTCCTCACGCTTCCCGAGGGGAATGCGATCACCGTCCGCCGAGCCGACCGGAGCGATGCCGAGGCGGCGAAAGCCATGCACGACCGCTGCTCGGCGCGGACTCTGCAACGGCGCTACCACGGCCCGGTCGGCGACGCGCACCGCTATCTCGACCATCTGCTCAGCCCGCGCTACGGCCGTACCCTCGCCGTGCAGACGGCCTCCGGCCGGCTCGTCGGACTCGGCCATCTGCTCTGGGACGGGGAGGAGACCGAGGTCGCGCTGCTCGTCGAGGACGACTGGCAGCGCCGGGGCATCGGCTCCGAGCTGCTGCGACGACTGGTCGCACTCGCCGAGGAGACCGGCTGCCGGAGCGTGTACGCCGTGACGCAGTCGTCCAACACCGGCATGGTGGCCGCGATGCGCGGCCTCGGTCTCCCCCTCGACTACCAGATCGAGGAGGGCACTCTGGTGATCACAGCCCGACTGGGCGGGGCGGAAGCGGATCTCCCTGCCCGGTTCGAGCAGGCCGGGCGCTGAGCACCCGGCCACCCGCGGGCTACGGCTCGTCGTAGCCCGGAACGGTCTCGTGCGGACCCCGGCCGCGGTGGCCGGGGCCGCCGGATCCCCGGCCGGCCGGGGCGAGCACCCGATCGGTCTCCCGCTGCCCCTCCCCCGATCCCACGCCCGGTTCCACGCCCGGTTCCACGCCCGGTTCCACGCCCGGTTCCACGCCCGGTGCGGCGCCGAGGGAGGCGTCAGCGGAGGCATCGAGAGCGGCATCGAGGTCGAGCCAGAGATCCTCGACGTCCTCCAGCCCCACGGAGAGCCGCAGCAAGCGCTCACCGACGCCCGCCGAGCGCCGGTCGGCCTCGTCCACGATGCGATGGCTGATCGACGCCGGGTGCTGGATCAGGGTGTCGACGCTGCCGAGACTGACCGCCGGGGTGATGAGGCGCACCCCGGCGATGACCCGGTGGGGATCGCCGTGCACCTCGAAGGAGACCATCGCCCCGCCGATCCGCGGATAGTGCACTCGCGCGATCCGCGGATCGGCGGCGAGCCGGGAGGCCAGTTCGGCGGCCGTCGCGGAAGCGGCCCTGACCCGTACCGGCAGGGTGGAGATGCCACGCAGCAGCATGTATCCGGCCATCGGGTGCAGTACGCCCCCGGTCGCGAAGCGGACCTGGCGCAGCCGGCCCGCGAACTCGGCGTCGCAGGCGACGACTCCGCCCATCACATCGCCGTGACCGCCCAGATACTTGGTCGCGCTGTGCAGCACGATCCGCGCGCCGTGCTCCAGCGGACGCTGGAGCACGGGCGTGGCGAAGGTGTTGTCGACGAGCAGCGGCACCGAGCCGCAGGCGTGCCGTACAGCGTCGAGATCGACTTCGGCGAGGGTGGGGTTGGCCGGTGTCTCGACCATGACCAGCCCGGTGTCCGGGCGTATCGCCGCCTCGATCCCGGCCGGGTCCGTCCAGGTCACCTCGGTTCCCAGCAGTCCCGCGGCAAGAAGGTGGTCGCTGCATCCGTACAGCGGGCGGACGGCGATGACATGGCGCAGTCCCTCGCTCGCCCGAACCAGCAGCACGGCGGTGAGCGCCGCCATTCCGCTGGCGAAGGCCACCGCGTCCTCGGCCCCTTCGAGCCGGGCGAGCGCGGCTTCGAATCGCGCGTTGGTCGGGTTGTCGAGCCGGGCGTAGACGGGCGGGCCCTCCAGTCGCGCGCCGGTGGCGGCGAAGGAGTCGATCCGCTCGGCCTCGGCCGCGGCGTCGTAGGACGGATAGGTGGTGGACAGGTCCAGCGGCGGGGCGTGCAGACCGAGCTGGGCGAGATCCTCGCGTCCGGCGTGGACCGCTTCGGTGGCCAGCGCCCGCGGTACGGGAGCGGCGAAGGCTGCTTTCTCCATGTCCGCAGGGTGAACACGTACCGGAAGGTAGCGGTCCGTCGCCGTGTTACGTTCGGCGAATGACCGAATCCGTCGCCCTTGATCCGGTGGACCTGCGAATACTCCGTCTGTTGCAGAACGACGCCCGGACGACGTACCGGGAACTCGCCGCGGAAATCGGAGTGGCACCGTCCACCTGTCTCGACCGGGTGACGCGGCTGCGCCGCTCGGGAGTCATCCTCGGACACCGGCTGGCCCTGGATCCGGCGCGGCTCGGCCGGGGACTGCAGGCGCTGCTGTCGGTGCAGGTGCGTCCGCACCGCAGGGAGCTGATCGGTACGTTCGTGGAACGGATCCGAGCGCTGCCCGAGTCGCGGGCGCTGTTCCATCTCACCGGGCCGGACGACTATCTGGTCCATGTGGCCGTGGCGGACACGGCCGATCTACAGCGCCTGGTGGTGGACGAGTTCACCTCGCGGCGTGAAGTCGCCCGGGTGGAGACGCGGTTGATCTTCCAGCAGTGGGAGTGCGGACCGCTGCTGCCTCCGGCGAAGGGCGACCGGACGCCCTCGTCCCGCTGACCGCCGGACGATGCCCCCAAGGACCGCGGACCGCCGACCGCCGCCTCCGAAGTACGGCCTGCGGGCCACCGCCTCCGGAACACGGCCCCGGGCCGCCGCCTCCGGACCGCCGACTTCAGGCCACCGGTCGCGGGCCGCCGACCGCGGGCCGGAAGGCGCGGGGCCGTCACGCCATGGATCCGCCGCCCGCGTCAACCGTCAATCGGCCGATGACCAGCCATCGGCCGACACCAGGATGCCCGATCCACGACCATGGTGACGCGGAGCCCGCTACTCATAGAGGATGTGTGCATGTCAGTTTTCTCCAGCGACCAGCTACCCCGTCAGGTCGCCGACGCCTATGTCGACGCGCTCATCGAACTCGATCCGACCACCGGCACCTACCTCGGCGTCAAGGAGAGTTCGGGACGGCTCCCCGACTACTCCCCCGCCGGCCAGGAAGAGCTCGCCGCCCTCGCCCGGGAAACGCTCTCCCGGCTCGACGTGGCCGAGAAGCTGCCCGGTGCCGGGAGTGACGCCGAGAGGCGCTGCGGCCGGTTGCTGCGGGAGCGACTGACGGCCGAACTCGCCGTGCACGACGCGGACGAGGGATTGCGCACGGTGAGCAACCTGCACTCGCCCGTGCACACGGTCCGCGAGGTCTTCACGGTGACTCCGGCGGAGACCGAGGAGGACTGGGCGGCCATCGCCCGGCGGCTTCGTGCCGTGCCGGCCGCGCTGGAGGGCTACCGCGCCTCCCTGGCGCTCGGCCTGGAGCGCAGGCTCTTCGGCGGCCCGCGGGCCACCCGGACCAACATCGGCCAGATGACCGAGTGGATCGGCACGGACCGCAGCTGGTTCGCGGACTTCGTCGCGGACGGCCCCGAGTCCCTGCGCGGCGAACTCGACGCGGCGGCCGGTGTCGCCACCGCCGCACTGGCCGGTCTGCGGGACTGGATGCGCGATGTGTATGCCCCCGCGATCGCGGGGGCGGCCGACACCGTGGGCCGTGAGCGCTACGCCCGCTGGTCGCGGTATTACAACGGCACCGATCTCGATCTCGACGAGGCGTACGCGTACGGCTGGTCGGAGTACCACCGGCTGCTCGCCGAGATGAAGGCCGAGGCGGACAAGATCCTTCCGGGTGCGGGCCCCTGGGAGGCCCTCGCGCATCTCGACGAGCACGGCCTCCACATCGAGGGCGTCGAAGAGGTACGCGTCTGGCTCCAGGAACTGATGGACGAGGCCATCGAGGCGCTGGACGGCACCCACTTCGAACTGGCCGAGCCGGTCCGGCGGGTGGAGTCCCGGATCGCTCCGGCGGGCAGCGCGGCGGCCCCGTACTACACCAACCCGTCCGAGGACTTCTCCCGGCCCGGCCGGACCTGGCTGCCGACCATGGGCGCCACCCGCTTCCCCGTGTACGACCTGGTGTCGACCTGGTACCACGAGGGGGTGCCCGGTCACCATCTCCAGCTCGCGCAGTGGGTGCACGTCGCGGACCAGCTCTCCCGCTACCAGGCGTCGGTGGGCGGGGTCAGCGCGAACATGGAGGGCTGGGCGCTGTACGCGGAGCGGCTGATGGACGAGTTGGGCTTCCTGCCCGACCCGGAGCGCCGCCTCGGCTATCTCGACGCGCAGATGATGCGCGCCTGCCGGGTGATCGTGGACATCGGCATGCATCTGGAGCTGGAGATCCCCGAGGATTCACCGTTCCATCCGGGCGAGCGGTGGACTCCCGAGCTGGCGGAGGAGTTCTTCAACGGCCACAGCGGCCGGCCGGCCGACTACATCGAGAGCGAGCTGACCCGGTATCTGTCGATGCCCGCCCAGGCGATCGGCTACAAGCTCGGTGAACGGGCCTGGCTGCTCGGCCGGGAGAACGCGCGCAAGGCCCACGGCGACGCGTTCGACGCCAAGTCCTGGCATATGGCGGCGCTGTCGCAGGGCTCGCTGGGCCTCGACGATCTGGTCGACGAGTTGTCGAAGCTGTAGCGGCGCGAGGGCGGCCGGGCCGGTGCCGTGACGGCTGTCGGGCGACCGGGGCAGTGCTGTGACGGCTGTCGGGCGACCGGCTGCCGGCTCCTGCGCCGGGGCCGCCTGTGTCGGCCCCGCGGTGCTGGCCGGCCGGGCCCGCGGAAGGGGCCCGGCCGCCAGGCGACGGCCTCAGCGGCGGAAGCCGCCCTCCGAGTTGACCACCTCGCCGGTGATCCACTCCGCCTCGTCCGTGGCCAGCCAGGCGATCAGCCGGGCCGGGTCGTCGGGCATGCCCCAACGCCCTGACGGGAACCGGTCGGCGACCTCCCGGTAGGCGTCGCCGGTCAGGTAGTCCGTGTCCACGGGGCCGGGGTTGACGGTGTTGACGGTCACGGCGAGTTCGGCGAGCGCGGTCGCGAGGGAGCGGGTGACCGAGGCGAGCGCGCCCTTGGCCAGTGCGTACGCGATCTCCCCCGGCATTCCGCCGGCGATGTCCTGGCCGGAGGTCATCATCAGGATCCGGCCGCCGGGGGTGCGCGGCGGAAGGCCGGACCGCAGCCGTGCGTACGCCTGGACCAGCAGCATCACCGAACGGGCGTCGGTGGCCCAGTGGGCGTCCAGCATGGCCGCGTCGATCGTGTCCAGGGTGCCGTCGTAGCCGCTGAGGGCGTGGTTGGCGACGAGGACGTCGATCCGGCCGCCGAGCGCGTCGGCCGCGGTCGCGATGAGCGCGGCCGGTGCGGCGGCGTCGGAGAGATCGCCGGGTCCGTGGAAGACGCGGGCGCCGGGATCGGCGAGCGCCTCTCGTACGCCGTCGGCCACGGCCTCCGGCCCGTCCGGGTCGGCACCCCAGGGCATGCCCTCGTCGTGCGGCACATGATGGTGGAGATAGACGCTCGCGCCGTACGCCGCGAGGCGGCGGGCCACCGCGTAACCGATGCCTCCTCTACGGCTCGCACCGGTCACCAGGGCGGTACGGCCGCGCAGGGGAAGGGGATCGCGGCGCAGGGACGCGGGCTCGGGAGGGGGGAACTTGGGCATGGGCGCCAAGTCTGGTCGCCCGTGGCCGCTCTGTCACATGAATTTGTCCGGACGCCCCCGTGCGCGGCAGCGCCCCGCACCCAGGGCCCTGCCGCGCCTCCCACACCGACCGTCTCCCGCGCCGACCGATCCGCCTCCCCCGCCTGCCCCGCCTACGCCGAATCGCCGTCCGTGCCGTCGGGCCCGGTCAGCCGTCGGGCCCGGTCAGCCGTCGGGCCCGGTCAGCCGCCGAGCGGTGCCGTACGGAGGCGGACGACCGAGCCGTGCCGTTCCTTGACCACTTCGAGCTGGGTGGGGATACGGCGGCGCAGATCGGCGACATGGCTGACGATGCCGACGCTGCGGTCCCGTTCGCGCAGCGAGTCGAGCACGTCGAGAACCTCGTCCAGGGTCTGTTCGTCCAGGCTGCCGAAGCCCTCGTCGATGAAGAGGGTGTCCAGCCGTACGCCTCCGGTCTCGTCCGTGACCACATCGGCGAGACCGAGCGCGAGGGCGAGGCTCACGAAAAAGGTCTCGCCTCCGGAGAGGGTCGCCGTGTCGCGCTCGCTGCCGGTCCAGGCGTCGACCACATGGAGCCCCAGCCCGGAACGCTTGCCTCCGGAACGGGCGTCGGAGTGCACCAGGGTGTACCGGCCGGCCGACATGCGCCGCAGCCGTGCGGTGGCCGCCGCCGCCACCTGCTCGAGACGGGCGGCCAGGACGTACGACTCCAGGCGCATCCTGCGTTCGTTGTCGGCGGAGGTGCCCGCCGTGAGGCCGGCGAGGCGGGCCACCCGGTCGTACTCCTCGCGCAGCGGGCCGAGCCGCAGGGTCTCGGCGCCGGCCTCCCGCGAAAGCCGTCCCAGTTCGGCGGAGCGCTCGCGGGCGGCGGCGAACGCCGCGGCGGCGGCACGCAGGGCGCGCTCCGCGCCGTCGTGAGCGATCCTGGCCGTTTCGGGGTCGGCGGGCGGCAGCTCGGCGGCGGCACGGGTCTCCGGCTCGGCAAGCCGGTCGGCGACTGCCGCGTCCTCGTTCCGCCAGGCGTCGACACGGCATTGAAGGTCGCGGTGCCCCGCGTCGTCGAGCAGGGCCTCGGCCGCGCGGCCCGGAGTGTCGAACCCGGCCCGGAACGCGGCGTCGGCGAGCCCGGCGTCGGCCTCCTTCAGCCGCCGTGCCGTCAGGTCGTAGGCCCGTACGGCGTCGGCGGCGTCGGCGAGCACCCGCGCCCGGCGCTCCAGCCGGGCCGCGTGCTCGGCGACGCTCCGCTCGCCCCCGCGGGCTCGCTCCAGCTCACCCGTCAGACCCGACTGCTCCCGGTCGAGCGCCTCTCGTGCGGAGGTGCGCCCGGCGAACCGCCGCTCGGCCTGCTCCCGTGCCACGACCCGCTCCTCGTGCTCCCGCTCGGCACGGTCGAGTGCCTCACGGGCGGCGTGCATGCCGGAGGCGAGGCGGTGGGCCTCCTCGTGGTCGCGTTCCAGCTGTTCCAGGAGGGCCTTGAGTTCGGACGCGTCGGGGTCCCGCTCCACGGTCGCGGACGCGGGCCCGCCGGTCGACGCCGCTCCCGAGCCACCCGCTCCGGGCGCCTCATCCAAGGGCTCGGCGGGATGCGGTTCCACGCGGGGCTGTTCCTCGGGCTGCCGCGCCTCCCGGATCGCCGCCGCCAACGCCTCGCGCACCACGGCCAGTTCCCGTTCTGCCTGCGACTTCGCTCCGTCCGCGCGGGTGTACTGGTCATAGGCCGCGTCCTCCTCGGCCGGCGCGACATGGCCCTGTTCCGCGCGGGCGGGCGCGGGGTGGTCGGCGGAGCCGCAGACCGCGCAGGGCTCGCCGGGTACGAGGGCCGTGGCCAGCTCCGCCGCGATTCCGCGCAGGCGGCGTTCCTTCAGGTCGAGCCAGCTCTCCCGAGCGGTGCCCGCGCTGTCGCGGAGGGTGCGGAAGCGGTCCTCGGCCTCCCGTTCACGGTCGGCGAGACGGTCCCGCTCACGGGCCGCGCGCAGTCTGCCGCGGACGGGCGCGAGCCGGCCCGCGAGGTGTTCGGCGCGAGTGGCCGCGTCCTGGGCGGCTGTGACGCGCTCCCGGTGGTCGTGACGACGTACGTCCCAGTCGGCGAGCCAGCCCGCCGCGTCCTGGAGGATGCCGTCGTCCTCGCGGGCCTCGCGGTCCAGGTCCGCGCGCTCACGGTCGATCTCCTCGCTGCGCCGCTCGGCCCTGCGCGCGGAGTCCAGTGCGCCCAGTTCCTGGCGGAGCCGCCGCTCCAGCTCGGCGAGGTGCTCCGCGCCCGCGTCCATGAGGTCCCTGGGCAGCCCGGCGCGGGCCCGGTCGTGGGCCTCGATCGCAGCGTGGTGCTCGCGTTCGGCGTCGTCGCGCAGCTTCAGCGCCGGGCCCACCCGCTCGGCTCTACGGGCCCGGTCGAGCCGGTCCTGCCACGCCTCGTACTCGGACCGCCGCTCGTCCAGCGCGGCACGTCGGCGCCGCGCGTCCTCGTACCGCCGTCGCAGACCGTCCCGTTCGCGCGCGGTGTCCAGCGCGGTGCGCGCGTGGGACTGCCGGTCCTCCGCCAGGGACAGGGCGCTCGCGGCGACGGCCAGTTGCTCGTACGCGTCCGCGCGGGCGACGGCCGCCCATTCCAGTACGGCGGCGGCGAGCCCCGGATCGCCTGGCTGCCGGGCGGGCAGCGGCCGGCCGTCGGCCGCGGCGCCCGCTTCCTGTTCCATCTTGTGCGCAACGGCGAGCAGACGCTCGTCACCGGTCCGTACCCGCTGTTCGGCCGCCCGCCGCCGGTCGGCGAGCCGCTCTTCGACGGCGGCGAAGCGGCGGGTGTCGAAGAGGCGGCCGAGGAGCTTGCCGCGGGCCTCGGCGTCGGCACGCAGGAATCGGGCGAAGTCCCCCTGCGGCAGGAGCACGACCTGGCAGAACTGGTCCCGGCTCATTCCCAGGAGCTGGACGATCTCCTCACCGATCTCCTGATGGGACCGGCTCAGCGCCTTCCACTCGCCGCTCTCCGCGTCGTACTCACGCAGCCTGCTCTGGGCCCGCTCGACGGTGAAGCCCTTGCCGTTCTTCTTGGGGCGGGGCTGGGCGGGGCACCGGGTGATCTCCAGCCGCCGCCCGCCGACGGTCAGTTCGAGGGTCACCTCGGTGAAGTCCCCGGCCTCGGCGTGGTCGCTGCGCAGCGACGCGCCCGGACTCTGCCGGGCGCCGGGCACGGCCGCGTAGAGCGCGAAGCACACCGCGTCGAGCACGGAGGTCTTGCCCGCGCCCGTCGGCCCGTGGAGCAGGAAGATCCCGTCTGCCGACAGGGCGTCGAAGTCCACCTCCTGAGCGGCCCCGAAGGGGCCGAAGGCCGTCACGGCCAGCCGGTGGAGCCTCATCCGGCCACCCCGCCCACCGACGCGTCGGAACCCCGAGCGCCCCGGCCGCCTGTGGAGTCCGGGGCGCGGAGCCCGGTGAATCGGCCGGAGCCCCCGGGGCCCGTGGCCCCCTCGGCACTCGCCGGACACCCGGATCCGGGTGTCTCGTCCCCTACGTCGTCAGCCACGCCTGCCCGCCCCCTCGTTCACCGTCTCGGCCACCCTCACCTCGTCGAACGCCCCGCGCAGGACGGCCCGTTCCCGCTCGTCCGGCCCGACCCCGCCGCGGACGTGCGCCACGAAGTCCTCCGCGATCTGCTGGTCGCCGCGCCCCCTCAACCGCTGCGCGTACGTGGCGGCGGCCCTGTCGTCCTCGTCGCGCTCGGGATCGAAGACGAGGCTCAGGGTGTAGGGGAAGCGCGCGGTGAGACGGGTCATCGGCTCGGCCGGGCGGACGGCGTCGGTGAGGGTCGCCTCCACGAAGGACTGTTCGTGGACGCCGAGCGCCGGATCGACGAGCAGTTCGTCGAGGCCGCCGCGCAGCCGGGCGAGCGGCCTGGGCACGGGGCAGTCGACGCGCTCGGCGTGGATCCCGCCGTCCGCGGCCAGGTCGACGAGCCACATGGTCTTGCGGTGGGCGGCCTCGGAGAAGGAGTACGCGAGCGGGGATCCGGAGTAGCGGACGCGTTCGGTGATGGTCTGGCAGCCGTGCAGATGCCCGAGCGCCACATAGTCGATGCCGTCGAAGACCCCGGAAGGTACCGCGCAGACACCGCCGACGGTGATGTCCCGTTCGCTGTCGCTCTCCTTGCCCCCGGCGACGAAGGCATGAGCCAGCACCAGGGAGCGGGTACCGGGCGGACGGGTCGCCAGGTCGGCCCGTATGCGCTCCATCGCGGCGCCGACGACGGCTTCGTGGCGGGCCTTCTCCGTCCTGAACTCGTCCTTGACCAGCGCCGGTTCGAGATACGGCAGGCCGTAGCAGGCGACGTCGCCGTGGGCGTCGGAGAGCATCACGGGCGTGTCGCACCCCGAGGGGTCCGTCCGCAGATGGATTCCGGCGCGGTCGATGAGCCCGGCCCCGACGCCCAGCCGCCTGGGCGAGTCGTGGTTGCCGGAGATCATCACGGTCGGCACGCCCTCGGCGGCGAGCCGGTGCAGCGCGCTGTCGTACAACTCCACCGCCGCGAGCGGAGGCACGGCACGGTCGTACAGGTCTCCCGCCACCAGCACCGCGTCGACATCGCGTTCGCGCACCGTCGCCACCAAGTGGTCGAGGAACACGGCCTGGGCGTCGAGCATGCTCACACGGTGGAAGGAACGCCCCAAATGCCAGTCCGACGTATGCAGAAACCTCAAGACACCGCTCCGCCCCGCACGACCATCGCACTCTCCCCCTCGGTGACCGGCACGGAGCCGGCGCGGGTATCACGGCAGGGGCCGGTGACACCGACGCCGGTCGGTACCTGGTTCATCACGGGCCTCAGTCTGCCACCGGCGTCGGGGGCGCTTCACCACGGATGCCCGCACATGATCCGGATCGTGATGTGCCCCACCGCGGACTGGACCGGTCGCGGACTGGAACCGGTCACGGCGCGCGGCGGACGGCAAGCGGCGATCAACGGGGCCCGGCGGCCGGTCACGCACCCGCCCGGCCTCGGCATCCGGTGGCCCGGTGTCAGGGCCCGACGGCGCCGCACGGCGTGCGAACCCCATGCGGCCGGCGGGCAGTATGTGCGCGCAACCTGCGGCGTACGCCGATTCCGGAAGCTCAGGCGTCCCCGTACGCCTCACCGCCCACCTCCAGCACCGCCGTTCCCGCCGTGGCGTCCGCCAGCCAGCCGCGGAAGGCGTCGACGTCCGCGTCCGGCAGCCCGATCTCGATGGTGACGCTCTCCGCGTAACGGACGTCACGCACGGCGCGCCCGGTCGCGCGCAGATCGTTCTCCAGTTTGCCCGCGCGCTGGTGGTCGACCGTGACGGTGGCGAGCCTGAAGCGCTGCCGGGTGCGGGTGCCGAGCGCGTCGAGCGCCTCGCCGACCACTCCCCCGTACGCCCTGATCAGCCCGCCCGCGCCGAGCTTCACTCCGCCGTAGTACCGGGTGACGACGGCGACCGTGTACCGGATGTCGCGGCGGAGCAGCATCTGGAGCATGGGCACGCCGGCGGTGCCGCCCGGTTCGCCGTCGTCGCTCGCCTTCTGCACGGAGGCGTCCGCGCCGATGACGTACGCGAAGCAGTTGTGCGTGGCGGCCGGGTGCGCCTCGCGGACTCGGGCGATGAACGCCCGCGCCTCCTCCTCGGTCGCGGCGGGTGCGAGCGCGCAGATGAAGCGCGATCTGTTGATCTCTGTCTCGTGGACGCCCTCGTGGGCGACCGTCCGGTACCGCTCATGCATCCGGCCAGCCTAATTGAGGGTGTAGGCGGTTCGGTCTGGTCCCCACAAGGGGCCGACGGGTGGCTTTCAACGGACAGCGCGCCTTCGCGTCACTCCTTCCAGCGCCTGGATGACCCGCGGCCCCTGCCCGGCTTCGTCAACGAGAACAACGGCACTTCGACAGATCCACCCTGCCGAGCGCGAGGTCAACCGGAGGGGGCGACGGGGGCCCGCAGGCCGAGCCACTGATCGGCGTCCCAGGCCCGGAACCGCTCGACTTCGGTGAACCCCAGCTTTGCCGCGAGGCGCATCGAGCCGACGTTGGCGGTCTGGGTGGCGAGCACCACCGGCTCACCGGAAAGGACGCTTTCGAACCAGTCAAGTGCCGCGGCGCACGCCTCGGCGGCATACCCGAATCCCCACGCCCGCGGCAGGAACAGGTAGCCGAGATCGGCTTTCCCCGCAGCGGCGGGGCGATGGTGCGCCGGCGCTCTCCTGAGCAGGATCTGGCCGATCATCGCCCCGTCGAGATCAACGACGAAACTCCCCGGCCACCGCTCGGGCACCTCGGGCAACTCGCGCTCAAGCTCGTCACGCGGGCGGGGTCCACCGAGGTAGGTGTGCACATCTGGCGACGCCAGCAGCTCGATGAACACCGCACGATCCCGGGCCTCGGGCTCACGAAGCACGAGCCTCTCGGTCCTGATCGGTGCAGGCGGCCAGGCGACGGGTCCGAGATCAGTCATGTCGGCCAGCCAATCAGCAGACTCAGCAGTGATCAAGACTCGCGGATCCGCTTGACTTCTCAGCCCCCTGAGATGTCTATGCGTCGTCCGGCGAAGGACTGCGGAGGGGAATGCCCCGCACGGCCGGCCCGTTGTCGGGGGTATGTATGGAGACGATGAGACGGTCCGCCGGATTCTGACCTCGACGGGCGACACCTGGGCGGTGGTCGGCCTGTCCGACAACGAGTCGCGGGCGGCGTACGGGGTGGCCCGCGTCCTGAAGCAGTTCGGCAAGCGGGTGGTGCCGGTCCACCCCAAGGCCGAGCAGGTCCACGGCGAGCAGGGTTACGCGAGCCTCGTGGACATCCCCTTCGACGTCGACGTGGTCGATGTGTTCGTCAATTCCGACCTGGCCGGTCAGGTCGCCGACGAGGCCGTCGCGATCGGCGCGAAGGCGGTCTGGTTCCAGCTCGGCGTGATCGACGAGGCCGCGTACGAACGCACCCGCGCGGCCGGTCTCGACATGGTGATGAACCGCTGCCCCGCCATCGAGATCCCGCGCCTGGGCTGACCGCCCGGCTCCGGGCCGGTGTTCTGTCCGTGGAGGCAGCCTCAGACTCCGAGCCCGTCCAGGACGACCACGCCCGGCAGCCCGGCGAACGCCTTGCCGGGCACGATGAGTTTGCCGCGCCTGCGCCCGCTGCCGATGAGGACCCACGGCATGTCCGCCACGACCGAGTCCACGAGCAACGGCCAGGGGCCGGGCAGGCCGATGGGCGTGATCCCGCCGTACTCCATGCCGGTCTCGCCGATGGCGGTCTCCATCGACGCGAACGACGCCTTGCGCGCGCCCAACTGCTTGCGCACCGCTCCGTTGACGTCCACTCGGGCGCTGGAGGGTACGAGACAGGCGGCGAGTGTGGTCGCTGCGCCGCGTTTGCCCGCCACGACGACGCAGTTCGCCGACTGGCTCAGCAGTTCCTGTCCGTGGTGTGCCACGAAGGCGGCGGTGTCCGCGATCTCCGGATCGGTGTCGACGTACAGGAGCTGGTCGGCGGAGACAGGGCCGGACCAGGTGCGCACGGCCTCGGCGACCGGGGCGGTCAGCAGATCGAGGCAGTCGGGCGCGGGCCGGGCATCGTCGAAGGTTCCGATGGGAGCGTGCATACGCGTCACGCTAACAGCGGTTCCGGGGCGGGGTTCCCGGCCGGGTGGATCCGGCCCGGTGGATCCGTCCCGGCCCTTGCCGCCCCGACCGGTGCCGCCCTGCCGTTGGGACCGACCTGCCCATGGCGTCGGCGCGCGCCGCTCAGCGCACGGGCGGGATGGAGACCGCCATCGTCATCGTGACGGGCTCGTCGCCGGCGTTGCGGTAGGCGTGCGGGACGTTCGCCTGGAAGGTGGCCGAGGCCCCCGTCGGCACCTCGTGCTCCACTCCGTCCACGACCAGTGTCAGCACGCCCGAGGCGACGAGAATCAGCTCGACGGTTCCGCCGGGGTGCGGATCGGACTCGCTGCCCTCGCCGGGCAGCAGCAGCCAGCTCCACAGCTCCAGCGGCCCGTGCTCCTCGGTCCCGATCAGCAGCTTGTTGAAGCTCCCGGCGGGCGTGGACCACATGCGCACGGCCTGCTCCGGCGGTACGACCCGGACCTGCGGGCCCTGCTCGTAGTCCAGGAGCGTGGTGATGCTGATGCCGAGCGCGTCGGCGAGCTTCACCGTGGTTCCGACGCTCGGGTTGGTACGCGCCTGCTCGATCTGGATGATCATTCCGCGGCTTACCCCCGCGCGGGCCGCGAGGGCGTCGAGCGTGAACCCCCGCTCGCCGCGCCAGCGTTTCAGATTGCGGGCGAGCGACTGGGTCAACTGGTCGAGGTCCGACACATTCCGTCCATTAAAGTGAATGACAGGGTACAAAATCTTGCACTACGGTGTGGTGCACCGCATCGTTCAACGCACTGTACTTGCGAGGTCGTCCCATGGTCGCACTCTTCGCCCTGGCCACCGCCCTTCTCTGGGGCCTGGCCGACTTCGGCGGCGGGCTGCTGACCCGGCGCATACCGGCCCTCACGGTCGTCGTCGCCTCGCAGGCGATCGCGGCGGTCGTCCTCGGCGGGATCGTCGTCGCCACCGGCGCATGGCAGGAGGCCGGACCGCGGCTCTGGTACGCGGTGGCGGCCGGAGCCGTCGGCCCGGCGGCCCTGTTCTGCTTCTACAAGGCGCTCGCCCTGGGGCCGATGGGCGTGGTCTCCCCCATGTGCTCACTGGGGGTCGCCGTACCCGTCGGCGTGGGGCTGCTCCTCGGCGAGCGGCCCGCACTGCTGCAAGTCGCGGGGATCGGCGTGGCGGTGGCGGGGATCGTCCTCGCGGGAGGCCCGGAACTGCGCGGGGCGCCCGTGCGGCGGCAGACGATCGCGCTCACCCTGACCGCCGCGTTCGGCTTCGGCGCGGTGCTGGCGCTGATCGCCGAGGCGTCGTCGAACCTCACCGGGCTGTTCCTCGCCCTCTTCGTCCAGCGGGTCGTCAATGTGGCCGTCGGTGGCGCGGCGCTGTACGCCTCGGTGAGGCGCGGCGGCCGGGCCCTGCCGGAGGAGGGCGGACTGCGGGTGGTCCTGGGCTCCTTCGTCCCGCTCGCCCTGTTGGGCCTCGCGGATGTGGCGGCCAACGGCACCTACTCCGCCGCCGCCCGGATCGGCCCCGTCACCATCGCCGCCGTCCTCGCGCACCTCTACCCGGTGGTGACCGTGCTGGCCGCGTTCGTCCTGCTCAAGGAACGGCTACGGGTGGTCCAGGCGGCGGGCGCGGGCCTCGCCCTGGTGGGCACGGTCCTGCTGGCCGGGGGTTAGCGGGACGTCACCCGTCGGCTCGCGGGCGGCCGGAGCCCCGTCGGCGGGCCGGGGTCGGCGGGATACGCCGCGGCCCGAGGACTCCGTCCGGGTCGAGGACTCCGCCCCGGTCGGGTGGCTCCGTCCCGGTCGGGTGGCTCCGTCCGGGTCCGGTCAGCCCTCCGGCTTCTCCTCCGGTTCGGCGAGGGCCAGCAGGTCGCGCGGAGTGATGCCGTCCGGAATCGGCACGGGCTTGGGCGTCCGCAGCGGGGGCTCCCAGCCACGGACCGGGTCCCAGCTCCGTACGACCCTGGCGGGAGCGCCCGCCACCACACAGTGGTCCGGCACCTCCCCCCGGACGACCGCGCCCGCGGCGACCACGACATTGCGCCCGAGGCGCGCGCCGGGCAGGACCACCGCTCCGGTGCCCAGCCAGCAGCCGGGGCCGATGGCCACCGGCTCGGTGCGCGGCCACTGCTTTCCCACAGGCTGGTGCGGATCGTCGTAGCTGTGATTGGTCGAGGTGATGTAGACGTACGGGCCGCAGTACGTGTCGGAGCCGATCGTCACCCGCGTATCGGCGATGACATGGCTGCCGCGGCCCAGGACGACGCCGTCCCCCAGGGTCAGGATCGGATCGACGCCCAGATCGAGGCCGGGCGTCATGCCCGCCGTGAGCGTGACCTGCTCGCCGATGACGCAGTGGTCGCCCAGTTCGATCCAGCGCTCGCCGAACACCGTGCCCTGCGGAAAAGCCAGCCGGGTGCCGTGCCCGAGGCTCCGGAAGCGGAGCCGCCCGGGATGCTCGGCGGTGACGGCGCCCGCGTTCTGCACCCAGCGCCAGCCCCGGTGGACGATCCGGGTGAGAACCCTCCGCCACCAGGCGGAAGGCGACGAGAACGAGAACGCGTTTCTGCTCTTGCGCACCCACTCACGGTAGTGGGCGCGACCGGGCCCTTCACAGCGCTCCGCTGTGATGTTCGCCCCACGGCGTTCCCGGCCCCCCGGACCCGGCCCTCGGACCCCGGCTCCCCGGCCCGGGCGGACTCAAGCAGACCCGAACAGACCCGACGGACCGACGGGCCGGCGACCCGAGCGCGCCGACGGATCCGGCGGACGGAACCGACCCGACGGGCCTCCGCCCCCGCCCCGGACTCCCGCACCCCCCACAGGCACCTCCTACCACACCGGCACCGAAGCCCAGTTGGCCGGAAAGCATCGCCCTGCAGCTCGATCGAACCACTTTCGGCCATCGCACTCGCCACGCGCGGCGCTGAGTGATCGCCTGCGCGAGGATCGGCACCACGCCGAACAGCCACCCTGCCCCGTCCGTCCGGGATTCGCTGCCTATCACGATCCCGGACACGAGACAGTGAGTTCGGGACTAAGTCCTCCATTCTGTGGGGAGTGGGTCCCGTCCGGGCTCACCGGGAGTGGCCCGTGACTAGCATGAGCGCGACACGAGTGCGGAAGATCGCCGTCAACCACCGGCGCGCGCCCCTGTGTTCGGCCGATGCCCGCAGTCGGCCCGGCCGCACTCCCCTGGTTTTCCCCGGACTCAGCAGCGAGGGACCGAATGTCCGTGCCAGTTCCACCGAAACCGCACCGGATACGAACACCACGGCCGTTGCCGCTGGTCATTGCGCCGGCCGCGATCGTGGTGGCCGCGGCGGTCGGCGGCGCGGCGATCTTCGCGGCTCCGGACACGGCCCGCGCCTGGGCCGCGGTGACCGTGACGGTCGCCTGGGCGTGGGTGGCCACGACGATCGTCGTCAGTACGCTGAACGCGCGCAGGCTGCGCACCACGGCGACCGACGCGACCGCCGAACTGCACGCACTGCGATCGCGGACGGCGGCGACCGACGCGGACGCCACGCATCTGCTCACCGTCACCCTGCCCTCCGTCGTCAAACGGCTGCGCGACGGCGAGAGCGCCGACGACGTGCTCGCGAGCACGCCCCGGCCGGCCGATCCCCAACTCCGGCTGGTGCTCCAGGCGTTCGCCGCCGAACTGGCCGCGAGCGAACACCACGCGAGGACGGCGACCGCCGCGAGCACCACCGCGGTCCAGCGGCTGGCGCGGGCCGCCGACGACCTGGACCGGCTCACCACGGTGACTCTGCCCGCCGCGGTCGAACGGCTGCGCTCGGGCGCCTCGGCGGACACCGCGCTCGCCGCGCTCGAACAGCCCGAAGACGCCCGCCTGCGGGTGATCCTGGACTCGATGGTGCGCGAGTTCGCCCTCAGCGAGCGGCGTGCCTCGGCCGCGATGGGAGCGAGCGCCAAGACCCTGAGCCGGGTGCAGGCGAAGGCCGTGAGCATGCTCGCCGATCTACGTGACATGCAGGATCGTTATGGCGAAGACGTGTTCGGGGACCTGCTCGGGCTCGACCACAACACCTCGCAGCTGGGACTGCTCACCGACCGGCTCGCGCTGCTCATGGGCGGCCGGGCCAGCCGTACCTGGAACAAGCCGATCGGCATGGAGAGCATCCTGCGCGGCGCGGTAGGCCGGATCGCCGCCTACCGGCGGGTCCGGCTGCACTCCTCCAGTACAGCATCGGTCACCGGGTACGCCGCCGAGGGCGTGATGCATCTGCTGGCCGAACTGATCGACAACGCGGCGAACTTCTCCCCGCCCATCGACGAGGTCCACGTGTACGTCGAGGAGCGTACGGCCGGGCTCGTCGTCACCATCGAGGACAGCGGTCTGAAGATGTCCGGCGCGGCCCTGAAACGCGCCGAGGAGGCCGTGTCCGGCCGCGGCACCGACCTCGCCCGGCTGCGCAGCACCCGGATCGGGCTCGTGGTGGTCGGCCTGCTGGCCGCCAAGTACCAGATGACCGTCAGCTTCCGGCCGTCCTCCCGTGGCGGCACCGGGGTCGTGGTGCTGCTCCCGCCGCAGTTGCTGCACCAGTCGCGCGGGATAGTGCCCGATCCGGTGGCGCGCCCCGTCGGCCCCGCCCCGGTGGCGAGCGCACCCGACACGCCCGGCACCGCGCCCGCCCCGGAGCCCCGCCCGGCCGCGCCCGACTCCGTGCCCCCCGCTGCCGTCAGGTCCCTCCCGTCGCCGCACGGGCCCCGGATGGCGACGCCGAACGGGCTGCCCGTACGGCCGCGAGGGCGCACCATGGCCGCCGCCGACCGCGGACGGACGGAGAACGAAGGGGCCGACGCGCGGGGCGTACCGCGACGGCGGGACGCCGGGGCGCAGTTCGGGGCCTTCCACCGCTCGCGCCAGGACCGTTCCGAGCGCCCCGACGCGGGAAACGAGCCCCCGCGACAGTCCTCGGAAGACAATTGACCGGCCCGGGCCGTCCCCACACCAGACCGAACACGCAAGAGAACCGTGAGACAGGAGGCACGGGACGGGTCCGGACCACCGGACGGCAAACGTCCCACGCACACCATGGAGACCACCGACAACAGCGTGACCTGGCTGCTGGAAAGTCTGCTCGAACGCACTCCGGGCACCCGGCACGCCCTGGTCCTCTCCCGCGACGGGCTGAAACTGTGCTGGACCCCGCTGCTGACCCTGGATCAGGCGGATCAGCTCGCCGCGATCTGCTCGGGGATCCAGGCGCTGGCCCAGGGCGCGTCGGTCGAGTTCGGCGACGGCAGCGGCGGCGTACGGCATTCGATGACGGAGTTCCACGGCGGGCTGCTGTTCATCGTCGAGGCCGGGGACGGCGCCCATCTGGCCGTGGTGGCCGAGGACGGAGCCGATCCGGGTGCCGTCGGCCATCAGATGACCGAGCTGGTCGAGCAGCTCGGCGACCATCTGCGCGCCGAGCCGCGTACGCGAACAGCGCGGGAGAATCAGTTCTCATGACCCGTCGCCCCATCGACATGGGGGATCCCGACCGCCTCTACACCGTCACCGGGGGCCGCAGCCGCGTCGAGGACGATACCTTCGACCTGGTGACGCTGATCGTCAGCGAGTGCGCGCCGTCGCCGGGTATGCAGTCGGAGCATGTGCGGATCCTTGGGCTGTGCCGGCATCCGATCTCGGTCGTCGAGATCTCCGCGGAGTTGCGGCTGCCGGTCACGGTCGTACGGATCCTGCTCGGCGATCTCCTGACGACGGGGCGTATCACCGCACGCCGTCCTCGGGCGGCGGCCTCACTGATCGGCCTGCCCGACTCGGCTCTCCTGGAGGAGGTGCTCCATGGACTCCGCAACCTCTGAAGTGCCCCGCCGTACACCCCTGGTCGACTCCGTCGAGACGGGGCTCAAGATCGTGATCGTGGGCGGATTCGGGGTCGGCAAGACCACCTTGGTCAAGTCGGTCAGCGAGATCCGGCCGCTGAGCACCGAGGAGGTGATGACGCAGGCCGGTGCGGGGCTCGACGAGACGGCGGGCCCCACGACGAAGTCCACGACGACCGTCGCCTTCGACTTCGGGCGGATCAGCCTCAACGACCGTATGGTCCTGTATCTGTTCGGGGCGCCGGGCCAGGAACGGTTCTGGTTTCTCTGGGACCGGCTCTTCGCCGGCACGCTCGGCGCCGTCGTCCTGGTCGACACTCGGCGTATGAGCGATTCCTGGTACGCCATCGACCGGCTGGAGAACCGTGGAACGCCGTTCGTGGTGGCGGTCAACCGGTTCGCGAACGATCCGGCCGCGTTCTCGCTGGCGGAGATACGCCAGGCGCTGTCCCTGGCCCCGCATGTGCCGCTGGTCGACTGCGACGCGCGCGTCCGTTCGTCGGGCAAGCATGTGCTGATCAGCCTCGTCAGACACCTTCGCGAACTGGCCATGTCCCGGGAGATGACCCCATGACCGACCTCACGGGACCCGCAGAGGGCCCCACGCCCGGATCCGCGCACGGCCCCACGCACGGATCCGCGCGCGATACCGACTCCACGCACGGATCCGGTACCGCGGTACCGGGTTCCGCCGCCGTGCCGGGACCGGGCTGTCCGGCCCACGCGGACGCGATCCCGCTGAGCGGTCTGGAGTACCAGCAGTCCCCGTCGGAGCTGTACCGCAGCATGCGGCGAAAGCACGGAGCGGTCGCGCCGGTGCTGCTGGACGGCGGCATTCCGGCCTGGCTGGTACTCGGTTACGCCGAGGTCAGCTATGTGACCGGCCACGACGATCTCTTCGCCCGGGACTCCCGGCGCTGGAACCAGTGGGAGTCGATCCCCGCCGACTGGCCGCTGATGCCCTTCGTCGGATATCAGCCGTCCGTGCTCTTCACCGAAGGGCCCGAGCACCAGCGCCGGGCTGGCGTGATCACCGAGGCGCTGGAGGACGTCGACCAGTTCGAACTCGGCCACTGGAGCCGGCGGATCGCCCACCAGCTCATCGATCGCTTCGGGGGCGGCGGGCGGGGCGAGCTGATGTCCTCGTACGCGCACGCCCTGCCGATGCGGGCCGCCGTCCAGATGTGCGGCATGCCGGCCGACGGCGCCGACACCGAGGATCTGGTGCGCGATCTGCGGATCTCCCTCGACGCGCACGAGGGTGACGATCCGGTCTCCGCGTACGGCCGGGTGCAGGAGCGCATCCAGCGGCTGGTGAAGGAGAAGCGGGCCGCACCGGGTCCCGATGTCACCTCCCGGATGCTCGGGCATCCGGCCCGGCTGACGGACGACGAGCTGGTCCAGGATCTGATCACGGTCATCGCGGCGGCACAGCAGCCGACCGCCAACTGGATCGGCAACACCCTGCGGCTGCTGCTGACCGACGACCGATTCGCCCTGAACGTCTCCGGCGGGCGGCTGAGCGTCGGCCAGGCGCTCAACGAGGTGCTCTGGCTGGAGACGCCCACCCAGAACTTCATCGGGCGGTGGGCCGTGCGCGACACCCAGCTCGCGGGCCGGCGGATCCGGGCGGGCGACTGCGTGGTGCTGGGTCTCGCCGCCGCCAACACCGATCCGCAGATCTGGCCCGAGGGACACATCGGAGCCGAGAACTCCGCGCATCTGTCCTTCGGCAACGGCGAGCACCGCTGTCCCTACCCGGCACCGCTGCTGGCCGATGTCATCGCCCGCACGGCGATCGAGACACTGCTGGAGCGGCTGCCGGACGTGGTGCTCGCCGTGGAGCCGCGCGAGCTGACATGGCGTCCTTCGCTGTGGATGCGGGGTCTGGCCTCCCTCCCGGTGCGCTTCACCCCGGTCGTACGGTGACATGGGCGTCATGGGCCGACCGGGTCCGCCCATGACGGCCGTCAGCCGGCCGCGGGGCCGGTCACGGGGGTGAAGCGCACGGGCAGGGAGACGGGACCGCGGGTGAACACGCCCTGTTCCTCGGGGGTGAAGCCGTCGGCGAGCCGCATGTCCGGCATCGCGTCGAGGAGTTGGTTGACGCCCGTCTCCACCTCTGCCTTGGCGAGCAGCGCCCCGACGCAGAAGTGCCGTCCCAGGGCGAAGGCCAGATGGTCGGCCGCCGCGGAGAACGCGGTGGTCGTGGTGAGGTCGTCCCGGAAGATGTCGAACCGGTCGGGTTCGCGGTAGCGCTCCCCGTCCCGGTTGGCGGCTCCGATCAGACAGGTGACCGTGGCTCCGGCCGGGATGGTGCCGCCGCTGACGGTGACCTCGGCCGAGGTCTGCCGCATGATCATATGAACGGGCGGGGTGTAGCGCAGGGTCTCGGCGAACGCCCGGTCGATGAGGCTCCGGTCCTCCCGTACCGCGTCGAGCTGCTCCGGGTGCGTCAGCAGATTGGCGAAGATGCCCGCGATCGCCTTGTCGGTGGTCTCTCCTCCCGCGGCGAGCAGCAGACTGCAGAACGCCTTGATGTCCTCGTCGCTCATCCGTACGCCGTCGATCTCGGCGGCGCAGAGCGTGGAGAGCAGATCCTCGCCGAGGTGCTCTCGGCGCTCCCTGATGATCGGGAACATGTACTCGGCGAACTCGGTACGGGTGCGCTCACCGGCCGCCGTGACCTCGGGGTCCTGGGCGAGATTGCCGAGGAAGGCGATGACGGTGGAGTACCAGCGGTGGAACCGGTCGTGGTCGGCCTTGTCCAGGCCGAGCATGTCGGCGATGACGTTGACGGGGAAGCGGGTGGCGAAGGCATCGACGAGGTCCGCCTCGCCCCGGTGGCGGAAGGCGTCTATCAGTTCGCGGGCGTTGCGCTCGATGACCGGGAGGAACTTCTCCCGGAGTTCGCCGCCCCGGAAGGCGGGTGCGACGAGTGCGCGCCGTACGGCGTGTTCGCGCCCGCTGAGCTGGAGGATCGTTCTGCCGTGGACGGGCTCGACCTGCCAGGAGTAGTTGTCGGTGGTGTAGACGGAGTCCTTGTCCTTGAAGGCCCGCTCGACGTCGTCGTAGCGCGAGATGAGGTAGCTCCGGGTGGGTTCGTGCCAGAGCAGAGGGGCGTGCTCCCGCATGGCGCGGTACGCCGGATAGGGGTTGGCGGCGAATTCCGGCGACAGGATGTCGGGTACCTGCTGTGCGGTGGCCATGGGGCTCCCTCGGCAGTCTGTCGGACAACTCCCCCCAGGCTATTGACCGTTCACGCGCGGAGACAGACCGCGTACCGCCGGTCCGATGCGCCCGCGCTCACGCGCGCCGGGCCGGGCAGGCGGTGTTCGCGGTCCGGTCGCCGACCGGCTCCGGGCCGGGGCCGCCGACGCGATGGCGCACGGCGCTCGGCGCTCGGCGCTCGGCGCTCGGCGCTCGGCTCGAGAGGCGATCGGGCCGCCGGCCGGGGTGGTCGAGAGCGTCGACGACTCCGACGGGTGGCTGGGGCGGATCGGCGCCGGCCTCACCGAGGCCCACCAGGACGCGTGCCGTGCGTGCGTCCCGCCCCGACTCGGCGTACCGGCCGCCCGTCGGCGGGGCGCGCTCGGAGGCGTACGGACCGGGGTCGGCGGATCCCTGCGGGCTCCGGCTGACGGACCACCGTGCCCGGGGCCGGGCCTCGCCTCCTCTGCGGGCGGGGCCGCCGCGGTGGGGGAAGACGGCCCTCGCCCGCCCGGTCTTCCGGCCCCGGGCACAGCACCGACGGCGGGCACCCTGTCACCGTGCCGGGCAGCGGCAGGCACGGAGACGGTGCGATCCGCTCTCGGTGGGTGGACGCTAGTGACGGCACCGTGTGCCGCGCCATCCGTGGCGGGCATCTACGGATACGCAATAAATTCAGCTCGTCCGGTGGAGCCGGGGGCGGCTCAGCGACTGGCGGGACTGGGACTCCAGTTTCCGCCGGGCGCGGGACACATGCTGTTCGACGGTGCGCGGTGACAGATGGAGGGTGGCGGCGATCTCCCGGTTGGTCAGTCCGGCGGAGGCCAGTTCGACGACTTCCTGCTCGCGCGGGGAGAGCTGGTCGCCGTAGCCGGGCCGGCCGCGCGGTCGCTGTCCGGGGGCGGGCTGGTGGGAGCGGAGGGTGGCGCGCACCCGTGCCGCGTCCCAGGCCGCCCCCAGCTCGATCAGCCGTTCGACGCAGGTGGCGAGGGATTCCACGGCCACGGCGACGGAGTCGGCGGTTCCCACGTCGCGCCTGCCTCCATCGGTCGCGCCTTCATCGCGCGTGCCCTCGCCGCCCCTGCCCTCGCCGCCCCTGCCCTCGTCGCGTGCGCCTTCGCGCTCTGCCGCCGCCAGGACACAGGTTTCGGCGGCCTCGGTGGTGAGGATCGCGGCGTACGGCCGGGGCATGGCGGCATACGCGGCGGAAGCCTCACGGTAGTGGGGCACGGCGTCGGCGGGCCGGTCCGCGGTCTCGGCGAGCAGGCCGCGGCACCAGTGGAGCGCGGCGACGGCCGAGGGCGCGGTGTCTTCCTGGCCCGCGAGACCCGCCTCGAACTCCTCGGTCATCGACCGTGCCGTGTCATGGCGTCCGGCCCTGGCGGTGGCCTCGACGGCCCAGGGGGCGAGTTCGGCCGCCCAGGCCCATACGGCTTTCTCCCGCAGCCGGTCCCAGGTGGCCGTGGCCTCGACGGCGGCCTTCTCCAGGTCGCCGCGGGCGATCGCCGTCCTGGTCAGGGCCCCTGCGGCCGCTGCGACATGCGGAAGCGGGGATCCCGTCGGCAGGGGACGCCCGTCGCCGGAGAGCCAGGCCGACATCTGCTGCCAGTCCCCCTGGGCGAGCGCCAGCAGGCCGAGGACGATCCGGGCGTCGGCGGCGGGCCCCGGCATGACACCGGCGTCCGCGACGAACGCGCGTGCCCGGCCGGCCAGTCCGTCCCAGCGGCCGGTCACCCAGTCCAGCACCAGGCCGGTGCCCCGGCCGTCCTGTTCGACATAGGCGGCTCCGCCACGGGCCGCCAGTTCGAGGCCCTCCTCCAGCAGTTCGCCGACGCGCGGGAGCTGCCCGAGCCACAGGGCCGCGTCGGCGGCGTTCACCAGCCCCCGTGCCACATGCGGCAGCCGCTCCGGGTGGCCGGCCTCGCCCCGCAGCCGGTCCAGTACCTCCCAGGCCGAGGCGTCGCCCGTCTCCAGTTGTACGGCGACGCAGTTGGCGGCGACGGTCGTACGGACCTCGTCGTCGGAGCTCCGGGCGGCCATCTTCTGCACCCGGTCGAGCCAGTAGAGGTTGCTCTCCAGCGGCACCGCCGACATGACGGGCATCGCGAGCGCGGACATGGCCCGTGCCGCGAGCGCGGGCCGCTGCTCGGCCAGTTCCTCGGCCGCCTGTTCCAGTTCCACCCAGCCCTGGAGGCCCTTCCCGGCCTGGTTGTAGAGGACCAGGCCCAGATCGAGGCGGATCCGGCCGCGTACGGCGGACGGCAGGGAGTGTTCGTCGAGGATCTGGCGCAGTACCTGAACGGTCTGGTCGGTGTGGAGTCCGAGGACCGCGCTGTGGGCGAGCAGCAGGGCCAGCCTGGCGCGGGTCGCACGGGGTACCGCGGGGTGGGACAGGGCCTGTTCGAGCAGGTCGATCGCGCGCTGGTGCTCACCGGCGTCGGCGCACTGGCCTGCCGCGTGCTCGACCGCCTTCAGCCAGCCGGGTATCCGGCCGCCGCGGTGGCGGTGGACGGCGAGCCGTGGCCAGTCCACCGGCTGCCGCCGGGCGAGGACGTCGGCCGCCCTGCGGTGCATCTCCTGCCGGAGGGGCCCCGGTATCCCCCGGTAGACCGTCGCGCCGGCCAGCGGGGACGGGTAGCGGTACAGATCGGGCTCCTCGTCCTCCTGGAGGACGGCTCCTCTCAGGACGGCGGCCAGCGCCTGCCGGCCGGTGGCGGCGGGCAGTCCGGCCACGGCGTACAGGTCCTCGGCGCTGCTCGGGCGGTCGAGCACGGCGGCCGCCCCGGCGACCGCGCGTTCCGTTTCCGCGAGGGCGGCGAGTCGTCCGGTGATCAGCTCGGCCAGCCGGACGGGTGTGCCGGTGGCGTCGACGTCGCGTGCCGTGTACCGCTCGCGGGGTCCGTAGGTCTCCTCCAGCTGGCGGACCAGGTCGGCGACGACCTGGGGCACTCCGGCCGCCCGCTCATGGATCCGGGCGATCAGTTCGGGTGGGCAGCTCTCGGGGCCGAGGCGGCTCTCCACCATGTCGCGGACCTGTTCGCTGTCCAGGGGCCGCAGGTCGAGGCGGAGTACGGAGAGCCGGGGCGGGTAGGCGATGGCCCGGCCCAGGACGAGTCCCGGTTCGGCGAGTTCTTCGGGGCGGTAGGCGAGGACGGCGGTGAGCGCGTCGGGCGGCTCTTCCAGCACCCGGCCGAGCAGTTCGCGGGCGGACGGGTCCGCCCGGTGCAGGTCGTCGGCGACGAGGAGCACCGGGCCGCCGGTCTCCAGCAGGGGCACGAGGTCTCCCGCGAGGGCGGCGACGTCGGCGTTCTCGTACAGCCTCCGGTGCGGCGACGCCTTCGGCGCGGGCGGTTCTTGGCGTGCCCGTACCGGATGCCGGCCATCGGCCCGTTCCGTACGCACCGCGGGCCGGGCGGCACTCGGTTCCGTCGGTGCGACGCCGACGGGAAAGTGCGCCAGGGTGACTCCGGACGGGGTGAAGCTCATCACCACGCGTGCGCGAGGGCGGGACTCCGAGCGTTCCAGCAGCAGTTCGAGCCGACGGCTCTTGCCGGTTCCGGCCCGCCCTTCCAGCAGCAGAAGCGTCGGCTGCCGGGGAGCGCGCGCGACGTTCCGGGCGAGCCAGCGCTCCCAGATGTCGTCACTGAGCGTGGTCACCGGATCACTCTCCTCGACATTTCCGGGCATTTCATTTCTTTACGTATCCGTACTTCGGTCTCCCCGGGTTGCGCCAGGCACGCGGTGACAGCGAGCGTAGCCCCATCGGTCCGGGCCGCCACCCGGGCAGGAGGAGCCGACCGTGATCGCATCCGAGGAGTCGCGCCGACCCGCCTCCCCCGGCTCCGAGCCGGCGGACGAGGCCAGGGGGCTGGCGCAGTGCGCGATGTCCGCGACGCCGGAGTCCGTTCGGGCGCTGCGCCGGTTCGCGGGTGCGGTGGCACGCCGCTGGCGGCTGCACGACGTCTGCCACGAGGCGCTGTCGGTGATCGTGACGGAGCTGGTCGGCAATGTGGTGCTGCACAGCGGCAGCAGCTGGGTCACGGTGGCCATCAAGGTCCGGGGTAACACGCTGACCGCCGAGGTCCGGGACGGCGGGCGGTGGAAGCACCGCCTCACCCGGCGGCGGGAGCCGCTGGACGCGCACGCGCACTGCGGGCGGGGCCTGGGGCTGGTCGACGCGTACGCCACGCGGACCGTCACCCGCAGACTCCCCGTGGGCAGTGTGGTGTCGGCGGAGATCGTAATGCCGCCGCGCAGCGGTCCGGTGACCGGTATCGGCCGTCAGCCGACGACCGGCCCGGAGCAGCTCGACTCGTTCGGTACGGCGGGTCCGGCACGGCCGGGGAACCCGGCGGGTCCGGTCGGGACGGAGAGCCGGTTCAGCCCGTCCGGCGCGCCTCGCGGTGGCTCTTGACGAGTTCGAGGTACATGGCGGCGTTGGTCCTGATGCCCTCGCGCTCCTCGTCGGTCAGCGGGCGCTTGACCTTGGCGGGCACGCCCGCGACGAGAGAGCCGGGCGGGATCTCCATGCCCTGGGGGACGAGCGCGCCCGCGGCGACGAGTGAACCCGCGCCGACGCGCGCGCCGTTGAGGACCGTCGCCCCCATGCCGACCAGTACGTCGTCCTCGACGGTGCAGCCGTGCAGTACGGCGTTGTGCCCGACCGTGACCCGCTCGCCGACGGTGACCGGGAAGCCGGGATCCACATGGACCGTGCAGTTGTCCTGGATGTTGGAGTCGGCGCCGATGACGATGGGACCGCAGTCGGCCCTCAGTACGGCGTGATACCAGACGCTGGCCCCCGCCGCCAGGGCCACATCGCCGATGACGACCGAGGTGGGTGCGGTGAAGGCGCCGGGGTCGACGCGGGGTTCCGTACCGCCCACACCCGCGATGTACGCGTCTGACGCCATGGCCGTTCTCCTTCACGTTCGCCCGGTCCGGGAGCGGTCTCCCCGCTCCATGATCCCCCGCGGGCTCAGGCGCCTGGACGGAGGGTCCAGATGACGGCCATCTCGCCCGTGACCGCGCCGTCCTCGCGCCGGATCTCGATGTCCACGTGGAACTCGGGACGCCCTCCGGCGTCGAGTTCCGCGAGGATGTCGGCGACGGGACGGCCGATCGTCGCGGTCGCGGTGACCGGGCCCATCGCCAGCTTCTTGTACGCGATGTCCGCCTTCACGGTGAGCGGGACGGCCCGGTCCATCCGGTCGGCGAAGGCGGCGACGACGATGGCGCCGCTCGCGGACTCGGCGAGCGTGAACATCGCGCCGGCGTGGGGACCGCCGACATGGTTGTGGAACGCGGTCCGGTCGGGAAGGCGCAGCACCGCGCGCTCGGGGGTGGCCTCCAGGAACTCGAGGCCGAGGGTCCGGACCATGGGGACGGTGGCGGCGAGCATCTCGCCCACGGACATCTGATCAGTACTCATACCCCATGATGTTACCCGCGAGTAATGGTCGTGGCCACCCCCGTACCGGGCGGACGTGGCAGCCGCCGGGACGCCCCTCTATCGTTACTGGCCATGTGGCCAGGACAGCAGCCGCCCGGGGGCGAGAACCCGCAGCACCAGAACCCGCAGCACCAGAACCCGTATCAGCAGCCGGGATACCAGCAGCCGAATCCCTATCAGCAGCCCGGATATCAGCAGCCGGGTAACCAGCAGCCCAATCCGTACCAGCAGCCGACCGTGCCGCAGTACGCCGGGCCGGGACAGCCGACCGGCGGGCAGAAGCCGCCCGGTGACAAGAAGAAGACGACCGTCGTGGCGATCGTCGCCGCCACGGCCGTGGTCGCCACCGCCGTGGTCACCGGGGTCATCGTGCTCGGGGACGACGACGAGAACACGTCCGGCAAGGGCGGGAAGGTCTCCCCGTCGTCCCCGGCGGGGTCCGAGGCCCAGTCCCCGTCGCAGGCACCGGGCGGGGCCTCACCGTCGGTGGAGAACCCGCGCGGCCAGGAGGACGCCAAGCCGACGATCGCGGGCTGGAAAGTCGTCACCAACCCCAAACACGGCACGCTGTTCGACGTTCCGCCGGAGTGGGAGGTCGCGAGCTCGGGTGTGAGCACGGGCTTCGAGAACGCCGAGAAGGGCGACGGTTCGCCCGTCGTCGCCATGTCCGCCCCGGCGTACTTCAAATCCGAGTGGTGCTCCCAGGACACCGACGGGGACGGGAATCAGGAGACCTCGGGCCTCGCGGCGGTCGGCACCAAGGGCGGCAGGGGCGCCAAGGACAGCGAGACGGCCGCGTACAACGAGGCGGGCAACTGGGCTTGGGCCGGTTACGCGCAGGAGGAGCCCAAGGGCACGGTCAAGGTCGTCAAGGCCACGCCGTACACCACCAAGTCGGGGCTGAGCGGCAGTATGTCGACGGCGACCGCGGTCGGAGTGAAGAAGACCGGGAAGTGCGACACCGACGGCAAGGCGGTCGCGTTCAGCTTCAAGGACCCGACGGGCGAGTTCAGGTCCTGGGTGCTGTACGCCGACAAGGGCGTGAAGGAAGAGGTGCCGGATGCCACCATCCGGCAGATCCTGAGCACCCTGCGACTGTCCGGGGACAAGCCGACGAACTGACCCGCGGGCCGCCGGGCTTCGGCCCGGTGCCCGCCGTCGGCTCGCACTCCGTTCGGCCGGGTCGCCCGGCAGCGGGACGGTCCGCGTGCCACCGCTCGCCGGTCGGGCCTCACCCGGGAGACGACAGCCCGAGACCTCGGCCCGAGCCGCGGACGGACCGGCGGTGCCGACCGGCGGACCGACCGGCACCGTCCGAGCCGTCCGTCCTCGAAGCTCCCGTCCAGGCCGTTGGCCAAGCCGTCGACCCGTGCGGGCGCGGTCGGCCTGAACCTCACCCGATGCCGAAGGCGCCGTCGGGCGGCTCGGGTGACGCCTGGGCGTCCCGGTCGCCGACCGCGGTCGCGCCTCCGATGAGCCGGGCCAGCGCCGGGCCGTGCTCCACACGGGCGGGGAAGGCGTCCGCCGCGGTGCGGCGGGCGAGGGCGGCGGTGTCGATGGGCGCGTGCGAGGCGAGCAGCAGGGCGTTGCCGAAGCGCCGCCCCCGGAGCACGGCCGGTTCGGCGATTACCGCGAGTTCCCCGAAAACCGCCGCGAAGGTGGCCAGCTGGGAGCGGAGAAAGGCGAACGGCGCGCTGTCGGCCAGGTTGGCGGCGTAGACGCCGCCCGGCCGCAGGACGCGTTCCGCCGCGCGCGCGTACTCGATCGAGGTGAGGTGGGCGGGGATCCGCGAGCCTCCGAAGACATCGGCGATCGCCAGATCCGCGCAGTCGTCGGGCGCCGCCTCGACCCAGGCACGGGCATCGGCGGTGTGCACCTCGATCCCGGAGTCCGCGGGCAGCGGCAACCGTTCCAGGACCAGCGCGAGCAGTCCGTGATCGGCCTCCACGACGCTCTGCCGGGAGCCCGGCCGCGTCGCGGCCACATAGCGGGGCAGGGTCAGCGCCCCGCCCCCGAGGTGCAGCACATCGAGCGGAGCGCCGTCCGGGGCGTGGCCGTCGACGAGGTGGGCGAGCCTTCGGGCGTACTCGAACTCCACATGCGTGGGCTCGTCCAGATCCACATACGACTGCGGAGCGCCGTCGACGGTGAGCAGCCAGGCCCGCGCCCGGTCGATGTCGGGCATCAGCTTGGCGGTGCCGTGATCCACGCGCCGGACGACGGGAACGGGCTCCGCCGTCGGCTCGGCTATCGGCTCGGCTTGCGGTTCTGCCTGCGGTTCGGGGAGGGGCTGCTCGTCCACGGTCCCATTGTGCAGGGCGCGGTTCGCCGGAACGGTGAGTGCGCCCGCCTCCGGCGGGAGGCGGGCGCACAGCGTCACAGGCCCGTCAGGCCAGCTCCGTGACCGTGCCGGCGCCGACCGTACGGCCGCCCTCACGGATCGCGAAGCCGAGTCCCGGCTCCAGCGGGATGTCACGGCCCAGCTCCACGGTCATGGTGACCGTGTCACCGGGCCGGGCGACGCCCCGCTCGCCGAGGTCGACATCCCCGACGACGTCCGCGGTCCGGATGTAGAACTGCGGCCGGTACCCGGTGGAGATCGGGGTCGTACGACCGCCTTCGCGGCCGGAGAGGACATACACCTGCGCGGTGAACCGCCGGCTCGGCGTCACGCTTCCCGGCGCGGCCACCACATGTCCGCGCCGGACCGCGTCACGGGGAAGCCCGCGCAGCAGCAGCGCGACACTGTCACCGGCCTCGGCGGACTCCATCGGCTTGCCGAAAGTCTCCAGACCGGTCACGACGGTCTCGGCGTCCGCGCCCAGGACCTGCACACGGTCGCCGACGCGGACGGTGCCGCGCTCGACGGCACCTGTGACCACGGTGCCCCGGCCGGTGATGGTGAGCACGTTCTCCACCGGCAGCAGGAACGGCGCGTCGGTGTACCTGACCGGCACCGGCACATAGGTGTCGACCGCGTCGAGCAACGCCTCGATCGCCGAGGTCCAGCGCGGGTCGCCCTCCAGCGCCTTGAGCCCCGAGACCCGGACGACCGGGGCCGTGTCACCGCCGTACCCGTGCGCGGTGAGCAGTTCGCGGACCTCCAGCTCCACCAGGTCGGTCAACTCCTCGTCGCCGGCGTCGGCCTTGTTGAGCGCGACCACGACGTGGTCCACACCGACCTGGCGGGCGAGCAGGACGTGCTCGGCCGTCTGCGGCATGATCCCGTCGAGCGCGGAGACGACGAGGATCGCCCCGTCGAGCTGCGCCGCGCCGGTGACCATGTTCTTCACATAATCCGCGTGTCCGGGCATGTCGACATGCGCGTAGTGGCGGGTGTCGGTCTCGTACTCGACGTGCGCGATGTTGATGGTGATCCCCCGCTGCGCCTCCTCCGGGGCCTTGTCGATCCGGTCGAACGGCACGAACACGCCGTTCCCCCGCCCGCTGAGCACCTTGGTGATGGCGGCGGTGAGGGTTGTCTTCCCGTGGTCGACGTGCCCCATGGTGCCGATGTTGAGGTGCGGCTTGGTCCGCACGTACGCCGTCTTGGGCATGGTGTGTTCTTCCTCGAACGTCGCGATGTGGTGAGGACCCCCGGGTCTTGCCGACCCTCCCCCTGCGGGGTCCCACCGGACGATCCGGGAAGGGTCAGCTTCGGGCGCCGTCGACGGGCGCGGCGGCCGCCGCCGAGGCGACGGCAACGGCGGCGGCGACGGACGCGGCGACCGCCGCCGCGATGTCCGCTGCGAGGAATGCGGCAGCCTTCGGCGTGCCCGCGACCGCGGGCTGCGCTGAGAGGAAGGCGTACCGGAACATGTGGACCATGATGAGCGACCCGCCCGGCGGGCGTCGAACGGTTTTCCGTCGGTGAGTCGGGCGGGGAGCGGTGCGAAGAGCCGGACCGCGTCGTGACGGATCGTCCGCCGGCGCCGGGAATCAACCGGTGCCGCGACCGGAGGCGTTCACCGGCCCGCGACGGCCGACTCCCCTCGGCCCGGCGGCCGGGGCAGCATCCCCCACCCGGCGTCACCGGAGCGCGCGAATACGACCGCAGACGACCACAGACGACCGCGTACGAGAGGCGAATCTCCGCCCGGCGACGGACACCGCACCGGACACCGCGGGCCGACCGGCAGCCCCATCCGGCCGGAAGGCGCTACGGCCCGAGGTTCTTGAGCGCCTCGCGGACGGACAGCGGCGAGAGCCGGTCCCGCGCCGAGTCCACGAACTCCCGTACCGCGTCGGGGTCGGTCTTCGCGTACTCCCGCAGGCTCCACCCGATCGCCTTGCGGATGAAGAAGTCCGGATGGCCGGCCTGCCGCAGGCAGTAGCGGAACAACCGTTCGGAGTCCGTCGCCGACTTGTACCGGAGCTGGTGCAGCAGGGCCGTGCGCGCGACCCACAGGTCGTCGTCCTCGATCCACTCGTCCATGGCGGAGGTCAGCTCCCCGTCGGCGGCCACCAGCGGACCGACGACATGCGCGGCGATCGCGTCGACGGTGTCCCACCAGGAGACCGTGGCGACGAGATGCCGGGCGACGGGCAGGAATCCGGAGGAGCAGCGCCCGGCGTACCGGGCCAGATAGTCGACGGCGAAGTAGTGGTACTCCCGCTCGGGCAGTTCCCAGCAGCGCAGGGCGATCGCGGCGCAGTCCGCTTCGGCGGGGGCCGGGAGACCGGCGAGCACGGTACGGGACAGGGCCCGGCGGTCGCGGGTGTAGAGGCCGATGAAGGGCGCGATGCCCTTCATGTACGCGGCGGCGCTCTCGGCCCGTACCGGATCGGCCCGTGTCGGATAGACCTCGGTGAGCCGTTTCAGGACCGTGTCGGCGAGTACGCCGTCCGGTGCGGCGGGGGTCCTCACGGGAGTCATGAGGCCCAGATTACGGCGATCACCTCTCCTTGTCGGTTAGTCTCCCCGGATGTTCGAGCCCCTCGCCAGGCCCTCCGCCCCGCTCGCCGTCCGCTGTGCCCAGGCGTTGCTCTCACCGTGGTCCCGGCTGTCCCTGCTCGCGCTGATGCTGGCCGCGGCAGGGGCGCTGGTACTGCTCTACGAGCCACAGCGGCTGCTCTCGGAGGGGCGGCCGCCGCTCCAGTTGAGCGGTGCGGCCGCGGTGGTGCTCTTCGCCGTCGGATACGGGGTGTGCACCGCGGCCTTCGTACCGCGTCCCCTGCTCAATCTGGCGGCGGGGGCGCTCTTCGGCTCACAGGTGGGACTGGTCTCGGCGCTGGCCGGAACCGTTCTGGGCGCGGGAATCGCCTTCACTCTCGGCAGGCTGCTGGGGCAGGACGCGCTGCGCCCGCTGCTGAGGGGCCGCTGGCTGGCGGCGGCCGACCATCAGCTGAGCGCCCACGGTTTCCGGTCGATGCTGGCGATCCGGCTCTTCCCCGGCCTCCCGTTCGCCGCGGCCAACTACTGCGCGGCCGTCTCCCGTATGGGATACACGCCGTTTCTGCTGGCCACGGCCCTGGGTTCGATCCCCAACACGGCGGCGTACGTCATCGCGGGCAGCCGGGCGAGTTCGCCGACGTCTCCCGCCTTCCTGATCTCGACGGGCTTCATCGTGGTGACCGGGCTCATCGCGGCCGTGGTCGCCTGGCGCAAGCGGCACCGGCTGCGCGGCAATTGACCCGCCCGGCGTCACCGGGCCCGCGCCGGGGCCGTTTCCGGCCGCAGGAACGATCCCCTCCGGCCTGCGGACCCATGGCGCCGGACGTCACCCGAGGACGCTACGCTTCCTCGGAACCGGCGCGTGATCGGGAATCCCACGCACCGTCAGATCATGATCATCTCTTGGGTGGCGTAGCTCTTCATGTCTTGGTTTGAATCCTTCATCCTCGGGCTCGTCCAGGGGCTGACCGAATTCCTGCCCATCTCCTCCAGCGCTCATCTGCGGCTCACGGCCGCGTTCGCGGGGTGGCACGATCCGGGCGCGGCGTTCACCGCGATCACCCAGATCGGCACCGAGACCGCCGTCCTGATCTACTTCCGCAAGGACATCGCCCGGATCGTCTCCGCCTGGTTCCGCTCGCTCACCGACAAATCGATGCGCGGTGACCACGACGCCCAGATGGGCTGGCTCGTGATCGTCGGCTCGATCCCCATCGGCGTACTGGGCATCACCCTCAAGGACCAGATCGAGGGCCCGTTCCGCGATCTGCGTCTCATCGCGACGACGCTGATCGTCATGGGCATCGTCCTCGGCATCGCCGACCGACTGGCCGCCCGCGACGAGACGGGCGGCAAGCACCGGGCGGTGAGGGAACGGAAGACGCTCAAGGATCTGAGCGTCAAGGACGGTCTCATCTACGGCTTCTGCCAGGCGATGGCCCTGGTCCCCGGAGTCTCCCGCTCCGGTGCCACGATCAGCGGTGGCCTGCTGATGGGCTACACCCGTGAGGCCGCGGCCCGCTACTCGTTCCTGCTGGCGATCCCGGCGGTGCTCGCCTCCGGCGCGTACGAACTCAAGGACGCGGGCGAGGGGCATATGTCCTGGGGGCCGACCATCTTCGCCACGGTCGTCGCCTTCGCCGTGGGGTACGCGGTCATCGCGTGGTTCATGAAGTTCATCACGACGAAGAGCTTCATGCCCTTCGTCATCTACCGCGTGCTCCTGGGAATCGCGCTGTTCATCCTGGTCGGCACGGACACGCTGAGCCCGCACGCGGGTGAATCCGGGCACTGACGGCGTGATGCGCGGGAACCGGTCGGCCCGGCGTGGCCGTCCGCCCGCGGGACGGCCGGTGCACGGGGACGCGGGACGCGGGCGCGCATCATGAAGTTCGTCACGGCGAAGGGGCCGACATCGGCCCGTCGTCCACGGCGTGATTCCGGGAACCGCCCTGTTCACCCCGGCCGGGGACGGAGCCCGGAACCCCTCGTGCGGGCCGCAGACGTCCGCCCCGGCCCGCACGAGGGGTTCCGGTCCTGTGCCGAGGCCGTAACCTGGACGCATGTCCCCCCTTCCACGCGAGTCAGAGACTGCTGTGCCCGCCTCGCCGCCGCTGACCGCGGCCGAGCTGAACGCCCGTATCCGCGAGCTGTGGGCCGATGGTCGGCTGCCCGACGAGAGGCGGCCGGAGTACGAGGCGCTGGTACTGAGGTGGGCGACGGCGCTGGAGCACGTCGGGCGGGCCGCCTGAGCGGCTCGCCCCGCCGGGCGCGGGACACCGCCCTGTCATGAGCGGCGCGCCGGGCCACGGCCCGGTACTCGGATCACGGCCTCCCGGAGGACGGCGTGGAGCGCTGCCGGGGCTCGGCTAGCCTGACTGCACGATGAACCGTCTGACCACGTCATGGGGCGACTTCGCGCTCGCCCGCTCTCCCGAGGACCCCCGCGATCCCCTCCGCGCCTGGGACGCCGCCGACGAGTATCTGCTGAGGGAGCTGAGCGGACCGGCCCCTGATTCCTCCGGGCCCGCCCCCGGTCCGTCCGGTTCACCGGAGGCATCCGCGTCACCGGAGCCATCCGGGCCCGCCCCCGGTCCGTCCGGGCCGGTGGACCTGTCCGGTTCGCTGGTCGTCGTCGGGGACCGGTGGGGGGCGCTGGCCGTGTCGCTGGCCGCGCACAGCCCCGTACAGATCACCGACTCCTTCCTGACCCAGGAGGCGACCCGGTCGAATCTGGCCCGCAACGGGATCGGGGCCGACTCGGTACGGTTGCTCTCCGCCCGCGACGCCGCTCCGGAGCGGATCGACGTCCTGCTCGTACGGGTGCCGAAGAGCCTGGCGCTGCTGGAGGACCAGTTGCGGCGGCTCGCGCCCGCCGTGCGCGCGGAGACCGTCGTCATCGGCGCCGGGATGGTCAGTGAGATCCACACCTCGACGCTGAGACTGTTCGAGCGCTTCATCGGGCCGACGCGGACATCGCGGGCGGTGCGGAAGGCCCGGCTGATCTTCGCCGCGCCCGACCCTTCGATCAGCCCCACGCCCAGCCCCTGGCCGCTGCGCTACGCGCTGCCCGAGGGCATCGGAACGCTCTCGGGCCGGACCGTGACCAACCACGCGGGCATCTTCTGCGCCGACCGGCTCGACATCGGCACCAGGTTCTTCCTGCGCAGCCTCCCGGAGAGCCGGGGCCCGGAGCGCGTGGTGGACCTCGGGTGCGGCAACGGCGTCGTCGGCACGGCGGTGGCGCTCGCCAATCCGCGGGCTTCGGTGATCTTCATCGACGAATCGTTCTCGGCGGTGGCGTCGGCGGAGGCGACCTACCGCGACAACGTCGCCTCCGGCGAGAAGGCCGAGTTCACGGTGGGCGACGGGCTCGCCGGGGTGCCGGACGGCTCGGTCGATCTGGTGCTCTGCAATCCGCCGTTCCACTCGCACCGGGCGACCACGGACGCTACGGCCCGCAGGATGTTCGGCCAGGCGCGCCGCGCCCTGCGGTCCGGCGGCGAGCTGTGGATCGTCGGCAACCGCCATCTCGGGTACCACGTGCGGCTGCGCCGGCTGTTCGGCGGCTGTGAGGTCGTGGCGAGCGATCCGAAGTTCGTGGTCCTGCGCGCGGTGAAGCGGTGACCGGTCCGCGCGCGGCGTCGGCTGCGGTGCCGACGTGCCCGCGTACCGGCGCGTACCGGCGTACCGGCGTACCGGCAGGAGAGTTGGCGAGGATCGGCCGTTTGCGCGTCGAGTACGGGTGACTGGCGTGTACGGCTCTTGGCGTGGGAGGGCGGCTGCCCGAGACTGAGTCGATGACGCAGCGTGTGGATCTCTCGACGGTGATGGACCGGCTGGCCATCGACGATCTGATCACCGAGTACGCGGTGGCCGTGGACGACGCCGACTGGAGCGCCTATCGGGCCCTGTTCGCCCGCGACGGGAGAGCGGATTACCGCAGCTCGGGCGGGATCGAGGGCCCTGCGTCTGAGGTTGCCGACTGGCTGGCCGAGTCCATGCGGATCTTTCCCGTACGCCAGCACCTCATCGTCAACCGCCGGGTGCACATCCAGGATCTGGGCGGCTATCCGGGCGACCGTGCCGAGGTGACGGCCGACTACGTGAACCCGATGCGGCTGGAGTCGGGCGAAGAGTACGCCTCCGGCGGCCGGTACGCCTTCGGTCTGCTCCGTACGGACGAGGGCTGGCGGCTGAGCACGGTGGTGATCAGCGAGAAGTGGCGGCGCGGCACGGGGACGCTCTCCGCCGGCTGAGCGGCCCGCCGACGGCGGCCGTGTTGATCGACGCCCCGCCCGACCACAGACTGAAGGGGGCGCGCAGCTCGCGGTCCACGGTCCCTTGGGAATCGGAGCCGGAGGAGGAGGCGCGGATGCGGAGTGTTCCCGTTGCGCGTGCCGCCGCCGCGGTCCTGGCCGGCGCCCTGCCCGCGCTCGCCTTCCCCGAACCGTCCCTGTGGTGGTTCGCGTATATCGCCCTGGTGCCGTGGATGCTGCTGACACGGACCGCGCCGACGGGCCGTCGTGCGGCAGTGGAGGGATGGCTCGGCGGCCTCGGGTTCATGCTCGCGGTACACCACTGGCTGATACCCAGCCTCCATGTCTTCACCGTGGTGCTGGCCGCGCTGCTGGGGCTGCTGTGGGCGCCCTGGGGGTGGCTGGTCCGCACGCTGCTCGGCGGGACGCCTTCGGCGGGCCGGGCGGCGGCGGCCCTCGCGGTCGTTCCCTCGGGCTGGCTGATGATCGAGCTGGCCCGGTCCTGGGAAGGGCTCGGCGGCCCGTGGGGGCTGCTGGGGGCCAGCCAGTGGGAGGTCCCTCCCGCGTTGCAGCTCGCGTCGGTGGGCGGGGTGTGGCTGGTGAGCCTGCTGGTGCTGGCGGTGAACACGGCGGTGACCGTGCTGATCGCGGTGCCGAAGGCCCGTGCGGCGGCCGTGGCCGGCTCCATGGCCTGCGCCCTCGTCACCGCGGCGGTCTGGGTGTGGGCTCCCCGGCCCGCGGAGTCGGAGCGCGTCGCGGTCGCTGTGGTCCAGCCGGGCGTCTTCAACGGCCTGTCCGGGCCGGACCGCCGTTTCGACCGGAGCGAGAAGCTGACGCGCGGCCTCGCCGGGCAGGACCTCGATCTGGTGGTCTGGGGTGAGAGCAGCGTGGGCCGGGACCTTCGTGAGCGTCCTGAACTGGCGGACCGGCTCGCGGCGCTCTCCGAGGCGGTCGGCGCGGCTCTGCTGGTCAATGTGGACGCGCGCCGGGTGGACGCCTCCGGCAAGGGCGGGATCTTCAAGAGTTCGGTGCTGGTGGGTCCGCGGGGGCCGACCGGCGACCGTTACGACAAGATGCGGCTGGTCCCCTTCGGCGAGTACATACCGGCCCGTGGGCTGCTGGGCTGGGCGACCTCGGTGGGCAAGGCCGCGGGCGAGGACAGGCTGCGCGGCACACGGCCGACCGTGATGAGCCTGCCGGACGGCGGGCCCAGGATCGGTCCGCTGGTCTGCTTCGAGTCCGCGTTCCCCGATATGAGCCGGCGTCTGGCGCGGGACGGCGCCCAGCTGCTGATCGCCCAGTCGGCGACCTCGTCGTTCCAGGACAGCTGGGCTCCGGAGCAGCACGCCTCGCTCGCCGCGCTGCGGGCCGCCGAGAGCGGCCGTCCGATGGTGCACGCCACGCTCACCGGGGTCAGCGCCGTGTACGGACCCGACGGCGGCCGGATCGGCCGGACGCTCTCCACCCGGAGCAGTACGGCGGCCGTCTACGACATCCCGTTGGCGCGGGGCACGTCCCTGTACGTCCGCTACGGGGACTGGGCCGTGTACGGCGCGCTCGCCGTGCTCGCGACGACGGCCGCCGTGTCGGGGGCGCGCTCGCTCAGGCGGTCTGTTCGAGGACCCGCAGGACCACCTGTTCACAGAGCTCATGGGTCTTCAGGGCGTCCCGCGCGCTGAGGAACTTGCCCGCGCGGACGGCGTCGAGGAACGACAGCACCGACTGCTCGATGCCGCGCTGACGGGCGACCGGCACCCAGTCGCCCCGGCGGCGGACGCTCGGCTGTCCCTTGTGGTCGACGATCTCCGCGAGATTGCGCACCTCGCGCTTGGTGTCCTGGCCGGACACCTCGAGGATCTCCTCGGTGGAGCCGCTCATCCGGTTCATCGTGCCGATGGCGGTGAATCCGTCGCCCGACAGCTGGAGGACGACATGGTGCAGCAGTCCGTCGACGACCCGGGCCCGCACGTCGGTGTGCTCGACCGTGCCGGGGACCAGGAAGCGCAGGGTGTCCACGACATGGATGAAGTCGTCGAGGACGAGGGCACGCGGGGCCTCGGGCAGGCCGACGCGGTTCTTCTGCATCAGGATCAGCTCACGCGGGTGCTCCAGGCACTGTGCGTAACCGGGCGCGAGACGGCGGTTGAAGCCGACGGCCAGGCTGGTGCCGCGGGACTCCGCCAGATCCACCAGGCGCTGTGAGTCGGCCAGTTCGTACGCGAGCGGCTTGTCGACATAGGTCGGCACCCCGGCTTCGAGGAGGGCCCCGACGATCTCGGCGTGTGCGTCCGTCGGGGCGTGGACGAAGGCCGCGTCCGGATTCCGGTCGATCAGCGAGCCGAGGGAGGTATGACGGCGGTCGGCCGGGATGTGATAGGCGTCGCCGACCCGTTCGAGGGTCGTCCCGGTGCGGGTCTGCAGATGCAGCTCGACCTCCGGCAGCGCGCCGAGGACGGGCAGATACGCCTTCTGGGCGATATCGCCGAGACCGATGCAGCCGACCTTCACAAGCCCTCCCGAAGTAGATTCGCTCAACCGTTCCACGTACGGTTCCCTGTCTGGTTCCGCGCCCGGTCAGCATACGTGCGCCGAGGCGGCTGCCGGTCGTCGATCACGTCGAGGCTCCGAAGGACGAGGCCACGGCCGGACCGGGAGAGCACGGCGTCGGCGGTACGGCGGACGCCCGGCGGCGTCAGGGGACCGACCGGCGTCACCCGTGCGGGCCAATGTGCGCCCATACGGCGGCGAACGGGGCGCGTGCACAGCAGAGTTGCGCGCGTGCAGCGAACGACATCCACGTGGAAGCCCCTGGTCACGATGGCCGTCTGGGCCGCCGCCGGACTGACCGTGTCCGGCTGTGTGGCCGTCGGGCCGAGTCCCTCGCCGACGCCCCGGATCACCGCCGGTCCGGCCCCGGCCGCGAGGCCGCAGATCGTGCAGGGTCCCGTCCGCGAGGTGCTTCAGGCACCGCCCCCGCAGCCGACGGTCTCCACACCCGCTCCCCCGGCCGCGCCGCCGCGGGAGACCCGGCGGCCGCACCGACCCGACCGCGCCGAGCCGACCGCACAGCGGCCCGTACGGCGGCCCGCCCCGGTCCCGCGGCCCGCTCCCCGTACCCCACTCCCGTACCCGAACGGCCTGCCGCCCGATGTCTGCGCCCTGGCCGAGAGTTACGGAGGCTGGCGAAGTGACGACCCGGAGGCCAGGTTCTGCCGTGAGGTGTACGGCCCCTGAGCACCGGGCGCAAAGCGCCCCCGGCCCTGGCACTCGGGAGACGGCCGCGCACCCGGTACCTTCCGTCTGCTCCACTCCGTTTACTCCGCCCTCAGCCGCCACTCCAGCCGGTCGACGGCCGCACGGACCCTGTCGCTGTGCCGGTCGTCGCCCAGCGCCCGTACCGCCGCCCGTGCCCGGTCGAGATGGACCCGCGCGGCCTCCGGCCGACGCAGCTTCACATAGTCGGCGGCGATGTCGAGATGGAGCGAGGGGTAGAAGGCCCGCACCGCGCGGGCCGTCTCCCGGTGCGCCGACCGCTCCCGGCCGAGCCCGTCCGCTGCGGCGAGTGCCCGCAGGTCCCAGGCCAGTTCGTCGCCGGGGTCGTCCTGGGTGTCCGCCATGTAATGCGCGAGCACACAGCGCTGAAGCGCGTCCCCCGTCTCCCCGATCTCCGACCACAGCACGCCGAACCGATTCCTCGCCTCCTCCCGGTCACCCCCGTGCAGCAGCATGACCGCCTGGCCGATCCGGGTCATGACCGCGTCCTTCGACGCCTCCTGCTGCTCCGTCACTGCGGCCTCCCACATCCGTGCGGCGACATAGCGTCCGATCCATGGCGTATCGCCAGGATCAACGCGCCCTATGACGCTAACCTCCGCGACACGCGAAGCGGCACAGGCTCGGGCCGTGGCCCGAGCCCGTCAGCCGGGCGCGCTCTCCCCCGGCCCCTGCCGGCACCCGGATGCCCGGCCCCGTACCGGCCACTTCCCGTCCGCCGGTCGGCCGGCTCGCGCGAGCCGTGACCGGGGCGCGGCCCGGATCCGCCGCGACCGCCTCAGCCGAGGTCGGGGATGCGCCAGTCGATGGCCTCATGGCCCTGGGCCGCGATCGCCTCGTTGATCCGCGTGAAGGGCTGCGAGCCGAAGAACTTCTTCGCGGACAGCGGCGAGGGGTGCGCCCCCTTCACCACGACATGCCGTGTCTCGTCGATCAGGGGGGCCTTCTTCTGCGCGTAGTTGCCCCAGAGGACGAAGACGGCGGGGTCGGGACGGGCGGAGACGGCGCTGATCACCGCGTCCGTCACTTTCTCCCACCCCTTGCCCTTGTGGGAGTTGGCCTCGCCGGCCCGGACGGTGAGCACCGCGTTGAGCAACAGCACGCCCTGCTCGGCCCACGGCATCAGATACCCGTTGTCCGGAATGGGGTGGCCCAGTTCGGCCTGCATCTCCTTGTAGATGTTCCGCAGGGAGGGCGGGGTCCGCACCCCCGGCCGCACCGAGAAACACAGACCGTGCCCCTGCCCCTCCCCGTGGTAGGGGTCCTGACCGAGGATGAGCACCTTCACCTTGTCGTACGGTGTGGCCTCGAGGGCGGCGAAGACCTCCTCACGCGGCGGGTAGACCGGCCCCTTCGCCCGCTCCTCCTCGACGAACTCGGTCAGCTCCTTGAAGTAGGGCTTCTGCAGTTCCTCGCCGAGGACGCCGCGCCAGGACTCGGGCAGCATGTCGGTGTCGGTCACGTCAACAACCTCCGAAGTGCGTTCTGTTACCGATCACAGAACCTACCGGGCCCCACTGACAACGGGCCCCGCCCCCAGGGCTCGCCCGGGTCGCCGGTCTACCAGCTGGCCTTGCGGAACAGTTCCCACATCTGCATGACCGTCTGCGGGTCGAGGGCCCGATCGCTCCCGCCGATCTCCTCGCCGAAGGCCACGTAGAGCTTGCCCTGCCACAGCGGCAGCAGCCGGACATCGCTGGCCAGGATCTCCTGGGCCTCCTCGAACTGCCTGGTCACCGCACCGCGGTCGCTCTCGCGCCGGGACGCGGTCAGCAGCTCGTGGGTGATCTTGAAGTTCTCGTACGGAGTGCTCAGCACATTGTCCTCGCCGACGAACGGCGCGATGAAGTTGTCCGGGTCCGGGAAGTCGGGGAACCAGCCCCGACCGAAGACGGGGTAAGAGCCGGCGTTGTAGCCCTTCTGGAACTCGCTCCACGGCTTGCCCTGGATATTGATCTTGAAGAGTCCCGAGGCTTCGAGCTGCCGCTTGATCTCGGCGAACTCCGGCGCGGTGGCCGAGCCGTAGCGATCGGTGGTGTACCAGAAGTCCAGGGTTACCGGCCGCTCGATGTCCGCGTCCCTCAGAATCTCGCGGGCCTTGGACACATCGGGGTCGCCGTAGCGGTCGAAGAACTCGGTCGTGTGGCCGGAGATTCCCTTCGGGACCATCGAGTACAGCGGCTCGGCGGTGCCCTGATAGACCTTCGCGACCAGCGCACCCCGGTCGATGACCTGGGCAATGGCTCTGCGAACGGCGATTTTGCCCGCCACGGGGTCCTGGGAGTTGAAGACGAGATAGCGGATGTCCGCGCCGACCGTCTCGACAAGCCGAAGGTGATCGTTCTCAGGAAGCCCCTTCTGCAGTTCGATGACTTCGTCGGCCGTCAGACCCCGGTAGGTCACGTCGATCTGCTTCTTCTTGAGCGCATCCACCATCACGTCCGAATCCTTGAAATAGCGAATCGTTACGGCGTCGTTCTTGCGCTTGGCAAAGCCCTGGTACCTGCCGTTCTTGCCCAGCTCTGCTTTTTCGCCCTTGTTGTACGCATTGAGAACATACGGGCCCGACCCGGTGACCTTTCCGTCCTCGCGGAGCTTGTCCGCCGGGTACTGCTTCGGCGGGACGAGGGAAGTGGCGGGCGTGGCAAGGATGAAGGGGAATGTGGTGTCGGAGGACTTGAGGGTGAATTTCACGAGGCGATCGCCCCTGATGTCGACCTTGACGAGAGAGCCGAGCAGTCCGCTGGGGCCGCTCTTGACACCGATCTTCCGAATCCGGTCGATGGAGTGCTTCACGGCGGCGGCGTCGAGCTTCTCACCATTGGAGAAGGTGAGGCCCGAGCGCAGTTCGCACTCGTATACCCTGTTGCCGGAGTCGATGAAACCGCAGCTCTTGGCGGCGTCGGGCTGCGGGGTGGTGCTCCCCGTCGGGAAGCTCAGCAGGGTCTGGAAGACGTTCCGGTACAGCTCCCATGAACCGTCCCAGGCCGCGGCGGGATCGAGCGCGGAAGGCTCGCTCGTCGTACCGACCGAGATCTTCTGGTCGCCGTCCGCTTCGGCGTCGGAGAACAGACCGCATCCCGCGAGCAGGGATATGGACGCCAGGGCCGCGGTGCCCTGCAGACAGGTCCGGTAGAACACGTGCGCACGCTCCTCGTTGAGCCTGGATCGGCCGACCATACCGCAGTGCCCTGCCGGGTCAACCTGGAGTCCCGGCAGGGCACTTGGCTCATTCACCAATAAATCACGCAGTTTGCTCAGCGCACTCCGGCATTGAGGAAGATACCTCCGTCGACGACCAATGTCTGTCCCGTGATCCAATCGGATTGGTCGGATGTGAGGAACGCTGCCGCCCCTCCGATGTCCTCCGGCACTCCGAGCCGCCCAAGCGGGTACACGGCAGCCGCTTCGGCTTCCCGGCCCTCGTACAGCGCCTCGGCGAATTTGGTCTTGACCACTGCCGGCGCAATCGCGTTGACCCGCACTCCGGGCGCGAACTCGTGCGCCAGTTGGAGGGTCAGATTGACCATCGCCGCCTTGCTCATGCCATAGGCCCCGATGAAGGGCGAAGGAGAGAGACCGGCGACGGACGCAATGTTCACGATCGCACCGCCGTGCTCCTTCTGCCAGGCACGGTAAGTCTGCTGGGCGAAGCCGAGAGCCGAGATCACATTGGTCTCGTAGACCTTGCGCGCGACATTCAGGTCCAGTTCGGCCATAGGCCCGTACACGGGGTTGGTGCCCGCGTTGTTGACCAGGAAGTCGACCCGGCCGAACGCCTCCATCGTGCGCTCCACCGCTTCCGCCTGGTGAACCTCGTCATGCGCCTTGCCCGCGACGGCGACGACCCTCTCCGGGCCGCCGAGCCGCTCCACCGCGTCCTTGAGCGCGTCCGCGCCCCGGCCGGTGATGCACAGCCGGTCGCCGCGGGCGGCGAGCGCCTGGGCGACTCCATAGCCGATGCCCCGGCTCGCGCCGGTGATCAGCGCGACCCTGCCGCTGTCGGGCGTCCGTGCGCCGTCTGCTTTCTCGGCGGGCTCGGTGTGCTCGGTGTGCTGGGTGGTCATGTCCGCTGCTCCCCGTTCAGTTGAGCGGGCCGCCGGCCACGTACAGCACCTGACCGGAGATGAAGCCGGCGTCGTCGCCGGTGAAGAAGGCGATGGCACCGGCGACGTCCTCGGGGCGTCCGACGCGCTGGACCGGGATCTGGGTGGCGGCCGCGGCCTGGAACTCCTCGAAGCCCATGCCGACGCGTGCGGCCGTCTGGGCGGTCATCTCGGTGACGATGAAGCCGGGGGCGACGGCGTTCGCGGTGATGCCGAACTTTCCGAGTTCCTTGGCGAGGGTCTTGGTGAAGCCCTGGAGTCCGGCCTTGACGGCGGAGTAGTTGGCCTGGCCGCGGTTGCCGAGCGCGGAGGACGAGGAGAGCGAGACGATACGGCCGAACCCGGCGTCCACCATGTGCTTCTGGCACGCCTTGGCCATCAGGAACGCGCCCTTGAGGTGCACGTTCATCACCGTGTCCCAGTCGGACTCGCTCATCTTGAAGAGGAGGTTGTCACGGAGGACGCCCGCGTTGTTGACGAGGATCGTCGGCGCGCCGAGTTCGGCGGCGATCCGCGCCACCGCGGCCTCCACCTGAGCGCCGTCGGACACATCGCAGCCGATCGCCACGGCCTTGCCACCGGCCGAGGTGATCTTCTCGACCGTGTCCTCGCAGGCCGCCTCGTCGAGATCGAGTACGGCGACGGCCCGGCCCTCGGCCGCCAGCCGTACCGCGGTGGCCGCGCCGATGCCACGCGCCCCTCCGGTCACGACCGCGACGCGCTGCTCGGTGGTGGACATGCTGGTTCTCCTCGCCCTTGGATGCGGTCCGTCCGGTGCGTTCCGTACGCCACTCGGATGAGCAACCGCTTAGTACCTTCAGCAGAGGTGACGCTAGAAGCCCCGGCACCCGGTGTCAACGGCCCGCCGGGTGCGCCGTGTCACGTATGGCGGACAGACGGACCTGCTCAGCGCACCAGCAGCCCGAGCAGCCGCTCCACCTCGGCCTCCGGGTCGGCGGTGAGACCGGTGTGCACGGGGCCGGGCTGGACTACGGTGGAGCGCGGGGCGACGAGCCAGCGGAAGCGGCGGCCGGCGTCGTCACGGGCCGCCTGTCCGGCGTCGTCTCCGCCGAGGCACACATTCTCGACGGCGTGCAGCGCGGCGTGCACTCCCCTCACATCGGCCTCGGGGTCCAGTGCCGCCAGTTTCGCCTCGTCCAGATGCGTACGGGCGGCGACGAAGGACCTGGCGCGGCAGTAGACGACCACTCCGGCGTTGAAGCATTCGCCGCGCTCGACCCTGGGCACCACCCGCAGCAGCGCGTACTCGAACACCATCCGGTCGCCGGTCATCCGCCCGCTCACGCGTCCGTCCCCTTTCCCGTGTCCCCTGTGTCCGACGTGTCCGCCGGACGTCCCGTCAGCCAGCCCGGTGCCCGCGAGGGCCGGTGCCCGGTGGGCTCGCCGAGGGTGATTCGCCGGTGGATCGTCGCGGCGCGTGGCAGCAGGGTCTCCACATAGGCGCGGCGCAGGGCGTCGGTGGTGGCGAAGCCGGGCTCGTCAACCAGCCACTCGGCGGGCACGTCGGCGGTGACCTCGGTCAGCAGTTCCTCGGTGACGAGGGGGGCCAGTTCCGCGGCGGCGGCCTCGATGTCCGGCCCGAAGCGGGCGAGTGCGTGGTCGGAGGCGTCGTACGGCTTGGCGGCGGACGCGGCGGCGCCGGGCCAGTTGTGGTGCCAGATCATCGTGGCGCCGTGGTCGATGAGCCACAGATCGCCGTGCCAGACCAGCAGGTTGGGGTTGCGCCAGGAGCGGTCGACGTTGTTGATCAGCGCATCGAACCAGACGACCCGTCCGGCCTCGGCCGGGTCCACCTCGTAGGCGAGCGGGTCGAAGCCGATGGACCCCGGCAGGAAGTCCATGCCGAGGTTCAGTCCGCCGCTCGCCTTCAGCAGTTCCTGGACTTCCTGATCGGGCTCGCCGAGACCGATCACCGGGTCGAGCTGGATGGCGGCCAGTTCGGGCACCCGCAGTCCGAGCCTGCGGCCGAGCCGGCCGCAGACGACCTCGGCGACCAGGGTCTTGCGACCCTGTCCCGCACCGGTGAATTTCATGACGTACGTACCGAGATCGTCGGCTTCGACGATGCCCGGGAGCGAACCGCCCTCACGCAGGGGCGTGACATAGCGGGTCGCTGTCACCTCTGTCAGCATTTCCCCAGGCTATACGGCCCAGTTCCCTGCGAATCCGCAGACAGAGTCATACCGCCCGGCCAGGCGATGCCTCGCCCCGTTGGCCCTGGGGAGAATCTGGGCCTGCTGACCAGCGATGATGCTCTTTGGTGTGAGAGGGGACCACGCCCGTGTCTCATCTCATCGTGCCCGCGCTGAGCAGATGCCGACGGCTGTCTCACTTCATCGTGTCTGCTGGCCTGCGAGGACAGCCGTGGCCGGTCAGCGCTCTGACTGCTGATCGGTGATCTTCCTGGCCGTTGGGTCAGCCGATAGGTTCGTCCCATGAGATCACCACAGGCGGACGTGCATCATTCGGCTTCGTCCTGGCGGCAGCCCTGCCCTCCGGCGGCCTCCGTCGAGCGCAGCATGCTGGTCGAAGAGATCGCCAAGCGCGTCCTGAATCTCGGGCAGGGCCGTCTGCTCGTAGGGATCGACGGCTTCACCGCCGCTGGGAAGACGAGCTTCGGACATGAACTGGCTGAGTGGATCAGTGCTGCGGCGCGGCCCGTGCTCCGGGTGACTCTCGACGATTTCAAGAAGCCGTGGAGGGACCGGCATCTGTATGACCGGGAGTCTGGTGAGGGGTACTACCGCAACGCGTATGACTATGAGCTGGTCAAACGCCTGCTGCTGGATCCCTGCCGGTCATCGGAAGCGACAGCCTGCGTGCTGTGCAGCATCGACCCGCTGACCCAGCGAGATCACTCATCGGAAACGACGCCGCTTGAGGCGGACGCCGTGCTGATCGTGGATGGTGTCTTCGCGTTCCGGCCTGAGATCAATGAGTACTGGGATTTCCGGATCTGGTTGCAGGTCGATGCGGAGCTGTCCGTTCGGCGAGGTGCCGAGCGTGACCAGAACTGGGCCGGGTCTGAAGCCGAGTCGATCCACCGCAACAGGTATCTGGTGGCCGAGGGCATCTATATTCAGGAAGTCGACCCGCTGCCGATGATGGATGTCGTCATCGACAACTCGACGTTCGCGCGTCCGCAGATCGTGACACCGTGACGTCGGGATGGTGCTGACGGGCGGTGTCGGCGAGCGACGACGACGGAGCACGCCGACTGCCCTGCGGCCGTCAGTTCGCTGCTTTGGGTGTGATGTAGCGGTAGATCGTGGCGGGTGCCGCCTTGAGGGTGCGGGCGATCTTCGGGACTGGGGTGTTGGAGTCGTAGAGCTGCTGAGCCTGTTCGGCCTGCTCGGGGGTAAGTCGCGGGGGCCGTCCGCCGGTCCTGCCCTGGTCCAGCGCGGAGGCAAAGACCCCCGGGCCGGCCGGGACGTCGGCGAGCGCGACGTCCGACTCGTCGAGTGTCCAGGCAACCGTACGGTCCCACCGCCGCGACTCCTGCCAACCGAGTTCTAGGACCGTTGCAGTACTAGTACTGCAACCGCATCTGGCGTGACGGGCGTCCAGTGGTCTCGTTGGTATGACTGTGTGCTGATGCGCTGACGGTTGAGCAGGTCGAGTCATGGTCCGAGGGGATGGCCGGGCTGCATGCCCGGTTCGCCCGCCATTTCGGCAGGTCGGAGCCCCGTGAGAGGGCGCTGGACTATCTGAACGGGCTCCTCGCGCCGTTGGAGAGGAAGAACGGGTGGACGTTGTCCGAGCAGGTCGGGCAGCTCCGCCCGGACGGCGTCCAGCGTCTGCTCAACCACTCGGACTGGGACGAGAACGCTGTCCGCGACGACGTGCGTGACTTCGTTGTGGAGACCATCGGCGCCAAGGACGCGGTCCTGATCGGGGACGACACCGGTTTCCTGAAGAAGGGCACCAAGTCTGCCGGCGTCCAGCGGCAATACACCGGCACCGCAGGCCGAACGGAGAATTGCCAGATCGGGACATTCCTCGCCTACGCCTCCGCGAAGGGACGGGCGTTGATCGATCGCGAGCTCTACATCCCCGTTTCCTGGACGGACGACCGCGACCGATGCCACGCGGCCGGGATCAACGAGGAGATCCCCTTCGCGACCAAGAACGAACACTTCAAGTGGATGCTGCAACGTGCCATCGACGCGGGCGTCCCGTTCGCGTGGGTCACCGCTGACGAGGCATACGGGCAGGTCAAGCACCTACGAGTATGGCTGGAGGAACGTCAGGTCGCCTATGTTCTGGCCACCAAGGTCAACGACACGGTGATCACCGCCGGCCGGACGGAGACCCGGGTCGACGACCTGACCGCCGCACTGCCCGGCAACACTGGAAGCGTCTGTCGGGCGGAGCCGGTGCGCACGGGGAGCGGATCTACGACTGGGCGCGCGTCGCGATCCGCCCTTGCGGAGAAGGCGGCTTCGGGCACTGGGTGCTGGCCCGCCGCAGCGTCAGCGACCCCGCCGAGATCGCCTACTACGTCTGCTATGGACCAGCCTCCTCCCGGCTGAAAGACCTGGTCAAAGTCGCCGCAGCGAGGTGGGCTGTGGAGGAGTGCTTCCAGATCGCGAAAGCCGAGTGCGGCCTGGATCACTACCAGGTGAGGCTCTACCGCGCCTGGTACCGGCACATCACCCTGGCCATGGCAGTCCTCGCCTACCTCGCCGCCACCCGCGCCACAGAAGCCGCAAAAGGGGCACAGCAGGTGGCGAGCAAGACCTCATACCCCTCAGCGTCCCGGAGATCCGCCGGTTGATCGGCCATATCGTCACCGCACCCCGCCACCACACCAACGAGCACCACCTGCGCTGGTCACACTTCCGCAGACGCAGCCAGGCCCGAGCCCGCCGCTCCCACTACGAACGCCGAGGCCACAACCCACAGATGCGGTTGCAGTACTAGCCCGATCCGGCCTCCGAACGACCCACGGGCCCGACCACATCGGGCTGCGCCGGGCGATCACCAGCAGCGCTAGACATACCGCGGCCCAGGGGCTGCCGAGTCCTGTCCGCACGGCTCCGTCGGACCCCCGCCTCGAGTAGCGGTCTACCATGAAAAGCGAGGCTTCATATCCAGCCCGGCCCGTAGCGGCAGGGAGGCCGGCATGGCGTTCGACACGACTGGTTTCGAGCAGACGGACGGCGGCCGTTACATCCCGATTTCCGAGCACGGCCTGATCGGCGATCTTCGTACGACCGCCCTCGTCGGCACGGACGGCACCATCGACTGGTACTGCTGCCCGCGCTTCGATGCGCCCAGCGTCTTCGGGTCCATCCTCGACGCCGACCGGGGCGGGTCGTTCGAGTTGGCCGCCGAGGTCCCGACCCGCACCAGGCAGTTCTACTTCCCCGACACGAACGTGCTGATCACGCGGTTCTTCGCCGCGGACGGGGTGGCGGAGATCCAGGACTTCATGCCCGTGGTCGACGAGTCGCGCGAGGCGGCCCGGCACCGGCTGATCCGGCGGGTGGTCTGCGTCCGCGGAACCCTCCCGTTCAGGGCGCGGATCGCCCCCCGCTTCGGCTACGGCGCCGAAGCGCACACCACGCACCTCGAAGGCCACACGGCGGTGTTCCGCTCCCCGTCACTGACGCTCGCGCTGACCGCCACCGCACCCCTGGAAAGCGACGGCCTGGACGTGTCGTCGCACTTCAAACTCCTCGAGGGCGAGTCCAACGTGTTCGCCCTCGACCAGATCGGCGACGAAGTCCCGGCCCGGTCGTGCCCGCGCGCCGAGGCCCAGGAGCAGGCCGAGGCGACCGTCCGGTTCTGGCGCCACTGGCTGGCAGGTTCGCGCTACCACGGGCGGTGGCGGGAGATGGTGAACCGCTCCGCGCTGGTGCTGAAGCTGCTCACCTACGCGCCGACCGGCGCGATCGTCGCCGCACCGACCACCAGCCTGCCCGAGCGGATCGGCGGCGAGCGCAACTGGGACTACCGCTACGTCTGGGTCCGCGACGCCGCCTTCTGCGTCTACGCGATGCTGCGCCTGGGGTTCACCTCGGAGGCCGAGGCGTTCATAGGGTTCATCTCCGAGCGGGGCATCCTGCGGGGCACGGGGGAGAGCGGTCCGTTGCAGATCATGTACGGCATCGACGGGCGCGTCGAGCTGCCCGAGCATGAGCTTCCACACCTGGAGGGATACCTCGGCTCCGCACCGGTCCGGGTGGGCAACGCCGCCACCGGCCAGCTCCAGCTGGACATCTACGGTGCGCTGATCGACTCGATCTACCTCTACGACAAGTGGGGGCAGCCGATCAGCAGTGAGCGCTGGGACGAGGTCGGTGCCGTGGTGGACTGGCTGTGCGAGCACTGGGACCAGCCCGACGAGGGGGTGTGGGAGACCAGGGCGGGCCGGCGGAACTTCGTGTACTCGCGGCTGATGTGCTGGGTGGCGCTGGAGCGCGCGATGCGCATGGCGAACCGCCGCGGTCTGCCGGCGGACCTGCCCCGCTGGCGGGAGTCCCGGGACGCGATCTACCGGCAGATCATGCGGCGCGGCTGGTCGGCCGAGCGAGGGGCGTTCGTCCAGGGGCTGGACGACCACGTGCTGGACGCCTCGCTGCTGATGATGCCGATGGCCAAGTTCATCTCGCCCACCGACCCCAAGTGGCTCTCCACCCTGGACGCGCTCACCGCTGACCTGGTCTCCGACTCGCTGGTGTACCGCTACGACCCGACCGCCAGCCCGGACGGCCTGCACGACCCCGAGGGCACCTTCTCGATCTGCTCCTTCTGGTACGTGGAGGCGCTGGCCCGCGCAGGTCGGCTGGAGGAGGCCAGGCTCGCCTTCGAGAAGATGCTCACCTACGCCAACCACCTCGGTCTGTTCGCAGAGGAGATCGGCCCGACCGGGGAACAGCAAGGCAACTTCCCCCAGGCATTCACCCACCTCTCGCTGATCAGCGCCGCCTTCAACCTCGACCGCGCGCTGGGCTGACGCGGCACCCCCGCCGGGACGGCGGTGGCCGAAGTGCTGCGGGTGAACGGCTATGGGCAGCGGTGCGGACGAGCGTCGAGGGACCCGGCGGTAGCTGGGCCGACGGCGGTGCGGCAGGGTTGCCCAGGACGGCAGGGGGACATCCCTCGCGGAGGGCCTCACGCGGGCCTTGTAGTCGGCGGCCGTGCCGGGGTCACCCGGTGGCTCGTGCCGTCAGATGTCCCGGTGCCGGTACGTCACGAACGCGACGGCCAGGGCGGCCAGCGTCCACGCGAGCGTGACCGCCAAGGGCCGCGCCGACACCGGGGCGAGGTCGGGCAGCACATCCGCCCGGCCGGGGAACCGCGCGCGCAGCACGGGCCCGACGAACGTGAAGTACCCGACGAGCAGGGCGACCGTGCCGTGTGCGTGGCGCAGCAGGAGGCCGGCCGCCGAGGCCAGGAGGGCGGCCAGGGTCAGTCCCCCGGTCATGGCGGGGAGCGTGGTCGCGGCGGTCGAGTGTCCGGATGCCAGGTGTGTGGCCAGGGCACAGCCGGCTGCGGCCGGGAGCGCCAGGGTGAGCAGGGCGGCCGTTGACGCGATGCGGTGCGGCAGGCGCCGGGGCATCGCCATCGCGGTGGTCCGGGCCTGTCCTCCGTCGTATTCCGAGGCCACCGCGATGACGCCGAGCACCAGGAAGCCGATGCCGGTGTACGGGGCGGCGGATCGCGGTCCGGTGACCGCGCCGAGTCCGGGCGAGAGGGCGAAGAGCGCTGCCAGGGTGATCCGCACGGCAGGCAGACTCAGGAGCTTGGACAGCTCGGCGCGGTACGCCAGGCAGAGCCTCACGCGTCCCTCCGGCAGAACACCACGGCGGCCGGGGCGAGGACCGCCGTCACCCAGGCCACCGTGACGAGCCCTGCCGTGACCGGCGCGAAGTGCGCTCCCGTGGCCACGTCGCGCAGGAACATGCGTGGTCCGGCCACATCAGGGAAGTAGTGCGCCGCGTCCGTGACCTTGGACAGCAGATACGTCACCGACACCACCGACACGTTGGCGATCATCATGGCCATCGGCACGACGCCGTTGCGGGTCAGGACGGTGACGGCCAGGGCCAGCCAGGCCGTACACAACAGGTAGACCTGCACCCCGAGAACCCGTCCCGCCGTGACGGCCGCGGCCGGCTCGCCTCGTACGAGATGTACGGCGGTGAAGGTCGCCACGCCGGCCGCCGCCCCGACCGCGAGTGCGAGCAGGCCGACGGCGGTCAGCTTCGCGGCCAGGGCCGCGAGCCGTGCCGGCGTGGCGGTCAGGGTGGCGGCGATCTGCCGTGTCGCCGCGGATTCCCCGCCTTCGGTGGTGTATTCGCTGCTGACGGCGACGACGCCGAGCACGATGGCACCGATCGCGCCGCCCACGCCGAGTTCGGTGAATCCGGCGTCCACACCGCCGGACCCGTGCGTCGAGCGGGCGTTGAGCGCGGCGATCCCGGCCGGAAGCAGGACACCGAGCGCGATGGCGAGCCGCGCCGACGGCAGCGTGAGCAGCTTGTGCCCCTCCGCGCGCAGGGCCCTGAACACTGTGGTCACTGTCCGTCCTCCGTCCGGGTGAGGTGGAAGAAGGCGGACTCCAGGGTGCGGTGGGCGCCGGTGACCTCCGTGAGCGTGCCCTGGGCGACGATGCGGCCACGGTCGATGATCACGATGTCGTCGGCGGTCTCTTCCAGTTCGGCCATGAGATGGCTGGAGAGGAGCACCGTGTGGCCCTGGGCGGCTCGGGAGCGAACCATGTCGCGCATCCAGCGGATGCCCTGCGGATCCAGGCCGTTGACCGGCTCGTCCAGAACCAGGACCGGCGGGTCGCCGAGGAGTGCCGCGGCCACGCCGAGCCGACGGCCCATGCCCAAGGAATACGAGCCGACGCGCTGCCCGGCGGCCTCGGCGAGCCCGACGTCCGCCATCACCTCCGCGACGCGGGCGACGGGAATCCCCGCCGCGTGCGCCAGCCAGCGCAGGTGGGCACGGCCGGTGCGGGAGCGGTGGGCGCCCGACCCGTCGAGTACGGCGCCGACCGTGCGCATCGGGTCGCGCATCCGGGCGTAGGGGACGCCGTCGATCAGGGCCCTGCCCGAGGTGGCGCGGTCCAGGCCGAGCAGGATGCGCAGGGCCGAGGACTTGCCGGCGCCGTTCGCTCCGAGGAATCCGGTGACGCGGCCGGGGCGGGCCTCACAGCTGATGCCGGTCAGGACGTCACGTTGCCCGCGACGTTTGACCACCGAGTCGAAAACAATCATGGCCGTACGTCATCACGCGGTGAAGGCGCGGCGGATCGGGCCCGGAACCGAGATCCGCGGCCGCGGCTGCGACCCGGGTCTTTCGGACCTGGGTCCGAGGACTGCTCGTCGGCGACTGTCTAGGATCGAACGCCTATGACTCGCGAACGCCCCGAGATATCCCACGAGCGCCCACGGTGGACATCCCGCACGGGCACCGTCGCCACGGCGGTGCTGGCCGTCCTGCTTCTGAGCCTGGTCGCCGTCGGCTCGTCGGCGCGTGGGGCGCAGATCATGCTGGTTGCGGTGCTTTGCGCCGCGGTCGCCGTCTCGGTCTGGGCGATGGTCCGCACCCGGACCCAGCGCACGGAGTACGAGCGGCGCCTGACCACCTGGGCGGCCGAGCGGGCGACCCAGGCCGAACGCCTGCGCATCGCCCGTGACCTGCACGATCTGGTCTCGCACGGGATCGGGTTGATCACCGTACGGGCCGCCACCGCCCAGGCGACCGGCCAGGAGCGGGAGGAGCTGGCCACTGCGCTCAGCGATATCGAGGATGTCAGCCGGCAGACCACCACCGAGCTGCGCCGTATGCTCACCGTGCTCCGCGAGCCCGCCGCCACCGGCGATGCAGCTCCGCTGCGGCCCGCCGAGAGCTTCGCCGATCTGCCCGGCATCGTCGCGGCGGCCGAACGCACCGGTCTGACTGTGCACCTCGACTGCGTCGAGCCCGCCCGGGTCTCCGCCGGGGTGCAGCTCGCCACCTGCGCCGTGGCCCGCGAGGCGCTGCACAACACACTGCGGCACGCCGGCCCCACCACCACGACGCTCGCGGTCCGCGCCGACGGCGATGACCTGCTGGTCAGGGTCGAGGACGAAGGACCGGTGCCGGGTTGGCGGGCAGGCACCGGCGCGGGGCACGGACTGAGCGTGCTGCGCGACCGGGTGCAGGCCGTCGGCGGCGCCCTGACCGCCGCACCCTGCGGCCCCGGCTTCCGCGTAGAGGCCCGCTTCCGGCGGGAGATGGCCCGATGAGCGGCGCCGTACGCGTACTCGTCGCCGACGACCAGAACCTGTTCCGGGAGAGCCTGGCTCTGCTGATCAACTCCGGCGAGGACCTGACGGTCGTGGCCGAGGCCACCACCGGCGAGGACGCCTTCGCGCAGACGGTGGCCCAACGGCCCGATGTGGTCCTGATGGACATTCGCATGCCCGGCGGCGACGGCATCGAGGCAACCCGGCGCATCTCCGCCGAGCCGGGTCTGACGGGCACACGGGTGCTCGTACTGTCCATGTTCGAGCTCGACGAGTACGTTTACTCGGCGCTGCGGGCAGGAGCCAGCGGCTTCCTCCTCAAGGACGCGCGGCCCGCCGAACTCCTGGACGCGGTGCGCCGCACGCACGCCGGCGACTCGCTGTTCGCGCCGAGCATTCTGACGCGCCTGGTCGAGCACTATCTCGATCGGCCCACGCCGGGACCTCCGTGCACCGCAGGGCTCGGGCACCTGACGCCGCGCGAGACCGACATCCTGCTGCTCGTCGCCCAGGGGCGCTCCAACGACGAGATCGCCCAGGACCTCGTACTGTCCGTGAAGACCGTGAAGACCCACATCGGCAATCTGCTGGCCAAGCTGCAGGCACGCGACCGGGCCCAGCTGGTGATCGCCGCGTACCGGGGCGGACTCGTCGTGCCGTGATGCTCCGGACCGGCCCCTACGCGTCCGTGGGGTACCGGCCGAGCAGAACCCCCGGGGCCTCGCCGCCCGGTTCGTACGGTGCGCAGTGCGGCCTGGTCACACGTTTCGCCGGGAGCGGTGGTGGTCGTCGTCGAGTTCTTCTGGCTCCACGGATCCCTCAACCCGGTGCCCGGCGGTCGACTTCGGACGACCCATTCGGGTGCTGCGCCCCCGCGATGCACGTGGCGGACGGCTCTCGTTGCGACTGGACACCCGCGCGGCCGTCCTGAGCGTGCTCCCGCTCGTGGCGACCGCGACCGTCGGCGTCCTGAGCCTCGGCAGCGGCCAGTACACCGTGCCGCCCGGTGACGTCGTGCGGGCACTGCTCGGCGACGCCACCCCCAAGGTGCACATGGTCGTCGTCGAATGGAGACTTCCACGAGTCCTGATCGCCGTCCTGTGCGGGGCCGCCCTCGCGGTCAGCGGGGCCATCTTCCAGTCACTGACCCGCAATCCGCTCGGCAGCCCCGACGTCATCGGCTTCAACACCGGTGCGCACACGGGCGCCCTGGCCGTCATCATGCCGGCGAACGGCGGCTACTACCAGATCGCGGCCGGCGCACTCGCCGGCGGTGTCTGCACCGCGGCCGTGGTGTATCTCCTCGCCTACCGCCAGGGCATCCAGGGGTTCCGGCTGATCATCGTCGGTATCGGAATCAGCGCCCTCCTCGCGTCCCTGAACACCTGGATGACGATCAAGTCCGACCTGGAGACCGCGATGGCCGCCGCCGTCTGGGGTGCGGGCTCACTCAACGGGCTGGCCTGGGAGCAACTGGGACCGGTCTGTCTCGTCCTCGCCCTGCCGCTCCCCGCCGTCCTCGTCCTGACAGGAAGGATGCGCATGCTGGAGATGGGCGACGACACGGCCCGCAGCCTCGGTATCCGCACGGAACCCACCCGGCTCGCTCTGGTCCTCACCGGCGTCGCCCTGACCGCGCTGGTCACCGCCGCCGCCGGGCCCATCTCCTTCATCGCCCTGGCCGCTCCGCAACTGGCCCGGCGCCTCGTGCGCTCCCCGGGCCCGTCTTGTACGGCCTCACGCCGTGAGCACCCGCCGCATCGCCGCACGAACGGACCCCCCGCACCATGACCGCCCTCCGCGCCACCCCGGCCGACGCCGCCACCGAACGGCTGCGGGCCGAAGGACTCACCCTCGGCTACGACAACCGGACCATCTCCACCGAACTCTCGGTCCGCATCCCCGACGGATCCTTCACCGTCATCATCGGCCCCAATGCCTGCGGCAAGTCGACCCTCCTGCGCGCCTTGTCACGGCTCCTCAAGCCGGCCGCGGGCCAAGTGCACCTCGACGGGCGGGCCATCTCCTCGTACCCCGCCCCTGACGTCCCGGTCACGCTCCCGCCCACAGCGTGGCTCTGGCCCTGCCGACGGCTCCACATGAGATCTCACGTTCTGCGGGCGGTGTGCGTCTACCGGGCAGGAGAGAGGAGACGCAGATGAGCACCCGGCACGCCGTGATCGAGACGTACCTTGGGCCGATCTCAATCGTCGCCAAGGGGGATACGATCACCGGCCTGTACTTCAGGCGTCATGTCCGCCGGCCTCCGCAGGAGACGTTCGGCCCCGAGATCGGCGACTCGACGGACTCGCTGCTGAACGAAGCGGCCCGTCAGCTGTGCGACTACCTGGCGGGGCGGCGCAGGCGGTTCGATCTTCCGCTCGCCGCCGAGGGCAACTCGTTCCAGCGCGCAGTCTGGGACATCGTGAAGAGCGTCCAGTGCGGGGACACGATCACCTACGGCCGTATCGCCGAGCAGATCGGAGACCGCGGTCTCGCGCAGCAGGTCGGACAGGCCGTGGGCGCGAACCCGCTGTGCGTCTTCGTCCCGTGCCACCGTGTCGTCGGCTCCACCGGGGCCCTGACCGGGTACGCCGGCGGGCTGAAGCGCAAGCAGGCGCTGCTGGAGCTTGAGGAGCCGCCCGCGGGCGACGCCGGACGGTTGTTCTGACCGGGAATCTCACGTTTGCCACCGCACGTACGTCTTCAATGGGATGGACATGAAACAACCGTTCGAGAGTGTGGTCGCGCAGCACGGCGCGACCGTGCTGCGCGTCTGCCGGGTCGTCCTCGGCCCGCACGATGCGGACGACGCGTGGTCGGAGACCTTCCTGGCCGCCATGCGCGCCTATCCCGATCTGCCGGAGACGGCGAACGCGGAGGCGTGGCTGGTGACGATCGCGCACCGCAAGGCGATCGACGTGCTGCGTGCCGCGAAGAGGAATCCCCTGCCGGTCGACGAGGTACCGGAAGCGCCGACAGGGCCGGGCATCCCTGATCCCGGGGACACCGACCTGTGGGCCGCGGTGAAAGAACTCCCGAGCAAGCAGCGCCAGGCCGTCGCCTACCGGTATGTGGCGGGGCTGGCGTACGCCGAGATCGCGGAGATCCTCGGCGGCACCGTCGAGGCGGCCCGAAGAGCCGCCGCGGACGGGCTCAAGAATCTCAGGAAACACTATCCGGGCGCGATCACGAAAGGAGCATCGTCGTGAGCGACATGCGCAACGATGACGACATGGCCGTCCTGCTGTCGACACCCGTGGACGCCGACACTCTGAGTCGCCTCCACCGCCGTCTGGAGCAGGCCGCGGAGCAAGCCGACCTGATCGATGTCGCCTACACGACCATCGACTCGCCCGTCGGCAAGCTGCTGCTCGCCGCCACCCCGAAGGGCCTGGTCCGCGTGGCGTACGCCGGCGAGGACCACGACCGGGTCCTGGAGGCCCTCGGCCAGAAGCTCAGCCCGCGGATCCTGCGCGCCCCGAAACGGCTGGAGGAGGCGGCTCGCGAGATCGACGAGTACTTCGCCCGGCGTCGCCGGGCCTTCGACGTGACGCTGGACCTGTCCCTGTCGCGCGGGTTCCGACGCCTGGTGCAGACGCATCTGCCCGAGATCGGGTACGGCCAGACCCGCAGCTACCGCGACATGGCCGAACTCGTCGGCAACCCCAAGGCCGTCCGGGCCGTGGGCACCGCCTGTGCGACCAACCCGCTGCCGATCGTCGTCCCGTGCCACCGCGTGCTGCGCACCGACGGCACCCTCGGCGGCTACATCGGCGGACTCGAGGCCAAGACCACGCTGCTGGACCTGGAGGCCGCGGCATGAGCACGGCGAAGGCGACCGGGCAGAAGACGGCCGGGCGGAACACGGACCGGTGGCACCGCCGCGTCGAGTCCGGCGACTGGGAGGCGATCACCGCGGAGGTCGACGAGTACGGCGGCGCGCTGCTGCCGCAGCTTCTGACCTCCGAGGAGACCGCGGAGATCAGGAAGCTGTACGAGCAGGACGGCCTGTTCCGCAGCACCGTCGACATGGGCCGGCACCGCTTCGGCGAGGGCCAGTACCGCTACTTCAACGCGCCCTACCCCGAGCCGGTCGAACGGCTCAAGCAGGCGCTGTACCCGAGGCTGCTGCCCATCGCCCGCGACTGGTGGACCAGACTCCGCAGGCCCGCGCCGTGGCCGGACTCGTTCGACGAGTGGCTGCGGATGTGCCACGACGCCGGCCAGACGAAGTCCACGGCGATTCTGCTCCGCTACAGGGAGAAGGACTGGAACGCCCTGCACCGCGACCTGTACGGCGACCTCGTGTTCCCGCTGCAGGTCGTGATCAACCTCAACGAGCCCGGTGTGGATCACACGGGCGGCGAGTTCCTGCTCCTGGAACAGCGCCCGCGCGCCCAGTCCCGGGGCACGTCCACGCTGCTGCCGCACGGCCACGGATACCTGTTCACCACCCGCGACCGGCCCGTCAGGTCCGCCCGCGGATGGTCCGCCGCACCGGTTCGCCACGGCGTGTCCGCCATCCGGTCCGGCGAACGTCACACCCTTGCCCTGGTCTTCCACGACGCCGCATGAACGACGCGAACACCTACACCCTTCTCGGGGCCGACGGCCGTCCCTACCGGTCGCCGGTCAAGGGAGAGTGGGGCGGCCACCGCGGCTCGAAGATCTACGGACGACTCGACTGCCCTGCCGCACTGCGCGCCATCGCCCGCGGCGGCTACATGAGGCACCGCGTCTTCTTCGCCGACGAGGCCACGGCGGTCGCCGCCGGGTTCCGCCCCTGCGACGCCTGCTGCAAGAGCCGCTATCAGCGGTGGAAGACCGCCCGAGAGAACGGCCGACCATGGACCCCCTGACCAGCCCCCTGCTGAAGCGGCGGGTGAGCTACGACGCGGACCTGACGGCCACGGACGCCGAGGTCGCGGCCATCGTCCGGCTGGCTCGCGACCGCCGCGCCCGCACCATCGTGATCGGCTCCGGCCGCACCCCGCACGCCGTCGAGACCTCGCGCCTGATCGAATCGGCCTGGGACCACGCGGGAGGCACAACCCTCGCCGCGATCACCTGGCCCGAGACCGGGGCCTCCTGGCTGCGCCACGCGTCACGGTTCGCCGCCGCCGACCCCGACCTCTGGGTGATGGCCGGCCCGGCGACCGGCTGGGCGCAGATGACCCGGCGGCTGCTGTGGTCGACCCCGTGGAGCCCCGCACGCACTCTCGCGACCGCCGCGATCGGCGATCCGCGCACGCTCGCGCTCGTCGGCCTGATCCATCTGAACGGCCTGGCCGGCGCGACCGCCCACGGCACCACCTGGCTCGTCGAGGACGACTCCCTCGTCCACCTCACCCGCACGGAGGGCAGGCCATGACAGCGCTGTTCACTCCGCGGCTCCCCGAGCGCGACGCGGAAGAGATCACGCCGGGTGCCGCCCACGTCCCGAACCGGCTGCCCCTGGAACAGCGGGAGTGGACGAGGAATCCCGCGCCCCGGTCGTGTCGCTGTCCATCGGCGACACCTGCGCGTTCCGCTTCGGCGACACCGAGAGCCGCGGAAAACCATCAGACGACGACCTCGTCGGCCGCCAGGTCGGAGGGATGCCGGGCCAGCGGCACCACCTCGATCTTCATGAACGGGAAGAGCGGGAGTCCCCACAGGACGCGGTGCAGCGCCTCGTTGTCAGCGACGTCGAAGACGCTGATGTTGGCGTATTGCCCGACGCACCGCCAGATGTGCAGCCACTCGCCCGACTTCTGCAGCCCCTGGCAGTACTCCTTCTCCCGTGCCACCAGGTCCGCGCGCACTCCGGGGTCGAGGTCGCGCGGAATGTCGACATGCATCCGGACCGCGAACAGCATCGCTCATCACACCTTGTCGAGGACGAAGTCGTACGTGACCTCGCGGCCGTCGCCCTTCGCGGCCGGGCCGGGGTCGAGGACCAGCTCCGGCTTGACGGCGGACGCGATGTCGTCGGCGACGTGCTCACCGCCCTTGAAGTAGAGCTGGGTGGTGATGAGCTGGTGCCCCGGCGCCGACACCTTCAGGTGCAGGTGGGCGGGGCGCCACGCGTGCCAGCCCGCGGCGGCGATGAGCCTGCCGCAGGAGCCGTCGGTGGGGATCTGGTAGGGCGCGGGCTCGATGGTGTGAATCCTGAAGTCGCCCTGATCGTCGGCCACGACGGTAGCGCGCAGGTTCCACTCGGGCAGACTGGGCGCGAACTGCGAGTAGTAGCCGTCGTTGTCGGCGTGCCAGATCTCGATCTCGGCTCCGGCGAGCGGGGTGCCGTCCACGCCCGTCACCCGTCCCTGAAAGAGCAGAGGCGTGCCGTCCTCGCCGTCCCGCATGGGGAGGGTCGCCTCGGCGGGCAGACGCGGGGAGTCCGGGACGTAGTACGGGCCCTCGATAGTGCCCTTGCTGCCCTCGCGGCTCTCGTTGGCGACCTCCTCGACGACGTGCTCCAGCCACACGTCGAGGAAGAGCGGCCACTCACCGTCTTCGCCGACCTGGACCATCCAGGACTTGAGGACGTCGTACTCGGCGTAGGTCACCTTGTGGCGGCGGATGATGTCGTGGGCCGCCGAGAGCAGTTCGGAGACCAGGGTGTCGACGCGCTCGACGTCGGCGACGGCCCTCTCCGTGCGCTGTTTGCCGCGGAACCGTTCGGTGGCGGCGGCTCCGGAAGCGGCGGCGGTGGCCTGCTCGGTGATGATGTCGGTCATTCTCTTCCCGTCCCTCGAATACCTGTCGAATCGTGTTCAGTCGAATCGTGTTCAGCGGTCCTGGCGGTAGCGCGCAAGCTTGTCGGGGTCGATCTCGATACCGAGTCCGGCGGCCTCGCGAACGCGCAAGGTGCCGCCCTCGATGGTCAGCGGCTCGGCGAGCAGGTCGTCGGTCATGTCGAGAAAGTTGGACAGCTCGCCCGCGTACCGAGCACTTGAGCGGTGGGCGGCTCCGAAGGCGACCGAGCACAACGTGCCGATCTGACCGTCGATCTGATTGCCCATCACTGTTTCCACGCCCAGCCCCTCGCACTCGTGCAGCACCCGCTGGGAAGCGGTGAAGCCGGTGCGCGCGGTCTTGATGCTGATCGCGGTGGCGGAGCCGCCGAGGAGTTCACGGGTGACCTCGGCGGCCCGGGTGGCGCTCTCGTCGGCGATGAACGGCACCGGGCTCCGCGCGACCAGCCAGCGCCGGCCCAGCACGTCGTCGGCGGGGCAGAGTTCCTCGGCGAAGGTGAGGTCGAGGTCGGCCATCTGCCGCAGGGCGCGGGCGGACTCGGATGCCGTCCAGCCCCGGTTGCCGTCGATGTAGAGTTCCGCGTCGGGTCCCAGGGCTTCGCGCAGCGCCCGGCATGCCTCGACGTCCCGCGTGTAGGGCCGACGCCCCACCTTTACCTTGAAGGTGGTGATGCCGTACGTGTCACGGACGCGTTGGGACTCGGCGACCATCTCCTCGGTCGGCGCGAAGCCGACCATGTGGCTGACCCGCATGCGGTCCGTGTATCCGCCGAGGAGGCCGGAGACCGGCATCCCGGCGGCCTGGCCGAGGATGTCCCACAGCGCCATGTCGATGGCGGCCTTCGCGGTCGGGTTGCCGACGGTGCGGTCCAGACGCTCGTGGACGGCTTCCCGCTCCAGCGCTGTGAGGCCGATGAGCTGCGGCGCGAAGATCCTGTCGATCACCGCGACGATGGACTCCTGGGTCTCGCCGTAGGTGTACGGCCGAGGGGGCGCCTCGGCGGTTCCGGTCAGTCCCTCGTCGGTGTGGACTCGTACCAGGACGTGGTCGGCGGTGTGCACCTCACCGCTCGCGAACTTCAGTGGTTTCGCGTACGGGATGGCGAAGGGGACGACCTCCACCTTGACGATCTTCATACCGCTCCCTCGGGTAGGTCGATGAACATGTCGTTCTGCTCCAGGACCCTGAGGAGGTTGTGCAGGAGCGGCGATTCCTCGTCCTCGCGCCAGGCGAGGTCGAGGCGTACGGTCAGCGCGTCCTCGATGGTCTTGCACACCACGCCCTCCCGGGGTGCGGAGCGGATGGAGTCCGGGAGGACGGCGACGCCGAGTCCGGCGGCGACCAGCGCCAAGGCGGCGGAGGTCTCGGTGACCTCGTAGGCGCAGTGCGGGTAGAAGCCGGAGGCGAGGCAGCCGCGGACCACGGCGTCGTGGACGATGGAGCCGAGCGTGGCTCCGTACATGATGAAGCCCTCGTGGCGCAGCCGCTCGACGCGGACGGTGTCGGCCTCGGCGAGCGGGTGCTGCTCGGGTACGGCGACGACCAGGGGCTCGGTGGCGACGGCGCGGTGGGCGATGCCCTCCTGGCGGACGGGCGGGCGCAGCAGGCTGATGTCGAGGCGGCGCTCGATCAGCCCCGCTTCCTGGGCGGGCGTGAGCATCTCGGTGTGCACCTCCAGCATCACTTGGGGCAGCTCGCGCTTCATCAGCCGGGCGAGTGCGGGCAACTGTCGGTACGAGGCGGCACCGGTCAAGCCGATCCTGAGTACTCCCTCCGCCCCTGAGGCGAAGCGTGCGACCCGGGCGGCCGCCTCGTCGACGGACTTGAGAATGCGCTCCACGTCGGTGCGGAACACTTCGCCGGCGCCGGTGAGGGCGACCTGGCGGGTGGTGCGGGTGAACAGTTCCACGCCCAGCTCCGTCTCCAGGCGGCGAATCGCCTGGGAGAGCGGCGGCTGGGCCATGTGGAGGTTTTCCGCGGCCCTTCCGAAATGACCTGTTTCGGCGACGGCCGCGAAATACCGAAGGTGCCTGAGTTCCATCGGGCTGCCCTTTTCTTTTCCGGGGCCCTCGATTGCGCCCAGCGTAGGGAACGAATCCCATACGGCACAAATACTTGGTTTGAGCCTATTGAGACGATCGAGATATCAATACCCCCCTGGGTCAACCCTGGGGGAATGTCTGGGGTCCACTCTTCACCGCTCTGTCATGGTGCTGAAAAGCAATGGCAACGAAGCCGCCCGCATGCGGCCGAGTTGAGGGGAAAGGGACGGGACCATGGCCGACGACTTCAGCCGTGCACGGGTCATACTCGAAGACGCCCTCGTGGAGGAACCGGACAGCGGTGTCCACCGGGTGCGACGGAGCGTCTTCACCGACGAAGAGCTCTTCGAACTGGAGATGAAGCACATCTTCGAGGGGAACTGGATCTATCTCGCCCACGAGAGCCAGGTCTCCGAGGTCGGTGACTACTTCACGACGTACATCGGCCGTCAGCCCGTCGTCATCTCCCGCGACAAGCAGGGGGAGCTGCACTGCCTGATCAACGCGTGCAGCCACCGCGGGGCGATGCTGTGCCGCCGCAAGACCGACAACCGCACCACGTTCACCTGCCCCTTCCACGGCTGGACGTTCAGCAACAGCGGCCGGCTGCTGAAGGTGAAGGACCCGCGTCAAGCGGGCTACCCGGAGCAGTTCGACACCGACGGATCGCACGACCTGAAGAAGGTCGCCCGCTTCGAGAGCTACCGCGGCTTCCTCTTCGGCAGCCTCAACCCGGACGTCAAACCGCTGCGGGAGCACCTGGGCGACGCGGCCGTCGTCATCGACATGATCGTCGACCAGTCCCCGGAGGGCTTGGAGGTGCTGCGGGGCTCCTCGACATACCACTACGACGGCAACTGGAAACTCCAGGCCGAGAACGGCGCCGACGGCTACCACGTCTCCGCCACCCATTGGAACTACGCCGCCACCCAGGCCCGGCGCACCTCCGGCGAGTCCCAGAACGACACCAAGACCATGGACGCGGGCGGCTGGTCCAAGCAGAAGGGCGGCTTCTACTCCTTCGACCACGGCCACCTCCTGCTGTGGACCAAATGGCTCGACCCCACGAACCGGCCCCTGTACGGGAAGCGCGACGAGCTCGCGGCCGAGTTCGGGGCGGAGAAGGCCGACTGGATGATCGGCGTCTCCCGCAACCTGTGCCTGTACCCGAACGTGTATCTGATGGACCAGTTCAGCTCGCAGATCCGGCACTTCCGGCCCATCTCCGTCGACAAGACCGAGGTCACCATCTACTGCGTCGCCCCCAAGGGCGAGCCCGCCGAGGCCCGCGCCCGGCGCATCCGGCAGTACGAGGACTTCTTCAACGCCACCGGCATGGCCACCCCGGACGATCTGGAGGAGTTCCGCTCCTGCCAGAAGACGTACCTGGCCGAGTCCATGCCCTGGAACGACCTGAGCCGCGGCGCCGTACACCAGCTCGACGGCCCGGACGAGGACGCCGAGAGGATCGGCATCAACCCGATCGCCAGCGGGGTGCGCACCGAGGACGAGGGGCTCTACTCCATCCAGCACGGCTACTGGCTCAAGACCCTGCGCGACGCCCTGGAGGTGGCCAAGTGACCACGGCAGTCGACGAGACCACGCTCGAAAGCGTCCGCCGGTTCCTCTACCGCGAGGCGCGCCATCTCGACGACCGTGAGTTCGAGAAGTGGCTGGAGTGCTATCACCCGGACGCCGAGTTCTGGATGCCGGCCTGGGCCGACGACGACGGGCTGACCCGCGACCCTCAGACCGAGATCTCCCTGGTCTACTACCCCAGTCGGGCCGGCCTGGAGGACCGCGTCTTCCGCATCCGCACCGACCGCTCCAGCGCCACGAGCCTGCCCGAGCCGCGCACCGGCCACAACATCACCAACGTGGAGATCACCGGCCGGGACGGTGACACGGTCCAAGTGCGCTTCAACTGGTTCACGCTCTACTACCGCTACCAGACCGTCGACACGTACTTCGGCACGTCGTACTACACGCTCGACGCCTCCGGCCCCGAACTCCTCATCAGGCGCAAGAAGGTCGTCCTCAAGAACGACTACGTGCACCACGTCGTCGACATCTACCACGTCTGAACCTCAGGAAATGAGCACCACCATGTCCTTCCAGGTCGCCCTGAACTTCGAGGACGGCATCACCCGCTTCATCGAGTGCCGCCCGGACGAGACGGTCGCCGAGGCGTCCTACAAGGCACGGATCAACATCCCCCTCGACTGCCGGGACGGCGCCTGCGGCACGTGCAAGTCGCTGTGCGAGTCGGGACGCTACGACGGTGGGGACTTCATCGACGAAGCGCTGTCCGCCGACGAGGCCGCGAGCGGATACTGCCTGCCCTGCCAGATGACCCCGCGGAGCGACCTCGTACTGCGCATCCCCTCGTCCTCCGCGGCGGCGAAGACCGGAGCGGCGACCCACTCGGCCACCGTCGCCGCCGTCAGGCGCCACTCCCCCACCACCGTCGAGTTCACCCTCGATGTCGACGACCGGGGCGCACTGGACTTCCTTCCGGGCCAGTACGTCAACATCGCCGTCCCCGGCACCGGACAGACCCGCTCGTACTCCTTCAGCTCGGGGCCCGCCCAGCGGCAGATCTCGTTCCTGGTACGGCTCGTCGGCCGCGGCGCGATGTCCGACTACCTGACCGAACGAGCCGGCGCCGGCGACCGGCTGGAGTTCACCGGCCCCATGGGCAGCTTCTACCTGCGCGCCGTCACCCGGCCCGCCCTGCTGCTGGCGGGCGGCACCGGCCTGGCACCCCTGCTGTCCATGCTGGAGGACATGGCCCAGAAGCCGCCCGCGCACCCGGTCCACCTGCTCTACGGCGTGACCACCGACCGGGACCTCGTCCATCTGGACACCCTGGAGGACTACGCCGAGGTCATCCCCGGCTTCACCTTCGACCACTGCGTGGCCGACGCCGACAGCTCCGCCGTCAACAAGGGCTTCGTCACCAGCCTGATCGACTCCTCGACGCTGCACGACGGCGACGTGGACGTCTATCTGTGCGGCCCGCCCGCCATGGTCGACGCGGTACGCGGCCACCTCGGCGCCCTCGGCACGACACCGGCGAGCTTCCACTACGAGAAGTTCACCCCGGCCACCGCCCGTCAGACGGCGGAGGCGGCATGAGCGCGCACCCCGACCGGTTCGCCGGAAGGACGGCGGTGGTCACCGGAGCGGCCCAGGGCATCGGGCTCGCGGTGGCCCGCCGCCTGGCCGCCGAGTCGGCCGAGCTGACCCTCGTCGACCGGTCCGAGCTGGTCCACGAGGTCGCCACCGAACTCGGCGCGCACTCCGTCACCACCGACCTGGAGTCCTACACCGGCGCGGAGGCGGCCATCGCCTCGGCCCTGGAGCAGCACGGCCGCATCGACATCCTGGTGAACAACGTGGGCGGCGCGATCAACTTCAAGCCTTTCACCGAGTTCACCGCCGAGGAGATCCAGGCCGAGATCACCCGCTCGCTGCTCACCACCCTGTGGTCCTGCCGCGCGGTGCTGCCGGCCATGACGGAGCGGGGACACGGCGTCATCGTCAACGTGTCCTCGGCGGCGACCCGCGGCATCCATCGCATCCCGTACTCCGCGGCCAAGGGCGGCATCAACGCGCTCACCGCCTCACTCGCCTTCGAGTGCGCCGACGCCGGGGTCCGTGTGGTGGCGACGGCACCGGGCGGCACCGAGGCGCCTGCGCGCACCATCCCCCGGGGCACCCCGACACCGCGGACGGCCCAGGAGAAGGACTGGTTCCAGGCCCACATCGATCAGACCCTCTCCTCCAGCCTGCTGAAGCGGTACGGCAGGCTCGACGAGCAGGCCGCCGCGATCTGCTTCCTCGCCTCCGACGAGGCGTCGTACATCACTGGCACGGTGCTCCCCGTGGCGGGCGGCGATCCCGGCTGACCGGCTCCCCTTCGCGGGTGGACGACGGGAGAGACAGTCCGCTCACAGGGGTGTGGAGATTCCCATGATGAAGACTCGACGGCACACCAGCGTGCCCTGTCCCCTCCCCTGCCGGGCCGCCGAACCGTCCTTCACTCCGACCGACTCCGGCCGGCTCCGACCAGCTCCGGCCACGGGTGTCCGGGCCTTGAGGGTGTTAGCGTACTGGCATATGAAGAGCCGCCCTGAGCTGCAGCGAAGCCTGATCGGGCGGGCCGTCGAAGTCGCCGCGCTGACCCGCTCGATCGATGCCGCCCACGCGGGCCGACCAGACCTGACGCTGGTCGCGGGGCCGGCCGGGATCGGGAAGACGGCTCTGGTCGAGCAGACCCTGCAAGCCCGTGGCGGCGGCGGAGGGCCCGCGCCCCGTGTGCTGCGCGTCACCGGGGTCGCGTGGGAGTCGGACCTGCCGCTGGGCGTAGCCGACCAGCTCGCCCGCGGCAACGGCGACGCGATCTCACCGCTTGATCCCAAGGCCCCGGACGCCGTACTCGAAGCCGCCCGGATCCTGCACCGCCAGTGGACGACCGCACAGGAGTCCGAGCCGCTGGTGGTGATCGTCGACGACGCCCACTGGGCCGACGTGGAGAGCCTGCGCGCCGTCCGGTCGGCGGTGCGCCGACTGGCGAACGCACGAGTGCTGGTTCTCGTTCTCGCGCGTGACGAACCGTACGAGCTGCACGACACGCGCGGAGCGGACGACGAACTGCCGCTGTCGGCTCTGCGGACCCTGGAATTCCTCGACGGCTGCCAGGACGTCGTCATACGGCCCGCACCGCTGACCGCCGAGGACATCAGAACGCTCGCCGGCGAGATCCACGGCCTCACCTTGGACCTGCCCGCGGCCCGCCACCTGTGCCGTCACACGCTGGGCAACCCCCGTCACGTTACTCAGCTGCTGCGCGAACTGCCCCGCGAGACCTGGCGCGACTGGCGGCCCGAGCTGCCCGCGCCCGCCCACTACGCCGCCGCCGTCCGCCAGCGGCTCGCCCGGTGCGGTGAGAGCGCCCGTCATCTGGTCCAGGCGTGTTCCGTACTCGGCGACGACGCCTCACTCGCCGAGGCCACCGAACTGGCGGGCGTGGCCGACCCGCTGCCCGCGGTCGACGAAGCACGGGCGGCGAGGCTGCTGACCACCACCATCGACCCCGGACGCGCCCAGCTGTCCTTCACCCACCCCTTGGTCCGGGCCGCCGTCCTCACCGGTATCCCGCTCACCCACCGTGCCGAGTTGCACCACCTCGCCGCCGAGATCACCGCGGATCGCGGCAGTCGGCTGGTACACCGGGTCGCCGCCACCAGCAGGGCGGACGACGCGCTCGCCGACGAACTCGACGCGTACGCCGCCGAGCGAGCCTCCGCCGGCGAGTGGTCCGCCGTGGCCGACACCCTGGTGCGGGCCAGCCGCCTGAGCACCTCCCGAGCCGTACGGGAGGAACGGCTGCTGCACGCCGTCGACGCGATGATCGGCGCCGGCGACGTGCCGCAGGCCACGGCATTCGCCCCGGAACTGGAGAGCTTCCCCGCGGACATCCTGCGGGACGCGGTCCTCGGCTACCTGGCCATCATGCGCGGCCGCCCCGCCGAGGCCGACACCTTCCTGGCCCGGGCGTGGGAGCGCTGCGATCCCGTGCGGCACGCCGACCTGATGGCCAGGATCTGCCAGCGGCGCGTCCTGCACGCGCTCGGCCACTTCGACGGCCGCGACCTCGTCGCCTGGGCCCGCCGGGCCATCGAACTGGCGGACCCGGACGACCCTTCCGCCGTCGAGTCGGAGGCCGTACTCGGGCTCGGCCTGGCCACCATGGGCCAGACGGACGAAGCACTGGCCGCCTACCAGACGGCCGCCGCCAAGCTCCCCGGGGGCGCCCAGCCCCAACGCTTCCAGCTCGGGCGCGGCTGGGTGGACCTCGCTCTGGACGCCCCGGAAGCGGCCCGCCGAAGACTCGAAGCGGCCGTGCCCACCGTCTACAGGATGGGCTCCACCCGCATCTCCCTGTGGGCGCAGGGCTGGCTGGCCCGCACTCAGTTCGCGCTCGGCGCCTGGCCGGAGGCCCTGGAGACCGTGCAGCGAGCCGCCGTCCGCCTCGCCGAGGTGCGTGTCGAGCTGTGCCGCCCGCTGGTGCACTGGACCGGCGCGCAGATTCACGCCCTGAGGGGCGACTGGGAGGCGGCCGAGCACCATGTGGGCGAGGCCGTCGCCGCACCACACCAGTACGAGGTCATGCTGATCCCGTCCTGCCTGGCCCGCGCCCAGGTCGCCGAAGCGCGCGGCGACTACGAACGCGTCGTGGAAGCCCTCTCACCGGTCGTCCATCTCCGCCGGCGGCCGTCGATCGACGAGCCCGGCTTCTGGCCCTGGCCCGACGTCTACGCCAACGCCCTGGTGATGACCGGCCGCCTCGACGAGGCCGAGGCGTTCATCGCTCCTCACGAGGACCTGGCCGCCCGGCGCGCCCACCGCTCCGCCCTGGCCCGCCTCTGCCTGGCCCGCGGCCGGCTCACCGCCGCGCGAGGCGACATCGACACGGCCCGCCAGGAGTTCGAGCGGGCCCTCGCCCACCTGGAACAGCTGCCCCTCTCGTACGACCGTGCACGAGTCAACTTCGCCTACGGCCAGACCCTCCGCCGCGCGGGCAAGCGCCGCGACGCCGACACCGTCCTGAAAAACGCCCGTGAGGCATACGCCACGCTCGGCGCCCTCACCTACGTCGAGCGCTGCGACCGCGAACTCAAGGCCGGCGGCCTGCACACCGCCCGCCTCACCCCCGGCCTGGCCCGCCTCACGCCGCAGGAACACGCCGTCGCCCGCCTGGTCGCCGCGGGCGCGACCAACCAGCAGACAGCCATAGAACTGTTCATTTCCGTCAAGACCGTCCAGTACCACCTGACGCACGTCTACTCCAAGCTCGGCATCCGCTCCCGCAGCGAACTCGCCGCCCGCTTCAGGGAAATACCGACACAGGATTGACCGCCGGGAGGGACGGGTTCTCCTGCCACAGCGCAGAAGGAGGCGGTGCGCCGCGAGTGGTCGCGGTACCCGCCCCGAAGGACCGTGGGTACGCCCACCGAACCGCTCGCCGTCCTCACCACGACGGGGTGGATCCGACGGCATTTCCTGTTCGGGGCGACTTTCGCGTCCGCGAGTGAAATCGCTTCCAGTCAGATTGCGCACCACGGGCGACGGGCGACCATTTCGATCGCCGTGTCGAACAAGGCGTCGACCGCCAAGCTCTCCCCCTGTGGTCTGGCGCAGAGAATGATGTCACACGGATCCGCGTCGACAATCGGCACGAAGGTGATCTCGGGTCGGCGATGGAAGCGCGCCGCGGATTCGGAGACGATGCTGATAGCGCGATTCATCACGGCCAGCTCCAGTTGTTCCGGGAAAGAGCCGACCGAGGGCCCGTAGGCCGGATGCGAGCCGTCCGGAGACGGGTCCAGCGACCACCAGTCATGCCAAGCCGACGGGAGGTCCTCGCGACGCACTCTGGGCTCGCACTGGAGCTGGGAGACCCTCACGGACCCTTGGGCGGCGAGCGGGTTCTTGGAGGAGACCATGGCCATCCTCCGCTCAGACCTGAGCTTGATGACCCTGAGGTCCGAAACGATCAGCGGGCTACACGCGATACATGCGTCGATATCACCGGACTGGACCATCGAGAACTGTTCCGGAAAATCCACCGAAGTGATCTCCAAGGTGTAATTCCTGAAGGCCCCTTCAAACGTCATTACCAGTTCGGATATCGAGGATCCGGCAGCCGCCGCGACAAAGCCCAGGCGTACTTTTCCGCCGACTTCACGCCGTATCGATTCGACAGCGGAATCGAAGTTCTCGGCCTCCGCGATGACCATTTCCGCGGCTCGGAGAAGCTGTTTGCCAGCGGCTGTCAGTTGGGCGCCTCGGGATGTTCGGTGGAAGAGGAGCAGCCTCGTCTCCTGCTCAAGTTTCCGGATCTGTTCACTGAGTGCCGTCACGGAGATGAACAGCTCCTGTGCCGCCCGGCCGAAATGCTGGTGCTTTGCGACGGTACGGAACATCCGGAGGCGGCGGAGGCTCAGGTCGAGCGGCCGCGAGGGCGATGAGTCCGGCATCGAGCTCCCTTGTTCGTGTTTTCCGTACGGGGCAGGAGATTTCCGGATGGATCCGGTTTCACCGTTCAGTCTAAGTTGCTCTATGCCACCAAGGACAAGGGAACCCCGAGGCAGGGGTTCTCAAAATCGCCTGCACTCAGGAGAGCCCATGCGCGCCTTCGACCCACGCGATGTCTGCATCGCTCCGAATGCCCTGCTGGAAAAGACCACGGACCCTCGGCATATCGCCATGATCAAGAACTACCGACTGCACGCCATGCTGGAGGTCTCAGGTCGGTGGGAGGAGATCATCCAGGACGACATGATGGTCCAGGAACCCCAGTACAGGATGTTCTGGATGGACCAGGCCGCTGTTCTGACGGGGCGCGAGGAGGTGTCCGCCTTCTACTCGACCGTCGACTCCACGGACACGACCGTCTTCGGTCCCCTTGAGGAGAGGATGGCGGTCGCGGACTGGGGACTCGCGATCGAATCGTACTTCGCGCACCACCTTCGGGGGCACCAGCTGGAGGCGATGGGCCTCAGCGTGCCCGACAGGGACGGCCACTACCAGCTCGAACACTGGCTGACCTCGTTCTGGCCGTACGACGACGACTGCCTCCTGATCGGCGAGAACATCTACGAGAACCCCGGCAGCCGGACGATCCACCCGATCGACCCGTCGGCGTTCGTCACTCCGGAAGCCGCGAGGGAGATGCTGTCCCCCCTCATCGACGAGTACCAGCTCTGATCCAGATGCCACGAGAGCCGGGCCGGCGCCCGGCTCTCCGCACGACGGCTCTCGGCGCACCGCGCCGGAGGGGCCGGTGGCCACGATCCGTCACCTCCGTCACCACCGCGAACATCACGTAAGGAAGCCACCATGCTCTACGCAGATCAGACCGTCCTCGTCACCGGAGGCGGCAGCGGAATCGGTCGCGAGGCCGCCCTCCAGTTCGCCCGTGACGGCGGCCGAGTCATCGTCGCCGACGCCAATGCCGAGGCCGCCCAGTCCGTGGCGGCCCTGATCGAAGAACGCGGCGGCACGGCCAGTCCCTTCACCGTGGACGTGTCTCGGGAGGAAGAGGTCGTCGCACTCGTCGAGCACGCCGTCGCCACCTTCGGCGGCCTTGACGTGGCGCTGAACAACGCGGGCATCTCGGGCAAGATCGGGATGCTGCACGACCTCGACGCCGAGGAATGGGAACGAATTCAGGCTGTCGACCTCCGTGGCGTCTTCCTGTGTATGAAGCACGAGATCGATCACATGCTGAGTCATGGCGGAGGAACCGTGGTGAACACGTCTTCCGTGGCCGGCGTCATCGGCAATCCGGGATCCGCCGGGTACGCCGCGGCCAAGCATGGTGTCGTCGGGCTCACTCGTACGGCCGCCGGTGAGTACGGCGCCAACGGCATCCGCGTCAACGCGATCAGCCCGGGCCTCACCCGGACCGCCATGGTCAAGGGGATCGAGCGTGAGGATCCCGCCCTGATCGAGAAGCTCGCCGGCTCCATCCCGTTGGGCCGGCTCGCCGAACCCACCGAGATCGCGGAGGCCGCGGTATGGCTCGCCTCGCCCAAGGCCAGCTTCGTCAACGGACATGTACTCGTCGTCGACGGCGGATACAGCGTCCTGTGAGGCCGGGCCATCGAAGTTGACGGGAAGATCAACCGAGGCCGGACTGACGGTGCATGTGGCGACCAGCGACGAGCCCGCCGACGTCCGGTCACGCTTCGGCCCACAGCGTGGCCCTGGTCGTGCCGAAGGCTCCACGGCCTTCTCGCGGATCTCTCAGAACGGCCTTACCGCACCCTCACAAACCGAGCCGCTCCGGGCGGTTGAGCGTGATCCGTACGACTCCGTCGTCCGGGCGTCGACGATGACGGTGTCGTTCAGGGACGCCGCCCTTCGGTGTCCCGGCCGTTGAGGAACCGGGGACGGAACTCGCGGTCACCGGTGAGGGCGACCGCTTCGGTGATCCGCTCGAAGTAGGCCCGGACGTCCTCCTGCGGCACCGCGGCGCGCAGACCGGCCAGGGTCCGCTCCAGTCCCCTCGACGGGATCCGGGAGAGTTCCGCGGCGAGTTCCCGGGCGGTGTCCAGGACCCGGTCGCCGGGAACCGATTCGGCCGCGATGCCCAGACGGCGCAGTTCCGGCCCGGAGACCTTGTCGGCTCGCAGGGTGATACGGCGGGCCAGCGCCGGGGAGTGGCGCATCGTCAGCCACGCGATGCAGAAGGGCGCCGCGAGCCCCTGGTGCGCCTCGCCGACCTGGAGGTAGCTCTCCTCCCCGGCGATCAGGAAGTCCGCGCTCAGAGCCAGGCCGGCGCCGGCGTTGACGGCCGGACCCTGCATCGCGCAGACGACCGGAATGGAGAGTTCCGCCAGGGTGGTGTGGAACCGGAGCCAGCGATCGTTGTAGGCCACGATCCACTCGGGGCTGCCGTCGGCGTGGACCGCCTTCAGGTCCAGCCCGGCGCAGAAGGCCGGTCCCTCTCCCCGGAGCAGGAGCACTCGGGCGTCGGTGGATTCGCGCAGCTTCGACAGACCGGCGTTGAGCTGTTCGATCGTCGGAATGTCGAGGGCGTTGCGTCGTTCCGGCCGGTTCAGGACGAGTTCCATCCAGCCGTCCCGCTCTTCGACGAGGACGTGGGGCGGTGCCTCAAGGGCCTCAAGGGCGTTTCCGGCGGGGTCCTGCCGTGCGTCAGCGGTCATGGGTGCTCCTGGGTCGACTGTGGTGGGCGGTTCGGTGTGCCGGGGGCGGATCATCCGCGGATCGCCGCCGTGATCCCGCGGGTGATCTCGTCCTGACGCCTCTTGTTCTGGATGCCGAGGGTGACGCGGGTGTACAGGTGGCCGTACCGCTCGCGGATGGTGCGGCCGACCTGCGCGGGGTCGCCCGTCACGGCGAAGGCGTCGAGGACGTCGTCGTCGATCAGCCGGCGCTGAGCCATGGTGGTGCTCTCTCACTCGCGTTGCCAGGGGATCGGCGTCACCGCGGGCCGTGCTGCCGGGCCTTGCGCGGCGAGTGCCGGAGCACCGCCGGGCCGTCCCGCGGACGACCCGGCGGTGCGGGGCGGTCAGATGAGCGCGGGGTCGCCGCCGGGGACGCCGGCGAGGGCCGCCAGACGCGCGGTGTGTCCGTCCACGGGGCCGAGGAGGGACTGCGCGTTGCGGGCTCGCCGGTAGGACAGGTGGGCGGGGTGTTCCCAGGTGAAGCTGATGCCGCCGTGCACCCGCATGGTGCCCTCGGCGCAGACGTCCAGCGCCCGCAGGCAGGCGATGAGGGCGTGCTCGGTGTCCCTGGCGTCCGGGGTGCCGGTGGCGGACAGGCCGTCGTCCGCCTCCGCGAGTACGACGCCGGCGGACTCGACGGCGACCCACATGTCGGCGCAGCGGTGCTTGACCGCCTGGAAGGAGCCGATCGGTCGGCTGAACTGGTAGCGGGTCCGGGCGTAGGCGACGGCGTCGGCCAGGCACCTGCGTGCGGTCCCCAGGGACTCGGCGGCCACGAGGAGAGCCGCCAGGCCCGCGCCGGCGGCGAGGGCCCCGGCCGTGTCGGCGGTGCCGCCGAGGGGGGTGGCGGGGGTGCTGTCGAAGCCGAGGTCCGCCTGCTTGCGGGTCTGGTCCAGCGTCGTGAGCGGAGTGCGGGTGAGACCGGGCGCGTCTTCGGCGGAGACGGTGAGCAGCATCGGGCCGTCGTCGGTCGCCGCCGCGACGACGACGAGATCGGCGGTCGCGCCGTCGAGGACGCCCGGCGCGACCCCGGTGAGCCGCCAGCCGTCGGACGTGCGGACGGCGCGGACGGGGAGAGCCGCCGTGGCCGCCGGAGCGGGTCCGTGCGGGGTGACGGTCGCGGTGGTGGCGCCGGCGGCGATCCCGGGGAGCAGTCGTCGGCGGGCCCGGTCGTCCCCCGCCGCCTGGATGACGGCGACGGCGATCGCGGTGGACAGCAGCGGCCCGCCGTACAGGGCGCGCCCGGACTCCTCGAAGACGGGCAGGAGTTCGGCCCAGCCGTATCCGGCGCCTCCGTCCTCCTCGCTGACGGGAAGGGCGATGACCCCGATCCCTCCGGCCAGCTCGCGCCACAGGCCGCGGTCGAAGGCGTCGGGAACCTCCATCCAGCGGCGGACCTCGCTTTCGTCGTGACGGCGTTCGAACAGCTTGCGGACGGTGGCGGCGAGTTCGGCTCGCTCGCCCTCGTAGGAGAGGAACTGCGGGATGGTCACGGCTTCTCCTGGCGGTTGGGGGAGGGCAGTTCGTTGAAGGGGACACCGCGTTCGACCGAGGGCTCGCGGGGCAGGCCGAGCACCTGCTCGCCGATCGTGTTCCGCTGGATCTCGTCCGTTCCCCCGCCGAAGCCCAGGCTCGGCGCGCCGAGGATCTCCTTCGCCAGGGCCGCGGTCCGCGTGTCTCCCGCCGCCCAGGCAGCGCCGCGGGAGAAGGCCAGGTCGGAGGCGATACGGGCGTTGCGCCAGGCGTTTTCGGTGCGGTAGAGCTTCCCGAGCGACGTCTCGGGCCCGGGCGCGTGTCCGGCCAGGGCGCGCTCGCCACTGCGGCGCGAGATCATGTCCGCGATCCGCTCGCCCATCCACGCCTCCGTCAGGTCCCGGCGCGTCTGCGGATCACCGGCACGCCCGGCGGACTCCGCCAGCTCGAGCAGCCGTTCCACCAGGATCGGCCGGCGGGACGTCGCCTTGGCCATCCGGGAGATCGTCTTCCGCTCATGGCCGAGGATGATCCTCCCGACCTTCCAGCCCTCTCCCTCCGCTCCGATCATCCGGTCGCCCGGCACCCTGACCTCGTCGAGGAAGACCTCGTTGAACTCGCTGTCCCCGTTGCTCTGCTTCAGCGGCCGGACCTCGACGCCCTCGGCCGCCATGTCGATCAGGAACATCGACAGACCCGCCTGTTTGGGGACCGAGGGGTCGGTCCTCGCCAGCAGCACCCCGATGTCCGACATATGGGCCAGTGAGGTCCACACCTTCTGACCCGTGACGATCCAGCCGCCCTCGCCGTCGCGGACGGCACGCGTCCGCACACCCCACAGATCCGATCCCGCCTCGGGTTCCGAGAACATCTGGCACGTCACCAGTTCACCGGAGAGCACGCGGGATCCGAATTCGGCGGCCAGATGAACCGCTCCGGCCTCGATCAGGGCAGGCAGGATGTAGAGGCCGATGAGGTGGACGCCGTCCTCGACCGGAGCCCGCCCCTCGGTCTCCGCAGCGAACAGCAGCTCGTGCTCCTCGTCGAGTCCCTGCCCGCCGTACTCCCGAGGGACGCTCAGCCCGGACAGGCCGGCTTCATGCAGTGCGCGGCGGTACGTCCGGGCGCGGGCGCTCTCCTCGACTCCGTCGAGCAGTCGGGGCACCGTGCCGAGGAAATCCCGTACCCTCCCCCGGAATGCTTCGGTGTCGGTCACGATCGCGGTTCCTTTCCCGGGCGGCCGCCACGACCGTGGATACGGCCGCCCTCGATGTGGTGGAAACAGACAGTTACAGGGGTCCGGGAAGCGGCGGCCGCCGAACGCCGGGAGGCGTACGCGCGATCCCGTGATCGGCCACCGGCCCGCAGCGGGGAGAGCCATCGCCCGGGGCCGGGCCCTCGACCACGAAGGCCGGATCCGCAGGCCGCCGCGGTTCCCGGAGCAGCGGCCGGCGCGGGAACCACCGACGGGCCGGAAGGGTCGCCCGGAAGGATCTCCGCCCGGAAGGATGTCCGCCCGGAACGGGCGTCTGCCGCCCGCGCCTCGGCACACGGCGGCTCGCGTCAGGGAGAGCGGTGCGTCCGGAGCCGGGAAATCCCAGGGATGCAGAGGTCCGGCCGGTTTCACGGCCTCCGGGGACGGAACAGCGGAGCAATGCCCTGCCCGGCTGCCGCCCGGTCCGCGGCGCCGGTGCGTTTACGCGCCTCCCGAGCAAGCGAGTTATCCGATCTCCCGCTCATCAGCACATCCTTCTCGAAGGCACTCCATGACCGGGCAGTCCGCCGGGAACGCGCCCATGACAGTCGCGAGCCGCCGGGATGGGCCCCGGCGGCTGTCCGCCCCTGCACTCAAACACCGCCGACAGGTAAACGCAAGACCCATGTAAATGATTGTTAGCTCGAAACGGGGCGGGCTGCGGATTCCCCGATGGTCCACCCGAACGCGAGCCAGTGCCCCAAGATGTGGCCTGACCAGGTATTTTCCCTGACCTGGCCCGTGTTTGGCACGCCCGGCCGCTCCTTGCCGCAGGGTCGCCGACACGCTTAGGCGGACGAGAGGTTCGCCGTACGCCGTGGGGCGACGACGGCCGACCGGCACCGGTTCACCACTCGCCGCCCCGCCGAAACCGCTGCTCATTCACCTCCGCGGCGCTCTCCGCGGGCACTCCGACCGCCACGACACGCGGGGCCGGGGGCGCGGACGCGGCACTTCGAGGGGGCCGGCACGATCGAGAAAAGGAAAATTCACTTCACCCCGACCCATCGACCGATTGCCTCGCGAGCTTGAGCCCGCGCACGGGTGGGACGGCGGCGTCCGGCGGCGGACGCGCCCCCGGAGCCGACCAGGCCCCATGTCGATGCGAGCGTCCCGGCCGGCCCGACACCTCCTCGCGAGAGGCCGCCTGCCGCCACAGGTAAATGTTCAATACCCACAAACGCCAGGCGATCCCTTGACACACAGGATCTACGTAGACGAATGTAAATATTCAATAGCTCAGATGATGGTTCGTTCGGTGATGCCAGGTGATGCGGTCCGGTGCCGTCGCCGCCGGTGTCCCACCCGGTGCCCTCCCGGACACGCGGGGAGCCCGGTGGCTCCGGGGGACGAACCCTTGAGGACCAAGGAGGTTCCGGTGGGCACGAATGTGCACGTGGTCGGGGTCGGCATGATCCCGTTCGCCAAGCCGGGCAAGAGCGAGTCATACGACGTCATGGGCGAGAAGGCGGCGCGCGCCGCGCTCGCCGACGCGGGGATCGCCTACGGGCTGGTGGAGCAGGCGTACGCCGGCTACGTCTACGGGGACTCGACCAGTGGTCAGTCCGCCGTCTACGGGCTGGGCCTGACGGGTATCCCGGTCGTCAACGTGAACAACAACTGTTCGACGGGGTCGACGGCACTGTGGCTGGCGCGCCAGGCGGTCGAGTCGGGGGCCGCGGAGTGCGTACTGGCGGTCGGTTTCGAGCAGATGCGGCCCGGCGCGCTGAAGAACGTGTGGGACGACCGGCCGCCCGCGATGGGCCGCACGCTCAGCACCATGAACGATCTGCAGGGCTACTCGCAGACCGCGCCCATGGCGGCGCAGATGTTCGGCGGCGCCGGGCAGGCGTACATGGACACGTACGGCATCACCAACGAGGCGTTCGCCAAGATCGCGGTGAAGTCGCGCAGGCACGCCGCGAACAACCCCAACGCGGTGTTCCGCGACCCGATCACCGAGGAGCAGGTGCTCGCGTCGCCGCACCAGTTCGGGCCGCTGACCCGGCTGATGTGCTGCCCGCCGACCTGCGGCGCGGCGGCCGCGGTGATCGCCGGCGAGGACTTCGTACGCCGCCACGGGCTGCGCGGTGACGTGCGGATCGCCGCACAGGCGATGACCACCGACTTCGGCGGAAGCTTCGACGACCGGGCCGACATGATGAAGGTCGTGGGCTCGGAGCTGGCCGTCGAGGCGTCGCGCCGGGTGTACGAGAGCGCCGGTGTGGGGCCCGAGGACATCAAGGTGGTCGAGCTGCACGACTGCTTCACCAGCAACGAGTTCATCATGTACGAGGCGCTGGGGCTGACGCCCGAGGGCACGGCGGAGAAGTTCGTGCTCGACGGAGACAACACCTACGGCGGACGTGTGGTGGTCAACCCGTCGGGCGGACTGATGTCCAAGGGGCATCCGCTCGGCGCCACCGGACTCGCGCAGTGCGCCGAGCTGGTGTGGCAGCTGAGGGGCGAGGCCGAGGCACGGCAGGTTCAGGATGTGCGGCACGCGCTGCAGCACAATGTGGGCCTCGGCGGCGCGTGCGTGGTCACCCTGTACGAGAGGGCGGCGTGACGATGCCCATCGATCCCTCCGTCGTCGGCAGGATCCTGCCGTCCCACACCGCCGATGCCGAGCCGGGCAGGCTCAGGTTCTTCGCCAAGGCGATCGGCGAGACCGACCCGGTCTACAGCGACCCGGCCGCCGCCCGGAAGGCGGGGCACCGCGACCTGCCGGTGCCGCCCACCTTCCTGTTCTGCCTCAACATGGAGCAGCCGGACCCCTTCGCTCTCCTGAACGAGCTGGGAGTCGACCTGCGCCGCATCCTCCATGGCGAGCAGGGCTTCACCTACCGGGCGATGGCGTACGCCGGCGACCGCCTCACCTTCACCACCACGGTCAAGGACGTGTACGCCAAACGCGGCGGGGCGCTGGAGTTCATCGTCCAGCGGACCGAGGTCACCCGGGGCGGAGAACTCGTGGCCGAACTGGACAACAGCATCGTGGTGCGGAACCCGGAGGCAGCCCGGTGAAGCTCGAATTCCCGAAGATCACCCGTACCACGCTCGCCCTCTACGCGGGCGCCTCGGGCGACCACAACCCGATGCACATCGACCTCGACGTGGCCAGGTCCGCGGGCATGGACGACGTCTTCGCCCACGGGATGCTGGGAATGGCGCAGCTGGGACGGCTGCTGACCGCGAACTTCCCCCAGGAGCGGATCCGCTCCTACGGCGTCCGGTTCACCGCCATCACCCCGGTGCACGGCAGCCCCACGGCCACCGCCACCGTCAACCGGGTCGAGGACGGCCTGACCCACCTCGACCTCACCATGGCCCTGGAGGACGGCACCGTCACTCTCACGGGCACCGCCGTCATCGAAGGAGACATCACAGCATGACCAGCACCAAGCTCGCCGGGAAGACCGCGCTCGTCTCGGGCTCCGGCCGCGGGATCGGCCGGGAGATCGCCCTGAAGCTCGCTTCCGAAGGCGCCGCCGTCGTGGTCAACGACCTCGACCGCGAGCCCGCCGAGGAGACGGTGGGACTCATCGAGAAGGCGGGCGGCAAGGCCGTCGCCGTCGTCGGCAGCGTCACCGCCGAGGGTTTCGCCGACCGCTTCGTCAGCGCCGCGATCGACAACTTCGGCGGGCTCGACATCATCGTCAACAACGCCGGCTACACCTGGGACTCGGTGGTCCAGAAGCACACCGACGAGCAGTGGGACGCCATGCTCGACGTCCACCTCAAGGCGCCCTTCCGGATCCTGCGGGCCGCCCAGCCGCACCTGTCCCGCTTCGCCAAGGAGGAGGCCGCGCGCGGCGAGCGCGTCCACCGCAAGGTCGTCAACATCTCCTCGATCGCCGGTCTGACCGGCAACGTCGGCCAGGCCAGCTACTCCTCGGCCAAGGCCGGTGTCGTCGGCCTGACCAAGACCATGGCCAAGGAGTGGGGACGGTACGCCGTCAACGTCAACGCGGTCGCCTTCGGACTGGTGCGCACCCGCCTGACCGACGCTCCCGCCGGCGAGGGCAGCACCATCGACATCGAGGGCCGCGAACTGCCCGTCGGCGTCAACCCCGACCTGCTCAAGGCCATGGAGAGGACCATCCCCCTCGGCCGCGCGGGGACCCCCGAGGAGGCCGCGGGCTCCGTCTTCCTGCTGTGCACTCCCGAGTCCGACTACATCAGCGGGCAGGTCATCACCTGCTCCGGCGGCTTCTGACCGAACCGCACCACGGCGGGTGCGGGACCCGAAGGTCCCGCACCCGCCGTCCGGCATGCCCGCACGCGGCGGGCGCGAAGACCCGGACCCGCTCGGGCCGGGATCCGTCCCCGCTCGTGCGGGACCCGGGCGCCGTGGGTCCGGCTACGGGTGCGCACGCCCGCGTTCCGCATCGGCGGGAGTACGGGGACGAGGCGGATCCCGGCCCGGCACGCGCCGGCCCGTCCGTGTTCCCGCGCGGATCCGGGCAGGCCGGTCGCGTCGCCCCGGGCATCACGCGACCGCGGGCCCCGGAGCCACGACAGCACGGCAGCACGGCTGTGCCGGTTGTCCCCGACGGTCGGGGACAACCGGCACAACTGTGCTGCCGTGGCTGCGGGGCGGCGCTCCCGGAGCCGCGGCCCCTACATTCCGAGGTCCTTGGCGATGATCGTCCTCATGACCTCACTGGTGCCGCCGTAGATCCGGTTGATCCTGGCATCGACGTACAGGCGTGCGACGGGGTACTCCCGGATGTAGCCGTACCCGCCGTGGAGCTGGAGGCACTTGTCCATGACGCGCCCGGCGGACTCGGTGGCGAAGAGCTTGATCCGGGCGGCGTCGGCGGGGGTCAGCTCCCCGGCGTCCTCCAGTTCGACGCCGTGGTCCACCATGGCCTGGGCGGCGCTGGTCTCGGTGTCGCACTCCGCGAGCACGAACTTGCTGTTCTGGAACGACGCCACGCTCCGGCCGAAGATCGTGCGCTCGGCGGTGTAGGCGCGGGTGAACTCGATCGCCGCCCGCGCCTGCGCGGTGGCTTCGACGGAGATGGCCAGCCGCTCCCTGGGGAGGTTCCGGCCCAGGTGGGCGAATCCCCGTCCCTCGACGCCCAGCAGGTTCTCGGCCGGTACCCGCACGTCGCTGAAGGACAGCTCACTGGTGTCGCTGGAGCGCAGGCCGATCTTGTCGAGCTTGCGGCCGAAGGCGAAGCCCTCGCTGTCCGTGGGCACGACGAACAGGCTCAGCCCGGTACGGCGGTCCTGCGGATCGGGCGCGGCGGTACGCGCGACCACGACGGCCAGCTCGGAGTTGAGGGCGCCGGTGATGAAGGTCTTCGCGCCGTTGAGGAGGTAGTGGGTACCGTCCTCGGAGAGTTTCGCGGTGGTACGGACGCCGGCGAGGTCGGACCCGGTGCCCGGTTCGGTCATGGCGATGCACAGCATGATGTCGCCGGACGCGATGCCCGGCAGCCAGCGCGCCTTCTGATCCTCGGTCGCGAGGTTCAGGAGGTAGGGCAGGACCACCCCCGTGCTCACCAGGTAGTGGGCCAGGCTCGCGCCCGCCAGCGCGATCTCCTCGACCACCACCGCCTGGTACTTGTAGCCGGTGTCACCGGGGCCGCCGTACTTCTGCGGGATGTCGAATCCCGTCACCCCCAGCGCTCCGAGCTTGCGGAACAGTTCCCTCGGGGGTTTGCCGGCCTCCTCCCAGTCCGGGAAGAAGGGGGTGATCTCCTTGGCGACGAAGTTCCTGACCGTGCTCCGGAAGGCTTCGTGGTCTTCGTTGTAGAGAGTGCGCTTCATGGTGTCTTCCAATTGTCCGCGGTACGGGTTCCGTCGGGCGAGGCTCAGGCCACGGTGCCCCGTGCCAGCAGGGGTCCGCTGTCGATGCCGGCCTCACTGAGGATGCTGCGGGTGTCGGCGCCGATCACCGGAGCGGGTGTCGGGGCCGCGGTGGGTGTGAGGCTGAACCGGGGAGCGGGGGCCGGATGGACGCCGACGCCCTCCGCCGGCAGAAACGTGCCGCGTGCCCGGTTGTGGGGATGCTCCGGGGCCTCGGTGAGCGACAGCACGGGAGTGACGCAGGCGCCCGTGCCGTCGAAGGCCGCCGTCCACTCGTCCCGGGTCCGGGTGCCGAAGACGGCTTCGAGCTTCTTCGTCATCTCCGGCCAGGACCCGCGGTCGTTCTGGGCGGCGAACAGCGGATCGTCCTCAAGGCCGAGAACGCCGAGCATCGCCGCGAAGAACTGCGGTTCGATGCAGCCGACCGCCATGTGCCGGCCGTCGGCGCAGCGGTAGGCGCGGTAGAACGGGGCGTGGCCGTCGAGGAGGTTGGAGCCGCGGCGGTCGGTCCACTCGCCCTTGCTCATGACGTCGAAGACGGTCGCGAGAAGGAGGGCGCTGCCGTCGGTCATGGCGGCGTCGACGACCTGGCCCCGGCCGGTGGCGCGGGCGTGGAGCAGCGCGCTGGTGATGCCGAGCGCGAGAAGCATGCCGCCGCCGCCGAAGTCGCCGATGGCGTTGAGGGGGACGACGGGGTCGCCGTCGGCGGGACCGATGGCGCCCAGGACTCCGCTGAGGCCGATGTAGTTGATGTCGTGCCCGGGTTCGGGCGCGTACGGCCCGTCCTGGCCCCACCCGGTCATCCGGCCGTACACCACGCGCGGGTTGCGGGCGAGGCAGGTCTCCGGGCCGAGGCCGAGGCGTTCGGCCACCCCGGGCCGGAAGCCCTCGAACACGGCGTCCGCTCCCTCGACGAGCCGCAGCACGGTCTCGATGCCCTCGGGGTCCTTGAGGTCCACCGCGATCGACCTCCGGCCGCGCAGTGTCATCCGGTTGCCCATCCGTCCGCCGGCCTCGGCCACGCGATGGACCCGGATCACCTCCGCTCCCATGCCGGCGAGCATCATGCCGCAGAACGGGCCGGGACCGATGCCTCCCAGCTCGATGATCTTCACATCCGACAAAGGACCTGTCACTGTCTCGACTCCTCGGGGGATCGCGGGCGCGAGGACTGCGCGCCCGTGTCCCCGCGCCGGGACTTCGGCCCAGCACGGGCGTCTTCGGGCGGGGCGGTGGCGCGCCGGCGGCGGGAAGTCCTGCGAAGAGGAAGGCAGAACTCGCGCTCGTGGCTAATGTTTTTTTACTTAAACGTTTTCCGGGCCGAGCGTCAAGGGGGCGGCGACTCCCGTGTCGCCGACTGCCGTCGAAGAGGCACCGCTTCGAGGTCGAGGAGTTCAGGCGCTCTCCATCGCACCTGGAACCCCATGCCTGGGCCCGGCCCGGAAAGTCATTTCCCGCTTTCCGTGACTATGGACATCGGAGCTAGTGTTTATTAACTTGACTGGAACCGCGACGAGTAGCGGAACGCGAAGCCGCGGACAGCGGCAGGTCCGCCGCCCATGACGCCCTCGTCGGATCCCCCTGTGCGGAGCTGAGACGTGAACCAACCAGACCTTGCGGAATTCCGGGCCCGGGTCAGGGCCTTTCCCCACGACGGCATGCCGGCCCCGCTCGACGGGGTCACCGGCTTCGTGCCGCGCGCGACGGCGTACCGCCGGGCCCCCTTCCACGCCGTGCACGGCGGTATCGGCTTCACTCGGGAGCACTCGGCCCGCCTCGTCCACCGCCGCACCCGGGACGCCCGGACACTCCCGGAACCGGTCAGCCGCCACCGTGAACGCCTCGCCGAGCCGACCGGCCTGGCCACCGGAGTGGCCTCGTGACCGGAACCGGCGCTCCCGGCCCCACCGTGCTCTACCGGGCCGCCCACGGCGTCGCGACCATCACGCTCAACCGGCCCGAACGCCGCAACACCTTCACCCGCGAGCTGTTCACCAGCCTGACCGCGCACCTGGAGCATGCCGCGGCCGACCCCGGGGTCAGGGTCGTGGCCATCACCGGCGCGGGCCGCGACTTCTGCGCCGGCGTCGACCTCGCCACCCCGCCCGCCGAGCGCTTCATGCAGCGTGAGGACCCCGAGGCGGACTACGCCCGTGTGCTGGCGGGCAGCAGGGTCTTCACCCTGCTCAGGTCGATGCCCAAGCCCAGCGTGGCCGTCATCCGCGGGGCGTGCGCGGGCGGCGGACTGGCCCTGGCCCTCGCCTGCGACCTGCGCTACGCGGCCGACACGGCGGTCTTCAACAGCGCCTTCCTCGACGTCGGCCTCTCCGGCGACTGCGGCATGGCCTGGCTGCTCAACCACGTCACGGGCCCGGCCCGCGCGGCGGAGCTGATGCTCCTGCCCGGCCGGCTCACCGCCGAACAGGCCCACGGCAAGGGCCTGCTCACCGGCCTGTGCCCGGAGGGCGAACTGGAGGCGACCGCGACCGCCGTCACCACCCGGATGGCCCGTACCGCACCGCTCGCCCTGTCGGGCGCGGTCCTCAATCTCCGGGACGCCCCCGGCCGCACCCTGGAGGAGTACCTGCCCGGCGAGACCCGGCGGGTGGTACGAAGCGCCCACTCCCCCGACGCCGCCGAGGCACGGCAGGCTTTCCTGGAGAAGCGGGAACCCCGCTTCACCGGGGCCTGACACCCAGGGCGTGTTTCGAAAGCAGCGTCGTCCGCCCGCAGGCCAGGCGGGACTTTCGCAACACGCCCCAGGACTTCCGGTCCGGCCGGCGCCCGTCACAGCGGCCCCGGAGCGGGAGTCCACCGCGGCCGGCGCTGCCGCCGGGGCCGACTGCGAATCCCCGCCTCATCGTTCTCCCGGCCCTTCTCTCCCGCCCACGGGTGGGGAAGAGCGCCGCCGTCGACGGCGGCCGGCGGGAGCCCCCCCCCCCCCCGCCCCGCGCCCAAATATATTATAAATCAAAAAAAAAAACCCCACCACGCCCGAGCG
>NZ_JBSGAW010000019.1:0-163948 GCF_053600955.1 Streptomyces sp. NPDC004838 | reverse complement strand
CGGGACCGGATGGACCGCGCCGCACGGGCGGCCGCGGACGCGGGGCTCGCGGGCGTGCTGGTCGCGCCCGGCCCCGACCTCGTACACTTCACCGGACACGGCCCGCCCCATCTGCAGCGCGGAGAGCTTCAGTCCTCGTCGCCCGGCTCGGGGGTGTCGGTCAGACCCTGTTCCAGAACCCGGCCTTCCCCCGGCGCAAGCGTCCCGAGAATGCGCTCCAGATCCTCTATCGAAGCGAACTCAACGACGATCTTGCCCTTCTTCTGGCCGAGGTCGACCTTCACCCGTGTCTCGAAGCGGTCCGAGAGCCGGGAGGCCAGATCGGACAGCGCCGGCGACAGCCGGGCACCGGCTCGCGGCCTCTTCGGCTTGGCCGCGCTCTGAGGACCGGAGTCGAGCAAGGCGACGATTTCCTCGATCGCCCGCACCGAGAGCCCCTCCGCCACGATCCGGTGGGCAAGCCGGTCCTGTTCTTCGGAATCATCCACCGACAGGAGCGCCCGCGCGTGTCCGGCGGAGAGAACACCCGCCGCCACCCTGCGCTGGACGGGGAGCGACAGCCGGAGCAGTCGCAGAGTGTTGGAGACCTGTGGGCGCGAACGCCCGATCCGGTCGGCCAGCTGATCATGCGTGCAGCTGAAGTCCCTGAGCAGCTGGTCGTAGGCGGCGGCCTCTTCCAGCGGGTTCAACTGAGCACGGTGCAGATTCTCCAGCAGCGCGTCCAGAAGGAGCTTCTCGTCCTCCGTGTCGCGGACGATCGCGGGGATCCGCTCAAGGCCGGCTTCACGGCAGGCCCGCAGGCGGCGCTCACCCATGATGAGCTCATAGCGGTCCGGTCCCACTGACCGTACGACAACCGGCTGGAGGAGTCCCACCTCCTTGATCGACGTGACCAACTCGGCGAGCGCGTCTTCATCGAAGACCTGACGAGGCTGTCGCGGGTTGGGCGTGATCGTGTCCAGTGGCAACTCGGCGAAGTGCGCGCCGACCGGCTCCGTGGACTGCGCCGACAGGACTCCGGTCGCGTCGGGCTCGACCGGAGCGGACGGCAGGGTAGCCACCCTGGCAGCCGCCACACCACGTTCCGCGGTCAGTACCGGGACCGCTCCCGTGGAGCTTGTGGCACCGCTGGGGGGTGCCTGCTTCTCCTGGGGAGCGGCAGGGATCAGGGCACCGAGCCCGCGCCCCAACCCTCTACGTCGCTCGCTCACTGGATCCCCTCCGAAATGTTCTGCTGGCTTTTCTGGGCGCCCACATGGGCGTGCGACGGGTCGTAGCGGACTCCGACTCCTCGCATCGCGATCTCGCGAGCCGCCTCCAGGTACGACAGGGATCCGCTGGAGCCCGGATCGTAGGTCAACACCGTCTGCCCATAGCTCGGAGCCTCCGAGATACGCACCGAACGGGGAATACTCGTCCGCAGCACCTCTTCGCCGAAGTGGCTACGGACCTCGTCGGCCACCTGGGAGGCCAGCCGGGTCCGACCGTCGTACATGGTGAGCAGAATGGTCGACACATGCAGCGCGGGGTTCAGATGCCCGCGCACCAGGTCCACATTTCTCAACAACTGCCCCAGGCCCTCCAGCGCGTAGTACTCGCACTGGATCGGGATGAGCACCTCCGCACCGGCGACCAGCGCATTGACCGTCAGCAGACCGAGCGACGGCGGGCAGTCGATCAGAATGTAGTCCAGCGGCTGCTCGTATGCCTGGATCGCCCGCTGAAGTCTGCTCTCCCGCGCCACCAGCGACACCAACTCGATCTCCGCACCGGCGAGATCGATGGTGGCGGGGGCGCAGAAGAGTCCTTCGACGTCCGGGACCGGCTGGACCACCTCGGAGAGCGGTTTACTCTCCACCAGGACGTCATAAATCGAGGGGACTTCGGCATGGTGGTCGATCCCCAGCGCTGTGGAAGCGTTGCCCTGCGGATCGAGGTCGACCACCAGAACGCGCGCACCATGCAGTGCGAGCGAGGCAGCGAGATTGACCGTGGTGGTGGTCTTCCCTACGCCGCCCTTCTGATTGGCGACAACCATGACGCGTGTCTGATCAGGCCGGGGCAGCCCCTCACCGGCACGCCCCAGCGCCTCCACGGCCAGCTGGGCAGCTCGGCCAATGGGGGTGTCGTCCATCGGGGGCGGTGTTTCACGTGAAACACCCTCACCCACCGATTCGGTACGGGGACCGGGGACCGGATCGGTCATCGGTCCCGCGATGTTGGCGTCGGACCGCAAGGATTCACTCTCCTCGACTTCAGGCTCGCGATGAACAGAGCCTGCCATGCTTTCGGGGTCATGAACCAGCGAGGCCCGTGCATCTGTGGATGAATCCACTTCTGTGGACAACTTCGTGACCCCGGCGAGAGGCTTCCGGTTCCGAATCGGGGCGGCAGCGCGCCCGCGGCTGATGATTCCTTGCAGCAGTGAGCGACGTTTCACGTGAAACACGATGCCTGGATCCCGGAACTACATCCGGAAGACACTCCGAAATGCGTACGTATGGAATCTTGATACGGAACGTCCCGACAGAAGGTCAGCGTCGACGGCGGGTGCGGCTCGTCCGGGCCGCCTTGGCACGCTTCGCCGCGAAACGCACTCCACCGGGACTCTCCCCGACCTCCACCCGCACCACCGTGGAGAGTGGGTCCACGAGCCCTTCGCCGACATGAAGCACCGAGGTCTCCACCACCCCGAGCTTGCTCAGTGCCGCCCGTGCGCCTCGCAGCTCCGCCTCTGCGGTGTCGCCCTTGAGCGCCAGCATCTCGCCATAGGGCCGCAGCAGAGGCACCCCCCAGCCCGCCAGACGATCCAGCGGCGCCACGGCACGAGCCGTGACCACATGGACGGGCTGTAGCGTGCCGAGGACCTCCTCGGCACGACCGCGGACCACGGTCACATGGTCGAGACCCAGCAGTTCGACCACTTCCTGAAGAAAGTTCGTCCGCCGCAGCAGCGGTTCAAGAAGCGTGATCTTCAGATCGGGGCGTACGAGTGCCAGAGGGATGCCGGGCAGACCGGCGCCCGAACCCACATCGCAGACCGTGACACCCTCCGGCACCACCTCGGAGAGCACGGCACAGTTCAGCAGATGGCGCTCCCAGAGCCGAGGCACCTCACGGGGACCGATCAGTCCCCGCTTGACTCCGGCATCAGCGAGCAGTTCCGCATATCGCACGGCCTCCGGAAAGAACTCTCCGAATACCGTCCGCGCCGCGTCGGGCGCCTGGGGAAGCTCTGCTGCCTCCGTCACGGGGACCGTCCTTCCGTACCGCACTGTCGCAATGTGGACTGTGGTGGCTGACTAACAGGCTGACAAAGATCGGCCCCGTCTGCGAAACAGACGGGGCCGAGGGAACAAAGGAGGTCAGGCAGGGAGCACGACGACGAAGCGCTGCGGCTCCTCGCCCTCGGACTCACTGCGCAGCCCCGCCGCGGCGACCGCGTCATGCACGACCTTCCGCTCGAAGGGCGTCATCGGGTCCAGCTTCACCGGCTGCCCGGTGTTCTTGACCTCGCCGGCGGCCTTGGCCCCCAGTTCGGCCAGTTCGGTGCGCTTCTTGGCCCGGAAACCCGCGATGTCCAGCATCAGACGGCTGCGGTCACCGGTCTCCCGGTGCACGGCGAGCCGTGTCAGCTCCTGGAGGGCCTCCAGGACTTCTCCGTCCCGCCCAACGAGCTTCTGGAGATCCCGGCTGCCCGCTTCGCTGATGATCGAGACCGCAGCCCGGTCGGCCTCGACGTCCATGTCGATGTCGCCGTCGAGGTCGGCGATGTCGAGCAGACCCTCAAGGTAGTCGGCGGCGATCTCCCCCTCCTGCTCAAGGCGGTTCAGGGTGTCGCTTCCCTTGGCGGCAGCGGGGATGGTGCCTTCCGTCACGGATGGACTCCTTCTTACTTCTTGGACGACGGGTGCTTGGGCCGTTGCTGGCCCTTGCGCTGTCCGGACTTGGGCTGCTGGCGGGCGGAGCCCGAGGAGGCCCCTCCGGCCCGCTTGGGCTTCGCGTCCTGCGGTGCGTTCTTCTTCTGCAGGGACGGCTTGGACTCGGAGTCGCCCGAGTCATCGGTCTTGGTTCCCCCGTGCTGGGTGCCGCCGGACTGGCGCTTCGCCTTGGTCTGCCGCTTGGGCTGCTGACGCCGCTGCGTGGCGCCGCCGGCCTCGGCATCGAGGGCAGCCGAGTCGACCTTGGCCACGGTGCCGTCCGCCTGGGCCGCGAACCCGGCCTTGGACAGGCCGGTGATGAACCGCCGCTCGTTCTCGTTGCGGTCCGGCCCCTTGGCGACGATGGTCTGGACGACCTTGCGCTTACGTCGCGAGCGGACCTCGCCATGGGCGCTGGTGCTCTTCAGCAGACGCTCGAGGTAGTGGTCTTGGGCCTTGCTGCCGGGGGTCGGGTTCTGGTTGATCACATACATCTGCTGACCCATGGTCCACAGGTTGGTGGTCAGCCAGTAGACGAGAACACCGACGGGGAAGTTGACACCCATCACGGCGAAGATGACCGGGAAGATGTACATCAGCATCTTCTGCTGCTGCATGTACGGCGTCTTCACCGTCAGGTCGACGTTCTTCTGCATCAGCTGGCGCTGGGTGTAGAACTGCGACGCCGACATCAGGATGATCATGATCGCGGTGACGACGCGCACATCCAGCAGCGAGGCGTCGAGAGCGGCGACCTTGCTGGTGCTGTCCGTGAACTTCGACGCCAGCGGGGCCCCGAAGATATGGGCCTGACGTGCGCTGGCGAGCAGAGACTCGTTGATGACACCGACGGTGTTGCCCGATGCGATGTTGGAGAGCACGTAGTACAGGGCGAAGAAGAACGGCGACTGCGCGAGGATCGGAAGGCACGAGGAGAGCGGGTTGGTGCCCGTCTCCTTGTACAGCTTCATCATCTCTTCGGACTGACGCTGCTTGTCGCTCTTGTAGCGCTCCTGGATCGCCTTCATTTTCGGCTGGAGCGCCTGCATGTTCCGCATCGACTTGATCTGCTTCACAAAGAGCGGAATCAGACAGATGCGGATGAGGATCACCAGCGACACGATGGACAGTCCCCAGGCCCAGCCCGTGTCTGGGCCGAAGATCGCCCCATAGAGCTTGTGGAACTGGACGATGATCCACGAAACAGGCGTGGTGATAAAACTGAAGAGACTGGCAATCGTGTCCACTAATCAGGCTCCTTGAGCATTGGGCGAGGTCTCTGCGGCCGGACTCGGGGGCTCGGGGGCCGACCCCCGGGAAGGCACGTCAGCGCGGTGCCCGCCCTTCTTGCCACGCACTGCGTCACGCAGCATCTCGTGCCACCGCGGACGCTTACGGGGCGGCACATGATCCACTCCCCCCGGGGACCACGGATTGCACCGCAGAATCCGCCAGGCGGTGAGCGCCGTGCCTTTCACCGCACCGTGGCGGTCGATGGCCGTGTATCCATAGTGGGAACACGACGGGTAGTACCGGCAGACGGGCCCCAGCAAAGGGCTGATCGTCCACTGATACAGCTTGATCAGAGCCAGCAGCGGGTACTTCATCGCGCGCCCCCTCCCAGCAGCCGTTGGAGGGCGGCATCCAGGTCTCGGGCCAGTTGTGCATTGTCGGCGTCGCCCGCGCCGGGCAGCGCCCGTACGACAACCAGGCTACCGGGGGGCAGCTCGGCGAGCCGATCGCGTATCAGATGCCGCAGCCTGCGCTTGACCTTGTTGCGTACGACCGCGCCACCCACGGCCTTGCTCACGACGAAACCCGCACACGTCGGGGGAGCGCTCTCCCCAGGCGCGTGCGGGTCCGGTGAACCGCTTCGTAGATGTACGACGAGAGACGGGCGACCTGCCCGGCGTCCTCGTCGTACCGCGGTCGCGAAGTCCTCGCGCCGCCTCAGCCGATTCTCGGTAGGCAGCACGTCATGACCTGTACGCGATCAGGCGGACAGGCGGGCGCGACCCTTGCTGCGGCGAGTCGCGAGAATCGCGCGGCCGGCACGGGTACGCATACGCAGACGGAAACCGTGGGTCTTGGCACGACGACGGTTGTTCGGCTGGAAGGTGCGCTTGCTCACTCGGGGGCTCCAGAGAAGATTCGTAGATGGCGGGACATCGCCTGGCTGTCACCGTGCGCCCACGAGTAGCTCGCGTTTCGCCCGAGTGCACCGCTTCACGATCACAGACCGTGATCATTGCCCATCGGAGGCAGGCGGCAGCAGCCATCGACAACTCGACCTGGTCACGGTACGCGCGGCTACGCCATCCGGTCAAACCACGCCCCACGCTCCAGCCACTGTGCACAGGCTGTGGACAACAACTTGAACCGCACGGGTCGCCCTGACTACCTTGGCTGAACTCCGGAACTTTTCCTTTCTGTCCTCGACTGTCCATCCCATACCGTCCCGAGAACCACACATTCGTGGGACCTGCGAGAGAGCGTGCCCTGTGGCTGACGTACCTGCCGATCTTGCCGCAGTGTGGCCACGAGTGCTGGAACAGCTCCTCGCCGACGGGCAGCAGGGCATCGAACCCAAGGACAAGCAGTGGATCGAACGCTGTCAGCCTCTCGCGCTGGTGGCGGACACCGCGCTGCTCGCCGTCCCCAATGAATGGGGAAAGCGGGTTCTCGAAGGCCGCCTCGCCCCGCTGATCAGCGAGACCCTGAGCCGTGAATGCGGCCGTCCGATCCGGATCGCGATCACGGTCGACGATTCGGCCGCCGAGCCCCCGTCGCAGCAGTCCGCCCAGCAGCCGCAGCCTCCCCTCTATCCGGGGCACCAGGGCCATCAGGGACATGGCGGGCACGCTGATCAGCAGGGCGACAGATACCCGCAGGACGACCGTTACGGCGGCTACGGACACCGGGCCGCCGATGACGGGCTCCCGGATATCCGACCCGCGTACCCGGACTATCAGCAGCAGCGGCCCGAGCCCGGCGCCTGGCCGCGTGCGCAGGAGGACCTGTCCTGGCAGCAGCCGCGGCTCGGCGGCTTCCAGGACCGTGATCCGTACGCCACCACCAGGCCGCACCAGCCTCAGCACGACTACCGGTCGCCACAGCCGCCCGAACGCCAGGGTTACGAGCCTTCGCACCCGGAGCGCCATGAGCTGCCCGAGCCCCAGCCGCCGCATCGCGGGGGCCCCACGGGCGCTCCAGGGCCCCTGGGAGCCCAGCCCTCGCCCGCGCCTCGGCCCGGCGAGCCACAGGCGCGGCTGAATCCGAAGTATCTGTTCGACACCTTCGTCATCGGCGCTTCCAACCGGTTCGCGCACGCGGCCGCCGTCGCCGTCGCGGAGGCGCCGGCCAAGGCGTACAACCCCCTCTTCATCTATGGGGAGTCGGGGCTCGGCAAGACGCATCTGCTGCACGCCATCGGGCACTACGCGCGCAGTCTCTATCCGGGGACCCGGGTGCGGTACGTCAGCTCCGAGGAGTTCACCAACGAGTTCATCAACTCGATCCGGGACGGCAAGGGCGACACCTTCCGCAAGCGCTACCGCGATGTGGACATCCTCCTGGTCGACGACATCCAGTTCCTGGCGAGCAAGGAGTCGACGCAGGAGGAGTTCTTCCACACCTTCAATACGCTCCACAACGCCAACAAACAGATCGTGCTCTCCTCCGACCGGCCGCCCAAGCAGCTGGTGACCCTGGAGGACCGGCTGCGGAACCGGTTCGAATGGGGACTGACCACGGACGTCCAGCCGCCGGAGCTGGAGACGAGAATCGCGATCCTCCGTAAGAAGGCGGTCCAGGAGCAGCTCAACGCTCCGCCGGAGGTACTGGAGTTCATCGCGTCCCGGATCTCGCGCAACATCCGCGAGCTGGAGGGCGCGCTGATCCGGGTGACGGCGTTCGCGTCGCTCAACCGGCAGCCCGTGGACCTCGGGCTCACCGAGATCGTGCTGAAGGATCTGATCCCCGGCGGCGAGGATTCGGCCCCCGAGATCACCGCGGGCGCGATCATGGCGTCCACCGCGGACTACTTCGGGCTGACAGTGGAGGACCTCTGCGGATCCTCGCGCAGCCGGGTGCTCGTCACGGCACGGCAGATCGCCATGTATCTGTGCCGGGAGCTGACCGACCTCTCGCTGCCGAAGATCGGCGCGCAGTTCGGCGGCCGCGACCATACGACCGTGATGCACGCCGACCGTAAGATCCGCGCGCTGATGGCCGAGCGGCGCTCGATCTACAACCAGGTCACCGAACTCACCAACCGGATCAAGAACGGCTAGCCAGGGCCCGGAGAGAGCCCGGCCTCTTCCGCAGCGCCCCGGAGCGACAGGCTCCGGGGCGCTTCCCGTGTCACGTGATACGCGGCGTTCAGAAGGCCGCCTGCGGGCGGGGCCGAAGACGGTCGGCCGACGCGTCCCGCCCGCGTCGCGCGGACGCCGGGCGGGGGCTCCGTGCGCCGCCGTACGGGTCTGATCCGAGCCGCGGAGACTGCTTCGCGGTGTCTCGGGAAGCCCCGTACGGCACTCCGGAGGACTCCCGACGCGGGCAGACGGCGGGCAGATCGCGGGCCGCCGGTCGTCTCGCGTACGGAACGCTCACATCGCCGCGTTCGAATACGGAATCGTGGGACGGCGTTCTCCACAGATCGGGGGAGAATCCTCCGTCCACAGCCTGGGGACCGCGGACTTGTCCAGACTGTGTCCACAGACAGAGCCGCCGGTACATGATCACAGCAGGTCAGCCGGTTGTGGATTTGTGGCCAACCGTACTCCACAGGCTGTGGATAATCAGTCCGTCCACAGAGGGTGATCGCCGTTGTCCACCGGCGGCCCACAGGCGGGGCCCGGTTGCCCACAGCTTCTCCACACCGCTGTCCACTGTTCGGCAACAAAACACCAGGTCTCACCGGGCCGAGTGAAAGCCGTCACACCGCGGGGTCGGATTGGGCTGTGGGGAACGTGGGTAAAGCTGGGGACGGAGCTGGGGAGAAGTACCCCCGGCCTGTGCATCGACTGTGCAGAACTTTCCGATGTCCACAGAAGCCCCCGGTTGTCCACTGGTTCCACCCACAGGCACGGTGGACAAAAAAGTGGCTCTGACCTGCCTGGACGACGTTATCCACGGTTTCCACAGGCCCTACTACTACTGCCACTCAGAGTTAGCGGGGAATTGGCTTCGAAGTGGGGCCTGTGCACAACTCGGCCCCGGAGCCCGCCACGCCCGTTGTCACGACTTGACCCCGACCCGCACCTACTGTCGGTGCCGTACGTCAGACTGGTCCCCGGCGACACAGCCGACGACATGGGCCAGCAGGGCGAGTCAGCGACAGCAGGAGGCGGTTCCGGTGAAGATCCGGGTTGAGCGCGATGTACTCGCGGAGGCGGTGGCCTGGGTGGCCAGGAGCCTTCCAGCCCGTCCCCCGGCGCCCGTGCTCGCCGGTCTGCTGCTGAAGGCCGAGGAAGGGGCGCTCAGCTTCTCCAGCTTCGACTACGAGGTCTCCGCGAAGGTCTCCGTGGAAGCCGAGGTCGACGAGGACGGCACCGTGCTCGTCTCCGGCCGCCTGCTCGCCGACATCTGCCGCGCCCTGCCCAATCGGCCGGTGGAGATTTCCACAGACGGTGTACGGGCGACCGTGGTCTGCGGGTCCTCGCGGTTCACGCTCCACACCCTGCCTGTGGAGGAGTACCCCGCACTCCCGCAGATGCCGACCGCGACCGGCACCGTGCCCGGTGAGATCTTCGCCTCCGCCGCCGCCCAGGTCGCCATCGCGGCCGGCCGGGACGACACACTGCCCGTCCTCACCGGCGTGCGGATCGAGATCGAGGGCGAGAGCGTCACCCTCGCCTCCACCGACCGCTACCGCTTCGCGGTCCGCGAGTTCCTGTGGAAGCCGGAGAATCCGGACGCGTCCGCCGTCGCCCTGGTGCCCGCCAAAACGCTGCTGGACACCGCCAAGGCCCTGACCACCGGCGACACCGTGACGCTGGCGCTCTCCGGCTCGGGTGCGGGCGAGGGGCTCATCGGTTTCGAAGGCGCCGGACGGCGGACCACGACCCGGCTGCTCGAGGGCGATCTGCCGAAGTACCGGACGCTGTTCCCGACCGAGTTCAATTCGGTGGCCGTCATCGAGACCCCGCCGTTCGTCGAGGCCGTCAAGCGTGTGGCCCTCGTCGCCGAGCGGAACACTCCGGTCCGGCTGAGCTTCGAGCAGGGCGTACTGATCCTGGAGGCCGGCTCCAGCGACGACGCACAGGCTGTGGAGCGGGTGGACGCACAGCTGGAGGGCGACGACATCTCGATCGCCTTCAACCCGACCTTCCTGCTCGACGGGCTCAGCGCGATCGACTCACCGGTCGCGCAGCTCTCCTTCACCACCTCCACCAAGCCCGCGCTGCTGAGCGGCAAGCCCGCCCTGGACGCCGAGGCGGACGAGGCGTACAAGTACCTGATCATGCCGGTCCGCCTCTCCGGCTGAGGCTCCGCGAGGCGGCCGATCAAGCGATCCCGACGGGCCTGCTCACATCCCGAGCAGGTCCGTCGGGCTGCGTCGGGCCCTCGGGCGTAGGCTCGAACCAGTCACGCACCGCATACAACGCGAAGGACTCTCAGATGCAGCTCGGCCTCGTCGGCCTCGGCAAAATGGGCGGCAACATGCGCGAGCGCATCCGCCGCGCGGGCCACACCGTCATCGGTTACGACCGCAACCCCGACCTCGCCGATGTCCACAGCCTCAAGGATCTTGTGGACAAGCTCCACGGGCCTCGGGTCGTCTGGGTGATGGTCCCGGCCGGCGGTGCGACCCAGTCCACGATCGACGAGCTGGCCGAACTGCTCTCCCCCGGTGATGTCGTCGTGGACGGCGGAAACTCCCGCTGGACCGAGGACGAGAAGCACGCCGTCGAGCTGGGCATCAAGGGCATCGGCTTCGTCGACTGCGGAGTCTCCGGCGGCGTCTGGGGCCTGGAGAACGGCTACGCGCTGATGTACGGCGGCGACGCCGAGAACGTCGCCAAGGTGCAGCCGATCTTCGACGCGCTCAAGCCCGAGGGCGAGTTCGGCTCGGTCCACGCGGGCAAGGTCGGCGCGGGCCACTTCGCCAAGATGGTCCACAACGGCATCGAATACGCCATGATGCAGGCGTACGCCGAGGGCTGGGAGCTGCTGGAGAAGGTCAACTCGGTCACCGACGTGCGTGAGGTCTTCCGCTCCTGGCAGGAGGGCACGGTCATCCGCTCCTGGCTGCTCGATCTGGCGGTCAACGCGCTGGACGAGGACGAGCACCTGGACCAGCTGCGGGGCTACGCACAGGACAGCGGCGAGGGCCGGTGGACGGTGGAAGCCGCCATCGACAACGCCGTACCGCTCCCCGCGATCACCGCGTCGCTGTTCGCGCGGTTCGCCTCACGGCAGGACGACTCCCCGCAGATGAAGATGATCGCCGCACTGCGCAACCAGTTCGGCGGCCATGCGGTGGAGAGCAAGAAGTAGCGGCACCAGCCGGGGGAGGTCGGCGTACATCCATGCACGTCACGCATCTGTCGTTGGCCGACTTTCGCTCGTACGCCCGGGTCGAGGTCCCACTCGATCCGGGCATCACCTCCTTCGTGGGGGCCAACGGGCAGGGCAAGACCAATCTGGTCGAGGCGGTCGGCTATCTCGCGACACTCGCCAGCCACCGGGTCTCCTCGGACGCGCCGCTGGTACGGGTCGGGGCGGACCGGGCGGTGATCCGCGCCGCCGTCACCCAGGGCGAGCGCTCCCAGCTGGTCGAGCTGGAACTCAATCCGGGAAAGGCGAACCGGGCCCGTATCAACAGATCGTCGCAGGTCAGGCCGCGTGATCTGCTGGGGATCGTACGGACGGTGCTGTTCGCGCCCGAGGATCTGGCGCTGGTGAAGGGCGATCCCGGTGACCGCCGGCGCTTTCTCGACGAGCTGGTCACGGCGCGCGCGCCCCGGATGGCGGGGGTCCGCTCGGACTATGAGCGGGTGCTCAAACAACGCAACACGCTGCTCAAATCGGCGGCCCTGGCACGGCGGCACGGGAAGTCCTCGGCGACCTCGGGAGCGGATCTGTCCACACTCGACGTGTGGGATCAGCATCTGGCACGTGCGGGGGCGGAGCTGCTGGCACAGCGCATCGAGCTGGTCGGCGCGCTCCAGCCGCTGGCCGACAAGGCGTACGAGGCGCTGGCGCCCGGCGGCGGTCCGCTCACTCTGGAGTACCGTTCCTCCGCCCGCGGGGAGGGCGAGGCGCACGACCCTCCGCACGGTCTGCCATCCGGCCGCGATGAGCTGTACGCGCGGCTCCTCGCCGCGCTGGGCGAGGCGCGGAAACAGGAGATCGAGCGGGGAGTGACGCTGGTCGGCCCGCACCGGGACGAGCTGGTCCTCAAGCTGGGGCAGCTGCCGGCGAAGGGGTACGCCAGCCATGGCGAGTCCTGGTCGTATGCGCTGGCGCTGCGTTTGGCTTCGTACGATCTGCTGAGGACTGAGGGCAATGAACCCGTCCTGGTCCTGGACGACGTCTTCGCCGAGCTGGACGTCAAGCGGCGTGAGCGGCTGGCGGAACTGGTGGCTCCGGGTGAGCAGGTCCTGGTGACCGCGGCCGTCGACGACGATGTGCCGGGAGTGCTGGCCGGGGCGAGGTACGCGGTGGCCGAGGGCGGGGTGGAGCGGGCGTGAACGAGGAGTCTCCGTTGCCCGCCGCACCGAAAGCGGCCGAGGCGTCCGGCGTGGACCTGGCGAGGGTCGCCCTGCGCGCCGCCAAGGAGCAGGCTCGGGCACGAGGTGCCGCCGCTCAGGAGAAACGGCAGGCCAGACGGGGTGGCGGACTGCGCTCCGGGGCGCGGGCCGATGGCCGTGACCCGCTGACGCTGGGCGCGGCGATCAACCGGCTGATCACGGAGCGCGGCTGGGAGACACCGGCCGCGGTGGGCGGGGTGATGGGCCGCTGGCCGCAGATCGTGGGCGAGGGCCTGGCGAACCACTGTGTGCCGGAGAGATACGACGAGGACGAGCGCGTGCTGACCGTTCAGTGCGATTCCACCGCCTGGGCGACTCAGCTGCGGCTGCTGGCCCCCCGTCTGGTGGCCCGTCTCAACGAGGATCTGGGCCAGGGAACCGTCCGCGTCCTCAAGGTCCTGGGGCCCGGCGCGCCCCGCAGGGGCTTCGGTCCGCTGCGGGCTCCGGGGAGTGTGGGACCGGGAGACACGTACGGGTAGAAGGAGACCGCGGCGGCACCGGGCCCGGTGCCGGGCCGATGTGAATCCGGTCTCTCGTCCGTCCCCGGCGCGGTGGCCCGTCCCGCGTCGCCCGTCGTCGCCGTCGCCCGTCCCGCGTCGCCTCCCGCCGGCTTCGGCAGGGCCCTCGATCCGGTCATGACACTCGGTCCGGCATCCGGTCGAGGCTCCGTCCGATGTCGTACGGAGCGGAGGACGGGCCGGTACGCCGCTCTCCCGGCCGCTCGGCTTCCTTCCCGGACCGCCGCCCCCGGTGCCGTGCCGAACCGAGGCCGGCCGAGTGCCCGGAAGCGCCGGATTTCCGGCGGGTTCGGCCCGGTGCCCCTTGCCCTGCCGGGCCCGGTTGACCCCCTTCTCCACGACCTCCCTCACCGTAGCCGGAGGTTGACTACACGGAAGCGCTCAACGCCCGTGTGGGGCTCCTGGAGCCCCTTCCCGGATATGGGGAGTCGGACCGGCGGTGTTCAGGGCGGCACATGCGGACTCAGCTACCGGCAAACCCCCATTCATGTCGGTGGTACCGGTAGACTGATGACAATCCCGCCACCTTGCGGAACATGTCGAACGACGCAGCCGCTCCCGATTGCCCGGAGAACGGCCTGTGCTGTGCCAGAAAGGGCGCTTCGTGGCCGATTCCGGCAACCCCAACGAGAACATCCCGTCCACCCCCGCCGCTGGGAACGGCGAGGTCACCGCCTCGTACGACGCCAGCGCCATCACCGTCCTCGAGGGTCTGGACGCGGTCCGCAAGCGACCCGGCATGTACATCGGCTCGACCGGTGAGCGTGGCCTTCATCACCTCGTGGCCGAGGTCGTCGACAACTCCGTCGACGAGGCCCTCGCCGGGCACGCGGACACCATCGATGTGACGATCCTCGCCGACGGCGGCGTCCGCGTCATCGACAACGGCCGCGGCATCCCCGTGGACATCGTCCCGTCGGAGAACAAGCCCGCCGTCGAGGTCGTCCTCACGGTGCTGCACGCGGGCGGAAAGTTCGGCGGCGGCGGTTACGCCGTCTCCGGTGGTCTGCACGGCGTCGGCGTCTCCGTCGTCAACGCGCTCTCCTCCAGGGTCGCCGTCGAGGTCAAGCGGGACGGCTACCGCTGGACCCAGGACTACAAGCTCGGCGTCCCCACGGCCCCCCTCGCGCGCAACGAGGCCACCGAGGAGAGCGGCACCTCGGTCACCTTCTGGGCCGACGGCGACATCTTCGAGACCACCGAGTACTCCTTCGAGACGCTCTCGCGCCGCTTCCAGGAGATGGCCTTCCTCAACAAGGGCCTGACCCTGACGCTGACCGACGAGCGCGAGTCGGCGAAGGCCACCGCGGGCGCCGACACCGCGGAGGAGACGGACGAGGAGCAGGCCCGTACCGTCAAGTACCACTACGAGGGCGGCCTCGTCGACTTCGTGAAGTACCTCAACTCGCGCAAGGGCGAGCTGATCCACCCCACCGTGATCGACATCGAGTCCGAGGACAAGGAGCGCATGCTCTCGGTCGAGATCGCGATGCAGTGGAACTCCCAGTACACCGAGGGCGTTTACTCCTTCGCGAACACCATCCACACGCATGAGGGGGGTACGCACGAGGAGGGCTTCCGCGCCGCGCTCACGGGCCTGGTCAACCGGTACGCGCGCGACAAGAAGCTGCTGCGCGAGAAGGACGACAACCTCTCGGGCGAGGACATCCGCGAGGGCCTGACGGCGATCATCTCGGTCAAGCTGGGCGAGCCGCAGTTCGAGGGCCAGACCAAGACCAAACTGGGCAACACCGAGGCGAAGACCTTCGTCCAGAAGGTCGTGCACGAGCACCTCACCGACTGGTTCGACCGCAACCCGAACGAAGCCGCGGACATCATCCGCAAGTCGATCCAGGCGCAGACCGCGCGGGTCGCCGCCCGCAAGGCCCGCGACCTCACGCGCCGCAAGGGCCTGCTGGAGTCCGCCTCACTGCCGGGCAAGCTCAGCGACTGCCAGTCGAACGACCCCACCAAGTGCGAGATCTTCATCGTCGAGGGCGACTCCGCCGGCGGCTCGGCGAAGTCCGGCCGCAACCCGATGTACCAGGCGATCCTGCCCATCCGGGGCAAGATCCTGAACGTCGAGAAGGCGCGGATCGACAAGATCCTGCAGAACACCGAGGTCCAGGCGCTGATCTCGGCCTTCGGCACCGGGGTCCACGAGGACTTCGACATCGAGAAGCTCCGCTATCACAAGATCATCCTGATGGCGGACGCCGATGTCGACGGCCAGCACATCAACACCCTGCTGCTGACCTTCCTCTTCCGCTTCATGCGGCCGCTGGTGGAGGCCGGGCACGTGTTCCTGTCGCGCCCGCCGCTGTACAAGATCAAATGGGGCCGGGACGACTTCGAGTACGCGTACTCGGACCGTGAGCGCGACGCGCTCGTCGAACTGGGCAAGGGCCAGGGCAAGCGGATCCGGGAGGACTCGATCCAGCGCTTCAAGGGTCTGGGTGAGATGAACGCCGAGGAACTGCGTGTCACCACCATGGACCAGGAGCACCGCGTCCTCGGCCAGGTGACGCTGGACGACGCCGCGCAGGCCGACGACCTGTTCTCGGTGCTGATGGGTGAGGACGTCGAGGCCCGGCGCTCCTTCATCCAGCGCAACGCCAAGGACGTCCGCTTCCTCGACATCTGAGTCGGTCTCAGCTGACCGTACGAAAGGAACGAAGACCAGCAATGGCCGACGAGACACCCACCCCTGCCACGACCGAAGAAGAGCCGGTGCTGCGGATCGAGCCCGTCGGGCTCGAAACCGAGATGCAGCGCTCGTATCTCGACTACGCGATGTCCGTCATCGTGTCGCGCGCGCTGCCCGATGTACGGGACGGTCTCAAGCCCGTCCACCGGCGTGTGCTCTACGCGATGTACGACGGCGGGTACCGGCCCGAGAAGGGCTTCTACAAGTGCGCCCGCGTCGTCGGCGACGTCATGGGTACGTACCACCCGCACGGCGACACCTCGATCTACGACGCGCTGGTGCGACTGGCGCAGCCGTGGTCGATGCGGATGCCCCTGGTCGACTCCAACGGCAACTTCGGCTCCCCGGGCAACGACCCGGCCGCCGCCATGCGGTACACCGAGTGCAAGATGGCGCCGCTGTCCATGGAGATGCTCCGGGACATCGACGAGGAGACCGTCAACTTCCAGGACAACTACGACGGCCGCAACCAGGAACCGACGGTTCTCCCGGCGCGCTTCCCGAACCTGTTGGTCAACGGCTCGGCGGGCATCGCCGTCGGCATGGCGACCAATATCCCCCCGCACAATCTGCGGGAGGTCGCGGCCGGAGCGCAGTGGGCGCTGGAGCACCCCGACGCCACCCATGAGGAACTGCTCGAAGCGCTGATCGAGCGGATCAAGGGCCCCGACTTCCCGACCGGTGCGCTGGTCGTGGGGCGCAAGGGCATCGAGGAGGCGTACCGTACCGGCCGCGGCTCCATCACGATGCGCGCGGTCGTCGAGGTCGAGGAGATCCAGAACCGCCAGTGCCTGGTGGTCACCGAGCTTCCGTACCAGGTCAACCCGGACAACCTGGCGCAGAAGATCGCTGATCTGGTGAAGGACGGCAAGATCGGCGGCATCGCCGACGTACGCGACGAGACCTCGTCCCGTACCGGCCAGCGGCTGGTCATCGTCCTCAAGCGGGACGCCGTCGCCAAGGTCGTGCTGAACAACCTGTACAAGCACACCGATCTTCAGACGAACTTCGGCGCGAACATGCTGGCCCTGGTCGACGGAGTGCCGCGCACGCTGTCGCTGGACGCCTTCATCCGTCACTGGGTGACCCACCAGATCGAGGTCATCGTCCGGCGGACGAAGTTCCGCCTGCGCAAGGCGGAGGAGCGGGCGCACATTCTGCGCGGTCTGCTCAAGGCGCTGGACGCCATCGACGAGGTCATCGCGCTGATCCGGCGCAGCGACACGGTCGAGACCGCGCGCGGGGGCCTGATGGGCCTGCTGGAGATCGACGAGATCCAGGCGAACGCCATCCTGGAGATGCAGCTGCGCCGGCTCGCCGCTCTGGAGCGCCAGAAGATCGTCGCCGAGCACGACGAACTCCAGGCGAAGATCAACGAGTACAACGAGATCCTCGCCTCCCCCGAGAAGCAGCGTCAGATCGTCAGCGACGAGCTGGCCGTGATCGTCGACAAGTTCGGTGACGACCGGCGCACCATGCTGGTGCCCTTCGACGGTGACATGTCCATCGAGGACCTGATCGCCGAAGAGGACATCGTCGTCACCATCACGCGCGGCGGCTATGTGAAGCGCACGAAGACGGACGACTACCGCTCGCAGAAGCGCGGCGGCAAGGGCGTACGGGGCGCGAAGCTCAAGGAAGACGACATCGTCGACCACTTCTTCGTCTCCACGACCCACCACTGGCTGCTCTTCTTCACCAACAAGGGCCGCGTCTACCGTGCCAAGGCGTACGAACTGCCGGACGCGGGCCGCGACGCCCGCGGGCAGCACGTCGCCAATCTGCTCGCTTTCCAGCCCGATGAGCAGATCGCCGAGATCCTCGCCATCCGCGACTACGAGGCCGCTCCCTATCTGGTGCTCGCCACCAAGGGCGGCCTGGTCAAGAAGACGCCTCTCAAGGACTACGACTCGCCCCGGTCGGGCGGCGTCATCGCGATCAATCTCCGGGAGACGGACCACGGCACCGACGGCACCGCCGACGAGCTGATCGGCGCCGAACTGGTTTCGGCCGAAGACGACCTCCTGCTCATCAGCAAGAAGGCCCAGTCGATCCGGTTCACCGCGACGGATGAGGCACTTCGCCCGATGGGACGTGCCACTTCGGGTGTCAAGGGGATGAGTTTCCGTGAAGGAGACGAACTTCTCTCGATGAATGTGGTCCGGCCCGGTACGTTCGTCTTCACCGCTACCGACGGCGGCTACGCGAAGCGGACCGCCGTCGACGAGTACCGCGTCCAGGGTCGTGGTGGCCTCGGCATCAAGGCCGCCAAGATCGTGGAGGACCGCGGATCGCTCGTGGGCGCCCTGGTGGTCGAGGAGTCCGACGAGATTCTGGCCATCACCCTCAGCGGCGGTGTGATTCGCACGCGAGTCAATGAAGTCAGGGAGACCGGTCGTGACACCATGGGTGTCCAACTGATCAACCTGGGCAAGCGTGATGCCGTGGTCGGGATCGCGCGGAACGCCGAGGCCGGGCGTGAGGCCGAGGAAGTCGACGGGACCGAAGCCGAAGGCGACGGAACCGATGAGGTCACGGAGACCTCTGTAGAGGTCGTAGGGATGACCGGTGAGGCCGACGGTGGTGCGGCCGAGGCGGCAGTCGAGGGCACGGCGCCTTCGGCCGGGGAGCACGAGGAGTAAGAGCGTGAGTGGAGCCACGGGCGCCGGTTCGGCCGCTGCTGGAGCTGCTGGTGGAACGGACGGTGCCCGTGGCTCGGCCACGGACTCCCAGGGGGCGACGGTGACGGGGACCCGCGGGGGGCAGACCCAGCACCAGATGTTCGGCGGCGAGCAGCCCGCCCCCCGGCAGGCGGCGGGGCCGTACCACCCGCCGCAGGCGTATCCGTCGCCGCAGGGCGACGGAGGGACTCAGTCGGGCGTCCGGCTGCCGCGCACGGGGGCGCGGACGACGCCTCGTACCCGCAAGGCGCGGCTGCGGGTGGCCAAGGCCGACCCGTGGTCGGTGATGAAGGTCAGCTTCCTGCTCTCGATCGCGCTGGGCGTCTGCACCGTGGTCGCGTCGGCCGTCCTGTGGATGGTCATGGACGCCATGGGCGTCTTCTCGACCGTCGGCGGGACGATCAGCGAGGCCACCGGCTCCAACGAGAGCAATGGCTTTGACCTTCAGGCGTTTCTGTCGCTTCCGCGTGTGCTGATCTTCACCTCGGTGATCGCGGTGATCGATGTGGTCCTCGCTACGGCGCTGGCGACCCTCGGAGCCTTCATCTACAACCTGTCCGCCGGCTTCGTGGGCGGCGTGGAGCTGACCCTGGCGGAGGACGAGTAGTCCGTACGGACAGGGCCCGGCCGGCCCCGGTCACCGGGGTCGGGGAGGCCGACCGGAGGCACCCGTTTACGGATTTGGGAGCTACGCCAGACGTGCGCTAATCTTCAGAGGTCAGCGCGCAGCGCGGCGGGGCTATAGCTCAGTTGGTTAGAGCGCATCCCTGATAAGGATGAGGCCACAGGTTCAAATCCTGTTAGCCCCACAGCAGCAACACGCAGGTCGGAAGCCCTGTAGATCCCGAGGATCTACAGGGCTTCTTCAGTTAATGATCTTGAGAGTCCGGTACTAGTCGGTAACCTCGAACATCCCGTGTGCCTTTCACGGAAACTCGTCTGCCTGTGGTGATCTGTGGCCCTGGGGCGTCGCGGGACGGGTGCGGTTCTTTCAGCCATTGACGACGGGGCCATTGGTTCACGCCCTGTGAGCTGCGCAGTGGCGATTCGGCCCCTGAGGGGATCTCTTTCGTGCGGTCGGAGCGCATGGTCCGGGCTCTGTCCGGAGCAGTGGTCGTGCCGGGGGCAAGAGGCGCGCAGGTCACCGATCGGTATCGGTCGGTGTGTATAGTCGGGCGCCAGAAGTCCTCATACGTCAAGGAAAGACGAGGTCGCGCGGTGAAGAAGCTTCTCCTGGTCGCACTGGCTGCCATCGGCGGGCTCCTCGTGTACCGCCAGATCCAGGCGGATCGCGCCGAGCAGGATCTGTGGACGGAGGCGACCGACTCCGTGCCCGCAGGTTCGGGTGTGTGAGACGCAGCAGCGTTTTCGTTGAAGCCCTGGTCGCTTGAGGCGGCCGGGGCTTCATGCTGTCCGGGGCCGGTGTCGTTCACGTGCGTTAATTTTTGAATTGCGGAAGTGAATATCTCGGGGGTTGGGCGTACGAGAGTCGGCGACCGGCGACCGAACGGGGTGGGCTCGGGCGAGGAGGGGGCCTGAGAATCCGGCGGGGCTCGCGCCCGCGTCCGTGTCCGCGTCCGTGTTCGCGTCAGGGGACACCGGGGATCCTCCTGGGGATCGTCTCGCGGCCCCGTCTCGTGGGTCGTCTCGCGGGCTGTCTGGAGCACCGCCTGCCGGGACACCCGTCGAGCCGTGCGAGCCGTGCGTGGGTCTGATCGTGGGCCCGCGCTCGGGTCGCCAGGACCGGCGCGGGGGACCCGGAACCGACCAGAGACCGGCCTCGGGGCCGTCTCAGGACTGGGCCAGGGCCCAGATGCCCACGGCGAAGCAGATCAGCGCCAGGAGCAGTACCGGGACCACGACCTTCGGGGACGGGGTTCTGCGCCTCCGTCTGCGGGCGGCTCGTCGGATTTCCGCCCGTGAGAGCGGAACCCCGGGGCTTTGGGCGGTGTATGTACGAGTGACGGGGGCTTCGTACTGCACCGGGGCGGTCTGATCGGTCTGTGACCGCGGATGCGGGTGCTGTGGCTCGGGAGGCTGGGCGAAAAGGGGGTAAGCGCTGTGCGCTGGTGCGGAATCGGGGGTGGAGGCGGGAGCCGGTGTCGGCGTCGCCTCCGGGGCCGCGGGCATGGGGGGAGGCGTGGCCGGCTGGGCCGGATGCGGCGGTGGTGTGGGCGGCTGCTGTGGGGGCGGGGGCACCAGGACCCCACCTGTCCTTGGTGGCAGCGGCGGTTGTACGGGGGCCTGAGCGGGCGTCTGTCCCGTTCCCGCGCTCCGGGCGGCTCCGGCGGTCGGAGTGGTCAGGATGCCGGGCGCAGGGGGCCCCTCGGGTCCGTCCGGGCCGAAGCCCGAAGGCAGCGGCTCCAGTTGGTCGAAGACCTCGACCGGCTCGTCGTCCGGGCCGGCCTCGGGAAGCGTCTCCACGGCCGTCATAAGCGCCTTGCGCGCCCCGGTGGCGGTGCGGAAGCGGTCCTCGGGATCGGGCTGGAGCAGACCGGCCAGCACCTGCCACAGCGGCTCGGGTATGCCCAGCGGGGCGCTGGGAGTGCCGTGGCTGGTGAAGTGATCGACCAGGGCCCCGGCGTCGGGCTTCTGGCCCTGGAGCAGATAGAGCCCCACCAGGCCGACCGCGAAGAGATCGGCAGGGAAGTCCGGCTCCGCGCCCGTCATCTGCTCGGGTGCGAAGTAACCGGGCGTGCCCACCACATAGTTCGTCTCGGTCAGCCGGGGCTCGCCCTTGCGCATGGCGATCCCGAAATCGGACAGCCGCAGATGCGGCCGTCCGATACCGGTGGCCTCCAGCAGGATGTTCGCCGGTTTGATGTCCCGGTGCACAACGCCTTCCGCGTGCACCGCGGCGAGTCCGGACAGCAACTGATCGAGCAGGGTGCACACATAGCGGGGCGGCAGCGGGCCGTAGTCGCCGATCACATGCGCCAGCGACCCGCCGCCCACCAGGTCCATGGTGAACAACACCTTGTCGTCGTCCGCGGCCCAGCTGGCCGGGGCGAGGACATGTGGATGATCGATCCGCAGAGCCTGTTCGCGGACGAAGCGCAGCAGCGTGTGCGCGTCGCTCTGTTGCAGCACCTTGGCCGCGACATAGCGGCGACGGCGATGGTCCCAGGCGCGCCAGACGGCGCCGACACCACCACGCCCGATCGGGTCGATCAGCTCGTACCGAGCGGCGAAGACCTCACCCATGGCGCTGTGCCCGTTCCCCGTTCCCTCATGAGGCGGTGGTTCCGCCTCGCTGCCCGGCGGTCGGTCGTGTCCGGTCCTGTCGTCGCGGGATCAGCTCTGGTGCGACTCGTAGTGCGCGACGGCGTCCGCGGTGCGCCCCGCTCCGTACACCCGGAGGAACTCTGCCAGTTCCGGCTGAGTCTGGGCGAGGGAGTCCGCCGCGTCGATGATGTCTCCGGCAGCGGCCACGGAGCGCAGCAGCGACTGGATCTCCCGCACCACCCGGCGTACCGTCGGCGCGCCCGAGCTGGTCGTGGTCTGGCTGGTGCCGGTCAGTACGGATCCCCCCTGAGACTTCTTGATCTCCTCCATCCGGTCGGTGGCCTCGGCCGCGCTGACACTGCCGTCCGCGACCTGGCTGGCCAACTCCTGGAGGGCCTGCACCCGCTGGACCACCGCGGGGTTGCCGATTTTCGCCCGCTGGCCGCTCATCAGCTGAGAGAGCATCGGAGCCGACAGCCCGAGCACGGCCGCGAGCCGGGCCTGGTTGAGCCCGAGGTCATCTATGAGCCTGCGGAAGAGCGCCCCCAGCGGCTCCCCGTACCAGCTGCGCTGCAGCTCCCTGGCTCTTGCGGTCGTCTCCTGCTGAGCGGCGTCCATCTGCGTCTCCCCATCGCTTCCCCAAGGCGGGCTTCGCTGCTGCGAACCACGTCGTGCATCTTACGGAGAGTGGTCGTCCATAGGGAGTCCCAATCCTTTTGCAGGATCACCGGGATCACCCGGTATTCTGGTCCCAGCGGTGGCCGACAAGCAGTTCCGATCGGCCGCATCCGCTGTCCGGGGCCTTAGCTCAGTTGGTAGAGCGCTGTCTTTGCATGGCAGATGTCAGGGGTTCGACTCCCCTAGGCTCCACCCCTATAGCCCCTCTGACCTGCGGAAACGCGCTTTGGAGGGGCTTTTTTGTGCTGCGATGTCAGCCGGCCTGGGCATGGTCGCGTGGGGCGAGGGGGAGGCGAAGACGGCCTCCACGCCGACTCTTCACCTGTCGGTGTGCGGGGACAGCGCGGGTAGCTCTACGGTGACGCGGATCCCGCCCGCGGAGCGCGGGGTGAGAGTGAGGGTGCCGTCGTGTGCCCGGGTGATGGTCTTGACGATGGCCAGGCCGAGGCCGACGGCTGCGTGGTCGGTGTGGATGCGTTCGGTGCCGCGCTGGAACGGTTCGGTGAGTGTCGAGGCCAGCTCCGGGGTGACCTGCTCGCCGGTGTTCTCGACGGTGAGCACCACCGTCTTGGGGCGGACGCTGGTTTGGACCCACATGGTGCCCTGTCCGGGCAGGTTGTGGACGATCGCGTTGTGCACGAGGTTCGTGGTCAGTTGCAGCAGGAGCGCCGGCGATCCGAGCGTGGGGGCGATGTCGCCGCTTGTCTCGATGGTGACGCCGTGCTTTTCCGCGAGGGGGAAGAGCGTTTCGGTGGCGTCTTCCGCGATGAGGGACAGGTCGACGTGTTCTCGGGTGAAGGAGCGCTGGTCGGCGCGGCTGAGCAGGAGCAGTGCCTCGGTGAGGTCGATCGCTCGGGTGTTGACGGCGTGGAGCCGGTCGATGATCTCGCCGGTGTCCTGGTTCGGGTCGGTGCGGGCAACGTCGAGAAGTGTCTTCGAGACGGCCAGCGGGGTGCGCAGCTCGTGAGAGGCGTTGGCCGCGAATCTCCGCTGCTCGGCGACGTGCGCTTCGAGTCGTTCCAGCATGCCGTCGAAGGCGTCGGCGAGTTCGCGGAACTCGTCTTTGCGGCCCGGTAGCCGGATTCGGTGGGAGAGCGATCCGGCCGAGGCCAGGCGGGTGGCGCCCGTGATGCGAGTCAGCGGGGCGAGCATCCGGCCGGCGGTGATCCACCCGCCCACGAGTCCGCACACCAGCAGGAATGCCGACACCGCGGCTGCCCTCGGGGCGAAAACGCGCAGAAGGTTGGATCGGATGGGGAAAACACCACTGGTAGGGGCGCCGGTGGAGCCGGGGATGATGAGCGCACGCTCGGGGACGTAGCGCAGGAGGAACACCCACACCGCCGCGAGCAGCAGTCCGCAGGCAAGCATGAGGAATCCGGTGTAGCTGAGGGTGAGTTTGAGGCGAACGCTCAGCCCAGGTGCTCTATCCACGCTCGCCTCCCTCGTGACCGGCCTCTGGTCGCGTGTCGATGCGGTAGCCGACACCCGGCACGGTGGCGATGATCCAGGGTTCTCCGAGACGCTTGCGCAGTGCCGAGACGGTGATGCGTACGGCGTTGGTGAACGGGTCGGCGTTCTCGTCCCACGCGCGTTCCAGAAGTTCTTCCGCGCTGACGACACCGCCGTCGGCGGCGACGAGGACGTCGAGCACGGCGAACTGCTTCCTGGTCAGCGCGACGTAGCGGCCGCCCCGGTAGACCTCTCTGCGGAACGGGTCAAGGCGCAGATCCGCGATCTCTCGCACGGGGGGCCTGCTGTGGGCGCGTCTGCGGTCGAGTGCTCTGAGCCTGAGCGCGAGTTCTCGCAGTTCGAACGGCTTGGTGAGGTAGTCGTCGGCCCCGAGCCCAAAACCGGAGACCTTGTCGTCGAGACGGTCGGCCGCCGTGAGCATGAGGATCGGCATGCCGCTGCCGGAGGCGACGATGCGTGTGGCGATCTCGTCACCGGACGGTCCGGGGATGTCGCGGTCGAGGACGGCGATGTCGTAGAAGTTGGTGCTCAGCAGTTCCAGAGCGGTGTCGCCGTCACCTGCGATATCGGCCGCGATCGCTTCCAAGCGTAGGCCGTCGCGGATGGCCTCTGCCAGATAGGGCTCGTCCTCGACGATCAGCACACGCATGCCGTTGAGGCTATGAGCCGACGCATATCGTCGGCATATCGAAAACCGCATACGTGCCGGCAACACCGCGCTGTCTTCACTTGAAGCATGCGTCACACCCCACCATCAGCACGGACGCGGTGCCGTTCCCGACGGCGTGACGGTCTTCGACGACGCCATTCCGACTGTGGCCGACTGCGGTCTCCGAGTACGGGGCCGAAGACAACCCGAGGACGCGGCAGTGACCAGCACTTCTCGTACGGGCGGCACCGACGGTGGGCGAGGCCGGACGATGACGCAGGTGGACACGGCGGAGCCCGCACAGGCCGACGGCGGCCACCGGGACACCGGCTCCACCACCCGGCGCGCGGGCATCCGCCGGGCGATCCGCATCGCCTCCCGGCCGGGCCCGTGGAAGCGCGGCCCGGTGTTCGCGGTGCTGGCGCTGCTGCTCGGCCTGGTCATGCTGCTGCACGCGCAGATCACGGACCGCGGGGGCCTCGGCAGCCTGGTGGAGACCTTCCTGCCGTGGTTCGGCCTGGGCATCCCCGTGCTGGCCGCCGGGGCGCTGTGGCGCCGCTCCGCCTCCGCGGTGGCCGCGCTGCTGCTGCCGGTCACGGTGTGGCTGAGCCTCTTCGGCGGGCTGCTCAGCGACAAGTCCCACCCGGGCAGCGACCTCACCGTGGTCAGCCACAACGTCGGTGCCGAGAACCCCGATCCGGCCGGCACCGCCCGCGATCTGGCCGCCTCCGGCGCGGACGTGCTGGCCCTGGAGGAGATCACCCAGCAGGTGAAGACGCTGTACGAGAAGGAGCTGGAGAAGGCGTACCCGTACCACACGGTGCAGGGCACGGTCGGGCTGTGGAGCAAGCTGCCGCTGGCGGACACCGAGCCGCTCGACATCGAGATGGACTACGGGCCGCTGGCGGACACCAAGCCGGTCGACATCGAGATGGACTCCACCCGGGCGCTGCGCACCACGGTGGTCACGGACCAGGGGCCACTGACGGTGTATGTGGCCCACCTGGGGTCCGTACGCGTGTTTCCCAGGAATGGCTTCTGGACGGACAGCAGGGACGCCGGTGCGCGGGCGCTCGGCAAGGCCGTCGCCGCCGATCCAAGTGAGCGGGTGGTGCTGTTCGGTGACCTGAACGGCACCATGGACGACCGCGCGTTCGCCGGCATCACCTCGCGGCTGCGCTCGGTCCAGGACGCGGCCGGGGACGGCTTCGGCTTCAGCTGGCCGGCGAAGTTCCCGGTGGCGCGGATCGACCAGATCCTGGTCCGCGGCGTGGAGCCGGCCAGTTCGTGGGTGCTGTCGGCCACCGGCAGTGACCACCTGCCGGTGGCGGCCGGAATCAACTGGTGAACAGCGCGTCAAGCCGCCGGATCCGTCCCTGCGGGATCTTCTGTCGCGGATCAAGGCGCGTCCCGGCGACGTCAGCCCGAACTCGCCGCTGGACGAGATCGCCGAAGTCGAAGCCGTACGCGCCCTGGGTCCGCCCGGTCTCGCGGAACCGATGCCGGGACGCGTACTCCGGGCAGCCGCGCACCGGGTGCAGTTTCCGTGGAGAGGCGGCAGGGTGGCCTGAGCAGGACCCTCCCACCCGGACACCTTCCCGCGCGAAGATCCTCCGCGCAGACGAGGACTGGACATGGCCGTGATCCACCACCGGAAGTACATCGGCGCGGCCGGGGCGGTGCTTCTGACCGTCGCCCTCGCGGGCTGTTCCGGGCTCGGGCGTACGGCGGTGGGACCCCTTTCGTACGACACGGCCGGGGCGAAGCATGTGACGGTCACCAGTCCCCCGGTCAAGGGCTGTCACCGGCTCGCGCCCTCCGGTGCCGTCGCGGTCACCAACGAAACGCTGGTCGACATCATCATGTACCCCACGACCGACTGCTCCGGCCAGGCGTCGATCTATGTGGCGACCGGTACGGGCGATGTGATCGCACCGCGCTCGGGCCCTTGGCAGAGTTACAGCGTCGTCCACTGAGCGGGCAACATGCGATCGTGGATGCCGGGCCCTGCCGGGGCCGGTCTCACGGTGGTGGACAGGGGAACCGCGTTCGTGTGATCTGAATCACCGGAACTCCAGTCGGTGCGCGGACAACTTCTCATGTGGACTACGTGATGCACGGCCGAATACGGGATGGGGACCCGGCGGCGTTCAGGGAACTGTTCGACGCCTACGCTCCCTTGGTCTACCGGCATGCGGTACGCACGACCGGTGACTGGGCGCTGGCCGAGGACGCAGTGTCGCTGACGTTTCTTGAGGCGTGGCGGTTGCGTCACAAGCTGCGGGACGAGGGTGAGAGCCCACGGCCGTGGTTGATGGGGATCGCCGTCAACGTACTGCGGAACACCACGCGCGCCACCCGTCGGCACCGGGCGGCACTGGCGCGGATGAAACCCGGTGACACCGTGCCCGACTTCGCCGACGAGCTGGTCGGCCGACTCACCGATGCGGCTCAGCTGGTCGCCGCGCAGCGCGCGCTGAAGAAGCTGCGCCGGGGCGACCGGGAGGTCTTCACACTCTGCGTCTGGTCCGGCCTCGGATACGCCGAGGCGGCCGAGGCCCTTGGCGTGCCCGTGGGCACGGTCCGTTCCCGGCTCTCCCGCGCTCGGACCCGTTTGCGCGCGCTGGTCGAGCAGGAGCTTCGGGATCCCGCTCGGCAACCGCCGCAGAAAGTGCTCTCTCCGATGGAACCCGCTTCCAGTCACGGACAAGTACGGGGTGGCCGCACGGATGCGGCCCGGTCGAACGAGGAGAAGAACCGATGAACCGTACCCCTTGGCGGCGGCCCCAAGAGCCGCTCGACCACGTGGAGCTGGCTCGGCTGTTGCCCGCGCCCGGTGACCCGGATCTGTCGCCCGACCGCCGACGACTCCTTCAGGAGCATCTGATGAGCGAGATTCAGCGGACGCCCAACCCTAAATCCGTACGGCCCGTGCGGCGCGCGCTGTTCATCGGCGTCCCCGCCACCGCGCTGGCATTGACCGGCGTACTGGTGGTCGGCGCGCTGAACGATGACCCCGGGGGCTCCGACAAGGCCAAGGCCCCCGTCGTGCAGTTCGACGCCGGCAGCACGGAGAAGGTGGCGAACACCTTGAACCGGATTTCACTCGCCGCAGGCAAGCAGAAGCTCCCTGAGCCGGGCCCCGGGCAGTTCGTCTACATCAAGAGCCGGGTGTCGAACCTTGCCCAGACGCTCCATCTCGGCTCGGACGAGGTGACGTCCCGCATCACCAAGCCGCACCTGCGCGAGACCTGGAAGTCTCCCGACAACACGAAGGGCTGGCTCATCGAGGAGGGCAAGTTCGACAAGGGCACCTCCCTCGATGAGCCCAAGGGCGCGGACCCCGCGTACCGTTCCGGCTACAACTACCTCAAGACGCTCCCGACCGATCCCGACGTCCTGCTGAAGAAGATCTACAAGGACAACGAGGGGCAGGGTAAGAGCAGGGGACCCCATGCCCAGGCGTTCACCGCCATCGGGGATCTCCTTCGTGAAGAGCTGGCCCCGGCCGATCTGTCCGCGGCGCTCTACCGAGCCGCCGCGAAGATTCCGGGCGTCGTCGTCCTCGACAAGGCCGAGGACGGATTCGGCCGCGATGGCATCGCCGTCGCCCGTACCGACGAATCGGACGGCTCCCGCACGGAATGGGTCTTCGACCGGTCCACATACGCCTATCTCGGTGAGCGCACCGTTCAGGTGAAGGCCCGTGACGACATCAAGCCGGGCACCGTCACCGCGCGCACCGCTGTTCTGGAACGCGCCGTGGTCGACGCCATCGGCGGGCGCGCGGGGAGTAAGCGCGCCTGAGTCACCCGTACCGGAGTGTGCATGAGGAGGGGTGTTTCACGTGAAACGCCCCTCCTCGTCCGTGGTGACGTTTCACGTGAAACGGCGATCCGTTCGCCACCCGGTCACTGCGCCGTACCGACCCGGCCGTGCCACCATGCCGGGAGAGCGTCAACTTCGCTGGTGACTGATTCACCCTCAACCAAGATGGATGCAAGGGGTGCGACGGCAGCTTTCGGTCATGGCGGGGTGGGCGGGAGAGGGCTGGGAGGCACGTGAGGTGGGAGCGGTGTGCCTTCGGCGTCACGCATGACAGCGCGGCGGGAGTGGTTCCGGGGTGGGTTCCTCAAACCTGCCGTGCGGGATTGACCAAACCCTCATGCCCGTCACTTTCCGTGTTCATGTGAATGTGATGCGCTACCGGGCGTTTCGGCTCCGCCACGGCGCGCAGAGGTACGGCCGGTCGGCGGTGCATTCAGCAGCGTCGACGCAAGGGGAAGAACCATGGCCACACCTCCTGTTGCTCCGCTCCGGGTCGCCCTGGCCAACGGCAGCTTCGAAGAGCCCGCCGTGACCGATGTGGAGATCCTGCCGGACGCCTCGCAGACGCAGGCGTCCAAGTGGGTTCCGGGCTGGCTCACCACCGCCTCCGACCACAGGATCGAGCTGTGGCGTTCGGGCTTCCTGGGGGTGCCGTCAGCCGATGGGGCCCAGTTCGCCGAGCTCAACGCCAATGAGGTCTCCACGCTCTACCAGGACCTGCCGACGACCCCCGGCACCAAGTTGTACTGGCGGCTGTATCACCGGGGCCGCCAGGGGGACGACACCATGGCGCTGGACATCGGCGCGCCGGGCTCCACGGCGGAGCAGAAGCGCTTCACCGACGGCAACACCGCGTGGGGCTACTACACAGGCACCTATACCGTCCCGGCGGGCCAGACGCTGACACGCTTCGCTTTCCGCTCCATCTCCGCCGCCGGCGGAAACCGCGGCATCGGCAATTTCCTGGACGGCATCTTCTTCGGTACCGCTCCCTACCTGGTGCTCGACAAGACCGCGATTCCCGCGGGGCTGCTGGAGGTGGGCGATGTCGTCACCTACCGCATCACCGCCAAGAACGAGGGCGGCGGCGGGGCCGAGAACCTCATCCTGACCGATGTCATCCCGCAGGGCACGACGTATCTGCCCGATTCCCTGCGTATCGTCGACGGCCCGAACGCCGGAGCGAAGAGCGACGGGCAAGGTGACGACCAGGCGTACTACGACCCCGGGGCGAACAAGGTCGTCTTCCATCTCGGCAACGGCGCTTCCGGCGTGGAGGGGGGCAGCCTGCCCAACACCGAAACCCTGCCGACGGGAACCACGGTGGAGTACCGGGTCACCATCGACCGGGCCAGCGCCGGCAAGCAGATCAGCAACACCGCGACCGCCTCCTACGAGAACCGGCTCGGCGACACCCCGGAGCCCTTGACGTCCACCTCCAACGAGCAGGTCACACAGGTCAAGCCGGCCGCCGACCTGACCGTGGCGAAGGCCGCCGACGCCACCACCGTCACCGTGGGCCAGACGGTGACCTACCGCATCGCCGTCCACAACGCCGGCCCGAACGACGCCACCGGCGTCACCGTCACCGACCGGCTCCCCGACGGCCTCACCTTCCTGTCCGCCGAGGGCCCCGGAAGCTATGACCCGACCACCGGGCAGTGGACCGTCGGAGACCTGGCCGACGGCGCCACCGCCGCCCTCGTGCTGCGAGCCAAGGCCGCCAATGCCGGTCTGATCAGCAACACCGCCACCGCCACCGGCAACGAAAAGGACCCCGACACCACCAACGACACCGACACCGTCACCGTCTGCGTCGAACCGGCCCCCTCCTGCTGCGACCCCTGCGCCGGCCAGAAGTAGCCCCCCGGCCCATTACCGCGAGGCAACCGTCAGCGACTACCCCCGGCCCGCCCCCTGCGGAGGGACACGGCCGGGGGTACGGCCCCCTGTGCCTTGCTCCTCCGGCGGTATGACCGTCGTCCGCACGACGACCGTTGTCCGCACGACGACCGCCGTCCGTACGCGTAGGGCCACGACCGGCCGATCCTGCCGCAGCGCGTCGGCACAGGATCCGGGGCCAGGGGCCGGACGGCAAGCCGGGCAGCCGGAAGGTGGGCCGGACAAGTGGCCGCGCAAGCCGGACGGCCGGGTTGTTCCGAAGATCCGCTCTGGGCCGTCCGAGTGGTGTTCATCAGAAGAACCGCTTAGCAGCTGCGTCGGTCCTTCGCATCCTGAGATGCGTACACATCATGAGAAAGGTATGTAGATCGCCCAATCCGAAAGCGAGGGATCATGACCTCCGTCAAGGTCAGAAATCTGTGGACCGCGTTCCTCACCGCGCTTGTCGCACTGCTCACGTCGCTGGGGCTGACCAGCGCCACCGCCGCCGACCGGCAGGCTCCCGTGCAGACGCCGGACGAGCCGGTCCGGCCCGACGCGCCGGTGCGGTCGCACGACTCGGGGCTCTCCGGCCGTCCCGAGCTGCCGCAACAGGAGCGTGACCGGGAAGCGGAGCGCCACTGGGAGCGTGAGCGCGTCACCAGGGCGCTGCCGCAGCCTCTGGTGCCCGCGCAGATCACGCGCTGGAACCAGGGGGCACGCGACAGATCGCTGCCTCCCACGATCAAGCAGCGCATCGGCGCCGAGGCCCATGGCTCTTCGCCCTCCGTACGCAAGCTGCCCGCGTTCGACTTCGGTGGCCCGCTGACCGACATCGGTGCGGAAACGGTCGCCGCACGGGCCCTCACCTCGGATTCACAGGCGCGCACCGGCTCCACGGCCATGGACGACTCGCCCAGGGGCACCGACCCCCTGGCGGCCGCTGACGCCGTGGACGGCGACTCACCGACGGCCTCCGTTCGGCAGACGACCACCGCGGGCCCGCCGGCAGCCGCTGACCGCTCGGCGACGCTGCACCAACTGTTCGCGAACCGGCCTCACGCGAACCGGCCTCACGCGGACGAGACCACGGCGGCGGACGAGACCACGGCGGACGAGCCGTCCTCGAATGAGCCGTCCTCGAACGAGCCGTCCTCGAACGAGCCGTCCTCGAATGAGCCGTCCTCGAACGAGCCGTCCTCGAACGAGCCGTACGTGGGATCCCCGTCCGGCGACCTCCGGACCCACGCTCGCCCGGCCTCGGCGAAGGCGGCCCTCAGGTCTGTCCAGGGCTCCGGCCAGGGCACCAGGCAGGTCTCTGTCCAGGGCTCCGTTTCGGGTCACGCCCAGACCCGCTCCGGCCAGGGCTCCGGAGCCCGGGAACTCCACGCCGCCCATCGGGCGCGCACCGTCGACCTGACCGCGGCGTGATGCGCCGGGAGCCGCACTCGCAACCCCCGGCGCCACGCGCCGAAGCGCCCGCCTCGAAGGCGGTACCCGGTCAGCGACGGTCGTCGCGATCCGGCCCCTCCGCCTCCGCCTGCTTGGCCTGTACCTCGGGATCCAGCGCCTCCGGACTGCCGTCGACGGACGACAGCGGATCACGGCCGGAGACCTCGGTGGCCGCCGGCGGTTCCACCAGCCAGTCCGGGTTCGCCTGCTTGTCCCACCACTTCCAGGCCGCGTAAGCCCCGGCGGCCACGACACCGACGATCGCGAGACCCTTGGAAAGACGCGCGGCCTTCGCCCGCCGCTTGTGCTTCCTCACAATCTTCTGAATCTCCTTCGGCGTCACCTGACCGCGCAGTGCGGCCAGTGCGGCGGTGGAGCGAGCAGCGGCCTCCTCCCGTACGGGCTGGGCCGCGGCAACCGCGTTCTCGATACGCGGTTTGGTGTAATCCGTCGCCTGACGAGCGGCCCTCCGGGCACGGACCGCCGCCCGATGCGCGGCGTCGTCCACTTTCGGCGGCACATGCGGCGCCACACGGGCGCCGTACTGGACGCGGGCCTGCTGAGCGGCCTTCGAGACTCTTGGCGCGAGCCGTACGCGGGCTTCGTGTGCGTAGTGCACGGCCTGGTCCCTGGCCGTACCGGCGTATGGCGCCACCACTTCCGCGGCGTGCAGCACGCTGTCCTTCGCCGTATCGCTCGCGGCGCGCACGCTGTCCATGCGGGTCACGGGGATCCTCCTCCTCGGTGGCGTTCGGGTCACGGGGGTTCGACCCCACTGCGGGCTCAATCCCGGTTCGGCACATTTCGTCTATCCGTCTGCTGCGAAATCATGCCTGTTGACCGCCGCCCCGGCATGCGATGCGGGCATCCGGGTCATGCGGGGACCTCGCGATCGACGATGCCACCGTTCGTCTCACAGCGCCTCTTCTGCCGACAGTCCGGCCTGCTCTCTCACCGCGCCGTCCTTCCGTGGGAGGATCAGGGCGTTCAGAGAAGTCTTACGGAAGGCAAGGACCGTGGCCGAGCAGCTTTTCGCCACCCTCAAGACCAACAACGGCGACATTGAGATCCGGCTCCTGCCGAACCACGCGCCCAAGACGGTCAAGAACTTCGTCGAGCTCGCCCAGGGCGAGCGTGAGTGGACCCACCCGGCCACCGGCAAGAAGTCCAAGGACAGGCTGTACGACGGCACGGTGTTCCACCGCGTGATCAGCGGCTTCATGATCCAGGGCGGCGACCCCCTGGGCAACGGCACCGGCGGCCCCGGCTATGAGTTCGGGGACGAATTCCACCCGGAGCTGTCCTTCGACCGGCCGTATCTGCTGGCCATGGCCAACGCCGGACCGGGCACCAACGGCTCGCAGTTCTTCATCACCGTGGCCCCCACCACCTGGCTGACCCGCAAGCACACCATCTTCGGCGAGGTCACCACCGACGCGGGCAAGAAGGTCGTGGACGCCATCGTGGGCACCCAGACCAACCCGCGCACCGACCGCCCGGTCCAGGATGTCGTGATCGAGTCCGTCGTGATCGAGACCCGCGAGGTCTGAGGCCACCCGCTCTCAACGGCGTACGGCGTACTGCGTCCCATGCCTATGGGACGCAGTACGCCGTACCCCGACCCGTGCGACAGCGCTCTCGCCGCGCATGTCCGCGATGGCGCCGCGCCCACCCGGCGACGGTGCCGAACCCGCCGTGATGGCGTCCTCACGCCGGAACCGCGGCGGCAGGGAACAAATCCGCCCCGTTCATCCGTCTGGATGGACGGGGCGGTGTGTTGAGTCGGGAATACTGATTGAGGTACTTCATGGACCAGGCGCCAGGCAGTTCGCCGGAGTCGCAGGGGGCGCACGGCCTGCCCAGCTGCTATCGGCACCCGGGCCGCGAGACGGGTATCACCTGTACCCGCTGCGAGCGCCCGATCTGTACGGAGTGCATGATCAGCGCGTCGGTCGGCTTCCAGTGCCCGGAATGCGTCCGTTCCGGTTCCGGTACGGGCCATGGCCCGTCCGCCAATCAGCCGCGCACGATAGCCGGGGGCACGATCGCCGCCGACTCGTTCCTGGTCACCAAGATCCTCATCGGGATCAATCTCGCCGTGTTCGTCATGGTGCTGGCCCTCGGCCCGCGGTTCGTCGATCGGACCGAGCTGATCGGGTACGCGATCAGCCCTCGGCTGGTCGAGATCATCGGACTCGCGGACGGTGAGTGGTACCGGCTGTTCACCTCGATGTTCGTCCACCAGGAGGTGGCGCACATCGCGTTCAACATGCTCGCCCTGTGGTTCCTGGGCCGGATGGTCGAGCCCGCGCTCGGCCGCAGCCGGTTCCTCGCCCTCTATCTGGTCTCGGGTCTCGGCGGTGACGCCCTCGTCTATCTGCTGGAGAACCCGGCCCGGGGGACGATCGGCGCCTCGGGCGCGATCTTCGGCCTGGTCGGGGCCTTCGCCGTACTGGCCCGCCGGTCGAACCTCGATATGCGGCCGGTCATCCTGATCATCGGGCTGAATCTGCTCATCACCTTCAGCCAGCCCGACCAGATCTCCTGGGAGGCCCATATCGGAGGGCTGGTGACCGGGGTTCTCCTCGCCATCGGCCTGGTGTACGGGCCGCGTGAGCACCGCAAGATCCTTCAGGCGGGGACCTTCGCCGCTGTCCTGCTCGTGATCGCCGTGGCGCTGCTGCTCAGAACCGTCGCCCTCACCGGCTGAGCAGGGCGATCTGCAGGGCCGGTGGTTGTCCACAGCGAGTGCCGGATCTTGTGCATGCCGTGGGGAACATGTGTGCCCCTTGTCGCCGATACGGGTTTACCCAGCAGGGACAAGGGGCGGAGCGTGCTACCGGGATGATTGGAGTAGTCATACCGGCGTCAATGTTCTGAAGGTTATCCACAGATCGTCTGACCTTTTCCCCACTGTGGACAACCGCTGTGGATAACCTTGGGGCGGAGCTTGACTCCCTGGCTGTGGAGCCGCTGATTCCCCGCTACTTCCACTGGGTGGAGACGCCGAAGCCGGCGGCGATGAAGCCGAAGCCCGCGACGATGTTCCAGTTCTTGATGCTCTTGATCGGGAGTGCGCCCTCGGTCACATAGAAGAGGACGATCCAGGCGAGCCCAATGAGGAACAGCCCGAGCATCACCGGCGCGACCCAACTGCGATTGGTCAGCCTGATGCTCGTCGCCTGCTTCGAAGCAGGCGGCGTGAAGTCGGCCTTCTTGCGGATACGTGACTTCGGCACGAGGGACTCTCCTGTCGATGCGCTGCGTGACCGCGCAGGTAACTGTGGCTGGCGCCGGGGTGCGGAGGTGTGGGGACCACTGCCTCCCCCGGGCGTCCGTTAGCGTAGTGCTTCCGCGGCGACTGATGAGATAAGGGTACGCTGAGGAATTCTGCCGACTTCGGGCCAGGGCACCCATGACCCTGGTGCGAGCGCCGGGCAAAAAGATACAAGCGGCGCAAGCGGCACCGGACGGCAAGACGCGAGCGATACCACACGTAGGCGACACACGACACAAGAGGTACGGGTTCGATGAGGGGTGGACGCCGGATCACGGGCAGGGTGCTCACCGCTGCCGTTTTCGCCCTCGCCGGAGTGATCTTCGTGACCTCCTTCAATACGGCGAAGGGCACCAACCTCCGTACGGACGACTCGCTGCTGAAGCTCTCCGACCTCGTCCAGCAGCGCAGCGAGAAGAACGGCGAACTCGACGAGTCCACCGGGGCGCTCCGCGACGACGTCGACGCCCTCGCCCAGCGCGACGACGGCTCCACCGAGGCGGAGGACGCGAGGTTCGGCGCCCTTGAGAACGCGGCGGGCACCGAGAAGGTCAGCGGAAACGCGCTCACGGTCACCCTCAACGACGCTCCGCCCAACGCCCGTGCCGCCCCCGGCTACCCCGAGCCGCAGGCCAATGACCTGGTCATCCACCAGCAGGATCTGCAGGCCGTCGTGAACGCCCTGTGGCAGGGCGGCGCCAAGGGCATCCAGGTCATGGACCAGCGTCTGATCTCCACCAGCGCCGTCCGGTGCGTGGGGAACACCTTGATCCTCCAGGGGAGGGTCTACTCACCCCCGTACAAGATCACCGCCGTCGGTGACCGCGGGCGGCTCCAGAAGGCGCTCGACGGGTCCGAGGCGATCCAGAACTACCGGCTGTATGTGAAGGCGTACGGACTGGGCTGGAAGGTCGACGAGCGCGAGGCGGTGACCCTTCCGGGCTACTCGGGCACGGTGGATCTCCACTACGCGAAGCCCGTGGAGTAGCGCCGGGGGTCCGGCGTCGGTCGGCGTCGGTTCGGCTGGTCGTCACTTCCCCGGCTGCGGCCCGGCGACGCCGTGGCGCTGACGAGCGGCGTGACCTGGTTCGCCCACCGGATCGACAGATCGACAGAAAGCCCTACCGAATGGTCTCGACCGACATCGGAATGATCGATTCCGTTCTGAAGAAGTCACCTTTCGGAGAATCGGGCCGATTTCCCACCCTGACGACGTGTGATCCGGAGTGGGCAGCAGCCGCCGGCTGAACGTCCGGGCACGCCTCGACGCCACCCGGCCTGTGACACAGGGCAAACCGGAAGCTTCGCGCAGCTGACCCACCGGACCCGGCTGCCCCTTAGTCTGGAGCGGTAACGAAACGGAAAGGGACGGCATGTACGGCTGGATCTGGCGGCATCTGCCGGGCAACGCGTGGGTGCGGGCGTTCATCTCGCTCGTCCTGGTCCTCGCCGTTGTCTATGTGCTGTTCCAGTACGTCTTCCCGTGGGCGGAGCCTCTGCTTCCGTTCAACGACGTGACAGTTGACGGAGAGAGCGCCGGCACGAGCGGAGAGGGGGCGTCCCGATGAGCGGCACCCCGATGAGCGGCAGCGGCATGAGCGGTACGGGCGCCACACCGCGCGCACGCATCCTGGTCGTCGACAACTACGACAGCTTCGTCTTCAACCTCGTCCAGTATCTGTACCAGCTGGGCGCCGAGTGCGAGGTCGTACGGAACGACGAGGTCGCCCTCTCGCACGCGCAGGACGGCTTCGACGGCGTACTGCTCTCACCCGGCCCCGGCGCCCCGGAACAGGCCGGTGTCTGCATCGAGATGGTGCGCCACTGCGCCGCCACGGGCGTCCCGGTCTTCGGCGTCTGTCTGGGGATGCAGTCGATGGCCGTGGCGTACGGCGGTGTCGTGGACCGCGCCCCCGAGCTGCTGCACGGCAAGACCTCGCTGGTCACCCATGAGGGGCAGGGCGTCTTCGCCGGGCTGCCTTCGCCCTTCACCGCCACGCGCTACCACTCGCTGGCCGCGGAACCGGCCGGGTTCCCCGAGGTGCTGGAGGTCACGGCGCGGACGGCCGACGGCATCATCATGGGGCTGCGCCACCGTGAACTGCCCGTCGAGGGAGTGCAGTTCCACCCCGAGTCCGTGCTCACCGAGCATGGACACCTGATGCTCGCCAACTGGCTTGTCCAGTGCGGCGACACCGGGGCGATCGAGCGTTCGGTGGGGCTCGCGCCGGTGGTGGGCAAGGCTGTGGCGTGACAGCCCGGCGTTCCGGGGAGGACGGAGTCCCGCCTGCGGACACGCGGGTGGAGGGGGGCCCCGAGCGCGTACCGGCGCACGAGTCCGTGTCATGGGCGGACGGCTGGCCGGAACCGGACCCTGTGACCCGGCACCGGGCCGAGCCTTCGCCGCAGGGGCACTCGTCGGGCCGGTCCTGGAGCCCGTCCCCCGCCGGAGCCGATGACCAGTCGCCCTCGCCGTCTTTGCCCCAGGCCCCTTCCGAGGGGGCGCGGCGACCCCGGCACGCCAAGCAGCCGACCGAGCCGGAACTCCAGCCTCCGGGCCAGGGACAGCCCTTCTCGGCCCTCTCGCCGTCGTACGGCGGGACCTATCAGCAGGACTGGTCCGCGCGGCCCGAGGGGGACCCCGGGCGCGACCCGGGCGCGATATCCGTCGACGGGAACGCCGGTGGCGACGGCAGCGGCGGTGGCGGCTGGGTGGGCCGGAGTTCCGGTGCCCATGCCGGTGCGGCTGTCGGCGCCCATGCCGGTGCGGCCGCCGATGCGGGAGTCGGTGACGGTCCGTGGACGGCGGAGGGCCGGGCCGAGCCGTACGACGAGACCATGGGACTCCGTACGGCCGACACGCGCCGCGCACGGGAAACCCCGGCGGCCCGGTCGTTCCCGCCCACGTCATCGCCCGATCCCGACCCGCTGACCGAACCCACCGCCCTGATCCCACGGATCCCGCAGACCTCGGAGCCCCCACAGACCACGTCGCCCACCGCGGCGTCCGCCCCGCCCGGCCCCGGCCGGGCCGAGCGCCGCAGGGCTGCCAAGGGCCGGGGCCGTAAGCAGTCCGACCCCGCCGCCGCGACCGCGTCCGCTGACGCGACCGCCATGGGGACGGCATCAGACGCACCCGCCAGGCCCCTCTCTCGCGTGGAGGCCCGCCGTGCCGCCCGAGCGGCCAAGGACAGTCCGGCCGTCATCGCCAGCCGTGCCATCGGGGAGCTGTTCATCAGCTTCGGCGTGTTGATGCTGCTGTTCGTCACCTATCAGCTTTGGTGGACCAATGTCCGCGCCGGGCAGGAAGTCAGCAAGGAGACGAACAAGATCCAGGACAGCTTCGAGAGCGACGAGCGCAATCCGGGCGTCTTCGAGCCGGGCCAGGGTTTCGCGATCATGTACATCCCCAAGCTGGACGTGGTCGTCCCGGTGGCCGAGGGCATCGACAAGAACAAGGTCCTCGACCGGGGCATGGTGGGCCACTACGGCGAGGGCAAGCTCAAGACGGCGATGCCCGCCGACAAGAAGGGCAACTTCGCGGTGGCCGGCCATCGCAACACCCATGGAGAACCGTTCCGGTACATCAACCGGCTCAAGCCCGGGGACCCGATCGTCGTCGAGACCAAAGAGGCGTACTACACGTACGAGATGGCGAGCATCCTGCCCCAGACATCGCCGTCCAACATCGGCGTCATCGGGCCCGTTCCGCCCGGATCCGGCTTCACGGAGCCGGGTCGTTACATCACTCTGACGACGTGTACGCCGGAATTCACCAGTACCTATCGCATGATCGTGTGGGGCAAGATGGTCGAGGAACGGCCGCGCAGCAAGGGCAAACCGGACGCCCTCGTAGGCTAGGTCGTTTCTGATGGATCAGGCTGGATCAGTGAGCGGGGTCTGGTGCCGTGGATCGCAAGGCGGAGGAGGGAGTCCATGCGGAGCATCGGCGACCGACGACAACGCAGCGAGGCGCGGTGCCAGGGCACGCGAGCCCAGCAAGATCCATCAGAAGCGGCCTAGGGCCGGTCTGACGCCTCAGACCGGGCCCAGGGACTTCAGACGGGAACAGTGCAGTGTCACGTGCGCGTAGCCGGATCGCCGGCGTCATCAGCGTTCTCGGCGAGTTGTTGATCACGGCGGGCATCGTGCTGGGGCTCTTCGTCGCGTACTCGCTGTGGTGGACGAACGTCCTCGCCGACCGTGAGGCGTCCCGGCAGAGCGACGATGTGCGCGACGGCTGGAAGAAGGAAAATACGCCGCTCGGCCTCGACACCAAGGACGGCATCGGCTTCCTCCATGTGCCCGCCATGAAGAACGGCGAGGTGCTGGTGAAGAAGGGCACCGATCCCAAGGAACTGAACGACGGCGTCGCGGGCTACTACAACGAGCCCGTCAAATCGGCGCTCCCCTGGGATCCCAAGGGGAACTTCACGCTCGCCGCGCACCGTGACGGTCACGGGGCGAAGTTCCACAACATCCACAAGGTGAAGGTGGGAGACCCGATCGTCTTCGAGACGAAGGACACCTGGTACGTCTACAAGGTCTACAGCAAGCTCCCGAAGACCTCGAAGTACAACGTGCAGGTGCTGGACCCCGTGCCGAAGGAGTCGGGGAAGACGAAGGCCGGCCGTTACATCACGCTGACGACCTGCACACCCGTCTTCACCTCCGACTACCGCTACATCGTGTGGGGCGAGCTGGTGCGGGAGGTCAAGGTCGACAACGACCGGACGCCGCCCGAGGAACTGCGCTGAAACGATCTTCTCCACGGCACCGCCCCCGCTACGCGCACCGCCCTCGCACGCGCACCGCCCTCGCACGCGCACCGCCCTCGCACGCGCGCCGCCCCCGCACCGCCCCCGCACCGTGTCCGTACGCGCACCGTGTCCGCACGCAAAGGCCCCGGCCGCCCTTCACAGGGTGCCGGGGCCTTCGTATCAAGGCTGTCGGGGATTCGGGGATCAGTCCCCGGATCCGCCGATCAGGCCGCCGTTGTTCCCGCCGCCGTTGTTTCCGTTGCCCCCGCCGAAGTCCTGGGTCCGGACGCTGATCTGGTCGTTGGCATTGGCCGGCGAACCGGCCGGAGGGTTCTGGGCCACGATCCGGGCGCTGTCGTTGTCCGGGCCGTCGATGTTCCCCATCTGCAGGCCGGCCTGTTGCAGGATCGCCGTGGCCTGCTCGATCGTCTGGCCGAACAGGTTCGGCACCTGTGTCTGCTGCTGCTGAGGACCCTTGGAGACCGTGAGGGTCACCGTCGTGCCCTCACCCGCCCTGCTGTTGCCCCCCGGATCCTGGGAGATGACCTCGTCCTTCGGCCTGTCGGAATCCACGAACTTCGGGTTGACCTGGAATCCCAGGGTTTCCAACTGCTGCTGCGCGGCCGCGAGCTGGTTCCCGACCACCTGCGGCACGTTCTTCTGGGCCTGCCTGGCGACCGTGATCGTGACCGTCGATTTCTTCTCGGCCTGGCTGTTGCCCGGCGGATTCTGCGAGACGACCGTGCCGGGGTCCTCGTCCGACGACTCGGTCGTCTTGACCTCGACCTGGAAGCCCTTGCGCGTCAGCGCTTCCTTGGCGCTCTCCTCGGACTTCTCCGTGACATCGGGAACCTCGATCTTCGGAGCGCCCTCGGAGACGACGACCTCGATCGTCTGGCCCTCCGGCACCTTGCCGGAATCCGGCGTCTGGCTGCAGATCGTGCCCTTGGGCTGGTCGCAGCGGGCCGTGCCCGACTGGGTGACCTTGAGACTCACATTGCCCGCGAGACGTTCCGCGTCCTCCAGCGTCTTGCCGACGAGCAGGGGCACCGGCACATCCAGCTGGTCCTTGCCCGCGCCGTCGAAGATGGATCTGCCGATCAGGATGGCGCCGACCAGCACCAGGACGGCGGCGACCGCCAGCAGGATCGTCGAGGTGTTCGACTTCTTCTGCCGGCGGCGGTCCGGGCGGTCGTCATAGCCTCCGGCCGCCCCGTCATCGGGGTTCATCGGCGGGAGCATGGAGGTCTGGGCGGCCGGATCGGCCTGCCGCAGCGCCGTCGTGGCCTGGTCGCCCCCGCCGTAACCGCCGTAACCGACCGCGCCCATCGCCGCCGTCGCCGCGACCGGCTGCCCGTCGAGGCACGCCTCGATGTCGGCGCGCATCTCGTCGGCGGACTGGTAGCGGTAGTCGGGATCCTTGACCAGCGCCCGCAGGACGATGGCGTCCATCTCGGGCGTGATCTCGGGGTCGAAGGTGGAGGGCGGCTGCGGCTCCTCCCGTACATGCTGATACGCCACCGCGACCGGCGAGTCGCCCACGAAGGGCGGTCGCACGGTCAGCAGCTCGTAGAGCAGACAGCCGGTGGAGTACAGGTCGGAGCGGGCGTCGACCTGCTCGCCCTTGGCCTGCTCGGGGGAGAGGTACTGGGCGGTTCCGATGACGGCCGAGGTCTGGGTCATCGTCATACCGGCGTCGCCCATGGCGCGCGCGATGCCGAAGTCCATCACCTTGACCTGGCCGGTGCGCGTGAGCATCACGTTCGCCGGCTTGATGTCGCGGTGGACGATGCCGTTGCGGTGGGAGTACTCCAGCGCCTGGAGGATGCCCGTCGTCATCTCCAGCGTGCGCTCGGGGAGCAGTCTCCGTCCGGAGTGCAGCAGCTCTCTGAGCGTGGAACCGTCGACGTACTCCATCACGATGTACGGGATCGAGACCCCGTCGACGTAGTCCTCACCGGTGTCGTACACAGCGACGATCGCCGGGTGGTTGAGCGAGGCGGCCGACTGGGCCTCCCGGCGGAACCGGGCCTGGAAGGACGGGTCACGGGCGAGGTCGGCCCGCAGCGTCTTCACGGCGACGGTGCGGCCGAGCCGGGTGTCGTGGGCGAGGTAGACCTCCGCCATGCCACCACGGCCGAGCACCGAGCCCAGTTCATACCGGCCGCCGAGGCGACGCGGCTCTTCCATAACTAGTTCCAGCCCTCTCCGTCAGTCCCACCGGGCTGTCCGCGGTCCGGTGATGTGCTGCTCGCGCATACGCTACCGGGCGCTAACCACACGGTCGGCCCGTCACCGTCACCTGATACCTGACCGGTATCGCACTGTGCTGGTATGAGAGACGGACGTGATCTGCGTCACCGATCGTCGTCACGGAGCCGCCGCTCACCGTCCCAGCACCGCCTTCATCACATTCTTCGCGATCGGAGCGGCGAGCCCGCCGCCGGAGATGTCGTCCCGGCTCGCGTCGCTGTCCTCCACGACGACCGCCACGGCGACCGGGGATCCTTCAGCGGTTTTGGCGTACGAGATGAACCAGGCGTACGGCCGCTGGCTGTTCTTCTCGCCGTGCTGCGCGGTACCCGTCTTGCCGCCGACCTTGACGTCACCGCCGATGGCGGCATTGCGGCCGCCGCCGTTCTCGACGACGTTCTCCATCATGTCCTGGAGGAGCTGAGCGTTCTCCGCGGAGAGCGGACGGCTCATCTCCTGGGGCCTCGTCTCGGAGATGACGTCGGTGTTGGCGACCAGCTTGTCGACCATGTACGGCTTCATCAGCTTGCCGTCATTGGCGATCGCCGAGGCGACCATCGCCATCTGGAGCGGGGTGGCCGCGGTGTTGAACTGGCCGATCGACGAGAGCGCGTTGCCGGGGCGGTCCATGGCCTTGTCGTAACGGGACTCGGCGCCACGGACCGGGGTGTCCAGCTCGGCGTCGTTGAAACCGAACTTCTGCGCGGTCTCCACCATCTTGTCCCGGCCGACGTCGTCACCGAGCTTGGCGAAGACGGAGTTGCAGGAGACCTCCAGCGCCTTCTTCAGAGTCGCGTTCTCGCACCCGCTGACCTGGTTCTTCATCCGAGTCGTGGTCGTGGGCAGAATGTACGGCTCCGGGGTGTCGGTCGGCGCGTTGATGTCGTCGACCTTGCCGTGCTCCAGCCCCGCAGCGGCGGTCACCACCTTGAACGTCGAGCCGGGCGGGTAGACCTCGCGGAGCGCCCGGTTGAGCATGGGCTTGTCCTTGTTCGCCTTCGACGTCAGCTCGGTCCACGCCTTGGAGTCCTTGTCGGAGTTGCCGGCGAAGGAGGAGGGGTCGTACGAGGGGGTGGAGGCCAGGGCGAGGATCTTCCCGGTCTTCGGGTCCATCGCGGCGACGGCCCCCTTCTTGGAGCCGAGCCCCTCGAACGCGGCCTTCTGCGCGGCCCCGTTCAGGGTGGTGACGACGTCTCCGCCCTTCTTCTTGTCGCCGCTGAACATCGCCATCGTGCGGTCGAAGAAGAGCTGGTCGGAGTTGCCGGTGAGGATGCCGTCCTCGAGCTTCTCCAACTGGTTGGCGTCGAACGCCTGCGAGGCGTACCCGGTGACAGGCGCCCACATGGGTCCGTTGACATAGGTCCGCTTGAACGCGAAGTCGGTGCCCTCGGTCTTGACGGAGCCGGTGATGGGCTTGCCGTCGACGATGATGTTGCCGCGCTCGCTCGCGTACCGCTCGATGAGGACGCGGCGGTTCTCGGACCGGGTGTTGAGGCTGTCGGCCTGGACGTACTGGAGCCAGTTGGAGCGCACCAGCAGGGCGAGGACGAGGATTCCGCAGAAGATCGCGATCCGGCGCAGGGGCTTGTTCACGTTCGGACCACCTGGGTCATCTCGGCGTCGGGTGAGGGAGCGGGCGTCGGCGCGGGTCGGCGGGCGGTGTCGCTGATACGGAGCAGGATGGCGATCAGCGCCCAGTTGGCGATCACCGACGAACCGCCGGCCGCGACGAACGGCATCGTCATACCGGTCAGCGGGATGAGCCCCATCACACCGCCGGCGACCACGAAGACCTGGAGTGCGAACGCGCCCGAGAGGCCGATCGCGAGGAGCTTGCCGAACGGGTCGCGGGCGGCCAGCGCCGTACGGACACCGCGCTCCACGATCAGGCCGTAGATCATCAGGAACGCCATCATCCCCGCCAGGCCCAGCTCCTCGCCGAAGCTGGCGACGATGAAGTCGGAGTTGGCGGCGAACATGATCAGGTCGGAGTCGCCCTGGCCGAGGCCGGTGCCCAGGGTGCCGCCGGCGCCGAAGGACATCAGCGCCTGCCCGATCTGCTCACAGGCGTTGATCTCCTTGTAGCAGCTGAAAGGGTCGAGCCAGGCGTCCACACGGGACTGCACATGGCTGGCGAAGGAGGCCACGCCGACCGCGCCCGCCGCCGACATCCCCAGACCGAGGACGATCCAGCTGGTCCGCTCCGTGGCGACGTACAGCATGATCACGAAGAGGCCGAAGAAGAGCAGCGAGGTGCCGAGGTCGGTTTCGAAGACCAGGATCAGGATCGACATCACCCAGACGACCAGGATCGGACCGAGGTCCCGGCCGCGCGGCAGGTACAGCCCCAGCACCCGGCGGCTGGCGAGCGCGAGCGCGTCCCGCTTCACCATGAGATAGCCGGAGAAGAAGATCGCGATGATGATCTTCGCGAATTCGCCGGGCTGGATGTTGATCGGACCGAGGCTGATCCAGATCCGCGCGCCGTTGCGGGCGGGGAAGAACATCGGCAGCGCCAGCAGGACCAGTGCCACGGCCATGGAGATGTAGGTGTAGCGCTGGAGGATGCGGTGGTCCTTCAGCAGCAGCAGGACAGCGGCGAAGAGCGCGATGCCGATGGCCGAGTACATCATCTGCTTGGGGGCGTCCGCGGCGAAGCCGCCGAAGAGCCGCTCGGCGCGCGCGATCAGCCGGGGTGACTGGTCGAGGCGCCAGATCATCACCAGTCCGAGGCCGTTGAGCAGCACCGCCAGCGGCAGCAGCAGCGGATCGGCGTACTTGGCGAACTTGCGCACCACGAGATGGGCCACGCCCGCGAGCAGCGTCAGCCCGAGTCCGTAACCGAGCATCCCGGACGGGACCTTGCCGTCGATTGCGAGGCCCACGTTCAGATACGCGAACACCGGGATGGCGACCGCGAAGGCGAGCAGCATCAGCTCGGTGTTGCGGCGGCTCGGTGCGTCGATGGCGCCGATCGTGGTGGTGTTGGTGACAACGCTCATGGTGGAGAGGGCCCCCTACGGCCGATTACTGCTTTCCGCAGTTCGAGGCCAGCTTCTGCTCCTTTTCCGAGAGGGTGGGGCCCGGAGTGGGAGCGGCTGCGGACGGCTTACCGGAATTCTGGGTCGTGGGCTTACCGGTGGTCCCCGCCTCGCCATCACCGGGCGGCGGGGTCGCGGCGGCCTTGTCGGCGGCCTCGCGGCGCTGTTCTTCCTTCTTGCAGGCGTCGGCCTGGCCGGCGAGTTCGGTGATCTTCGCACGGGCCTTGCCGAGGCTGTCCCGCTGGATCGTGCCCTCGACCTGCTTGCGCTGGTAGGGCGGGAGGTACTTGAGTTCGATCTCGGGGTGATCCTTCTCCAGATCCGAGAGCGAGACCCACGCCAGATCCTGGCTGATGCCCCGGTACAGCGCGACGTGCCCGTCGCGGGAGCCGACGTAGTACTGCGTCTGCGTCCAGCGCCAGCCACCGTAGAGACCGCCGCCCACGACGGCGAGGGCGAGCACGACGAAGAAGGTCCCCTTGAGCCATTTACGGCCGCCGCGCGGCTTCGTGAAGTCGTCGTCGTCCGCGTAGGCGCCGAAGCCGCCCTCCGGCGGCGTTCCCCCGTACCCCATCCCGTCGCCGCTGCCGGGCGGGCCGAAGCCGCCCGGCTGAGGCGGCACCTGGCGGCCGAGACCGGCGGCGCGGCCGGCCGGGGTCTGCATCGCACCGCCGTCGTTCAGCGGGTACTGGTTCTCGGCGACGGCGCCGACGACGACCGGGGTGTCGCTGAGCTGTCCGGCCAGCGTGTCGTTGGACTCGGTGTCGAGGACATCGGCGACGATGCAGGTGATGTTGTCCGGGCCGCCGCCGCGCAGGGCGAGCTGGATCAGGTTCTGAATGGTCTCCTGCGGGCCCTGGTAGCTGGCGAGGGTCTCCTCCATCGTCTGATGGGAGACGACGCCCGAGAGCCCGTCGGAACAGATCAGATAGCGGTCCCCGGCACGGACCTCGCGGATCGACAGATCGGGCTCGACATGGTCGCCACTGCCCAGCGCGCGCATCAGCAGGGAGCGCTGCGGATGGGTGGTGGCCTCTTCCTCGGTGATACGGCCCTCGTCGACCAGCCGCTGGACCCAGGTGTGGTCCTGGGTGATCTGGGTCAGCACGCCGTCGCGGAGCAGATAGGCGCGGGAGTCGCCGACATGGACGAGACCGAGTCGCTGGCCGGTCCAGAGCAGCGCGGTGAGCGTGGTGCCCATGCCTTCGAGCTGGGGGTCCTCCTCGACCATCAGCCGGAGCTGGTCGTTGGCGCGCTGCACGGCGGTGCCGAGCGAGGTGAGGATGTCGGAGCCGGGCACATCGTCGTCGAGCGTGACGAGGGTGGAGATGACCTCCGACGAGGCGACCTCGCCGGCGGCCTGTCCCCCCATGCCGTCGGCGATCGCCAGGAGACGTGGACCGGCGTAGCCGGAGTCCTCGTTGCCCTCCCGGATCATGCCTTTGTGCGATCCGGCGGCGAAGCGCAGAGACAGACTCATGCGCACCTGCCCTGTCGAATCTGCCTCGGGGTACAGCCGGTCTCTAGCCACACTGCCCACCCTCCGGTCGGGAGCCCGTCCCGGTCGCCTGTCGGGACCGCCGCGGCTCGCTCGCTCCGCTCGCGCGCTGTCATTAGTCCTACTACTTCCGCAGCTCGATGACTGTCTTGCCGATGCGGATCGGCGCGCCCAGCGGAATCGGTGTCGGGGTGGTGAGACGGGTCCGGTCGAGATAGGTGCCGTTGGTGGACCCGAGATCCTCGACGATCCATTGGCCGTCACGGTCCGGGTAGATCCTGGCATGCCTGCTGGACGCGTAGTCGTCGTCCAGCACGATCGTCGAATCGTGCGCCCGGCCCAGCGTGATGGTCTGGCCCTGGAGCGCCACCGTGGTGCCGGTGAGGGTCCCCTCCGAGACGATCAGCTTGGTCGGTGCTCCCCGCCGCTGCCGGCTGTTCGGCTGCTGCCGCTGCTGCGGTGGCGTCGCGGCCTGACGCGCCTGCTGCGGGCGGGTATCGGAGTTGCGGCGTGAACCGCGCTGGGTGACGCGTGTGCCGAACAGGTCACTGCGGATGACCTGGACGGCCACGATCACGAACAGCCACAGAACGGCCAGGAAACCTAGCCGCATGACCGTCAGGGTCAGCTCTGACATTGCCCCCGCTTCACCCTTCGGCTTGCCGGTAAACGATGGTGGTGCTGCCCACGACGATCCGCGAGCCGTCGCGGAGCGTAGCGCGGGTGGTGTGCTGCCCGTCTACCACGATGCCGTTGGTAGACCCGAGATCCTGGATCGTCGAGGGCGTTCCGGTCCGGATCTCACAGTGCCTGCGGGATACACCGGGATCGTCGATCCGCACGTCGGCGTCGGTGCTGCGGCCCAGCACCAGCGTCGGGCGGGAGATCTGATGGCGGGTGCCGTTGATCTCGATCCAGCGGCGTACCTGCGCGCCCGGCATCGGGCCGGGGCCGCCGGCCGGACGCCGGTCCCCCACGGGTGCGAGTCCGGGCCGTCCCGCGCCCGGAGGCGGGGCGGACGGCATGGGAGGCGCTCCGGCGGGGGGGCTGCCGACCGCGCGGGGCGGATAGCCGTAGCCGCCCCCCTGCCCGGCCGCCGGGCCCTGGTCGGGAGAGTGTGACGTACTCGACGCGAGAGTACGGCTGCGTACCCGGTACAGGCCGGTGTCGAGGTCGTCCGCCTTCTCCAGATGGACCTTGATCGGCCCCATGAAGGTGTAGCGCTGCTGCTTGGCGTAGTCCCGCACCAGACCGGCCAGCTCGTCGCCGAGCTGCCCGGAGTAGGGGCTCAGACGCTCGAAGTCGGGTGCGCTCAACTCGACGATGAAGTCATTGGGGACGACCGTCCGGTCGCGGTTCCAGATCGTCGCGTTGTTGTCGCACTCACGCTGGAGCGCGCCGGCGATCTCGACGGGCTGGACCTCGGACTTGAACACCTTGGCGAAGGTGCCGTTGACCAGACCTTCGAGTCGCTGCTCGAAACGCTTCAGGACTCCCATCGGGCACCTCCTCCATCGCTGCAGTCCTGATACTGCTTACTGATCGTATCCACGCGTCGGGAAATCGGCTGGTTCCCCTTGTCTGCCCCGTCGATGAGTGTCACCTCTCACACGGATCGTAGAGGCGGCCTCATGCCAGTGTCCCGCACCCGGGGTGGACCGGGGAGGAGTGGGGGGCGGGCCGTGCGGCGGAGCGCGGGGCGATCTCCTCGTGGATCTCCCCGACGCGGTCCCCGGGGGGAGCGAGACCGGCCGCCGTCCGTGCGCTGTCCGTCCGTGTCCGCTCCTCGTCCGATGCCTCGGGGCCTGTCCCGCTGCCTGTTCCGCTGCCTGTTCCGTCGCGTGTCCATGGTGCGTCCCTGGTGTGCGCTCGACCTGTGCCCCGACGTCCTCGGCCTGTGTCCCGACCGTGTTCCCCGGGCACGGCTGCCCCAACAAAGGGATGTGAATCCCCCCTGTGCACCGTGCTAATCTTCTGGATGTCGCCAGGGGGACGCACCGATGAGTGCCGAAGCCGGGCGGCGGCACCCAATGCGCGGGTGGCGGAATAGGCAGACGCGCTGGATTCAGGTTCCAGTGCCCGAAAGGGCGTGGGGGTTCAACTCCCCCCTCGCGCACAGATCGGAAGCCCCGCAGGTCATGGACCTGCGGGGCTTCCGCGTACTTCGACGTGTTCGCCCCCTCGTGAGCCATGGCGGCCTCCGAGCCAGTGTGACGCGGGGCACGGGTAGGGGAGTTCCCTCGGCGTGAGGACATGCTCCGGCACGTGGCACGCCCCCGCTGGGCGCGTGGTGGGGGATCGCCGACGGTGCGACGTTCGTCGTTTCCGTCGGGGACGAAAGTGGGCCGTGGACGCCGGGCCCCGCTGCCTAGGGTGCGCATGTGAATGCGCCGAAGAGGATCTGGGCCGGACTCCGGGCGGGCTGCGCATGGCTCATGGAGCCCGAGCCGTGGTCGCCGAACCGTGGCTCCGCGGTGGCCTCGAACCCGGGTTTTCCGGCGGTGCCGAGACGGGGACCGGCGGCGGAGCTGCTGGTCGCGCTGGTGCTGGCCCTGACGGCGGTTGGGTTCGAGGAACTGCTGGGCGAGGGCTGGCCGCGGATGACCGCCGTGGCCCTGGGAGCCGCGGCGGTCTCCTTGCTGCGCCGCCGGCTGCCGGTGCCCATGCTGCTGGTCAGCGCGCCGCTCGCCGGGGCCGTGGGCGGGTTCGCCCTGGTGTCGACGGTCGTGGCCTGGTCGGCCGGGCGAAGGATCGAGGGGGCCGGGCGGGCGCTCGCCGCGTTCACCATCGCGTACGTCCTCTACGCCGGCGGCGCGCTCGTGACCGGCTGGTCCGAGTCGATGTCGCTGGTACTGGCGCTGATGACCACCCTGACCTTCCTGGCGACGGACGTCGTGCCCGGACTCGCCGGCCGGTACTGGAGCCAGCGGCGGACCCTGCTGCACGCCCTGCGGGAGCGGAACGCCCAGTTGCTGTGGGAACGCCAGATGGTCGCCGGTCAGGCACGGCTGCTGGAGCGGCAGCGGATCGCCCAGGACATGCACGACAGCCTCGGCCACCAGCTGGCCCTGATCTCGGTGCACACCGGAGCGCTGGAGGTCGATCCTCAACTCACCGCGCGGCAGCGGGAGGCGGTCGGAGTGCTGCGGGACGCGTCCGTGGCCGCCATGCACGAGCTGCGCGAGGTCGTCGGCATTCTGCGGGACGGCGTGGAGAGCTCACAGGCCCCGGGCGACGAAACGGGTCGCGCGGCCCGCGGAACGGCCGGTATCGACGCGCTCGTGGAGGCGTCCATGGCTGCGGGCAACACCCTCCGGCTGCGGCGCACAGGCGACGCGCGGCCTCTCGCCCCGGCCGCGGACAACGCCGCGTACCGCATCGTGCAGGAGGCGCTGACGAACGCGTACAAGCACGCCCCCGGTGCCCCGATCGATGTGGAGCTGAGGTACGAACCCGACTCCCTCGTCGTGGAGATCGTCAATGGCGTGGCGGACCCGGATGCGTACGCCGCGGCGGTCAGCGGAGGACAGGGGCTGACCGGGCTGTCCGAGCGGGCACGGCTCGTCGGCGGGATCGTCCACGCCGGGCCGGCGGACGGTGGGGGTTTCCGGGTGGCGGGGATGCTCCCGTACGCGGTGGTGGAAGCAGCGCCTTTCGTCGCACCCGGCGACGACTTTCATCGGCAGTCGGCGACGGCTCCCCACGGGCACGGTGTTCCGGTCACGAACTGGGACCTCGCGAAGAAGGAGCCGACGATGAGCGAACTGGACGGAAGCCGGAGGAGTGGCATCGGCGCTTTCGAGTTGGGCTGCGGAATATCCCTGGTCGCGGTGTTTCTGGTGGCGGCGGCCGGCGCCGTGGGCGGCTTCGCCCTGGCCCCCTCGAAGGATGAGGCGGTGATCGACCAGGCGAAGTACGACTCGTTGAAGCTCGGGTCCGACGAGGACGAGGTACGCGACAAGCTGCCGCGCGGCGAGAGCTTCGTCAATCAGGGGCTGGACGACGATGAGAAGACGCCCCGGAAGCCCGAGGGTTCCACGTGCCTGGTGGTCATGTCGGAGGAGGCCGGCAGCGAAAAGGACACCGAGCCGGTGTTCCGGTTCTGCTTCAAGGACGGCAAGCTGATCGAGAAGAAGGCGTACGAGGTCAGGCTTTAGCCAGAGCTCTGGAGAGCCGAGGGTCGCGCGCACCGGGTCCTGGACGGGCGGCCGGTGCGGGCGGCCGGTTTGGGCAGGCTGGGAGCGGCCGGTGGACTGGCTGACATGCGTGACGGGGTGAGGATGGGATATGACGGTGGCGCGGATCCGGGTCCTGATCGCGGATGACGAGCCGCTCATCAGGGCCGGGATCCGGATGATCCTCACCTCGGACCAGGAGATCGAGGTCGTGGCGGAGGCGGCGAACGGACGCGAGGCGATCGAGCTGGCGCGGTCCTACAGCGCCGACGTGGTGCTGCTGGACATCCAGATGCCGGTGATGGACGGACTGACGGCGATGGGGGAACTGCGTCGGGCCGCGCCCGCCGCGCGGGTGATCATTCTGACGACCTTCGGTGAACGTGAGAACGTCCTGCGCGCGCTGGAGTCCGGCGGGGTCGGCTTCCTGCTGAAGGACACCGCGCCCGCGGAGCTGATCGGAGCCGTACGGGCCGCCGCTTCGGGAGATGCCTATCTCTCCCCCGGAGCGACCCGGCATGTCGTCGATCAACTGGCCGCTGGCCGGGCGGCGACCCGCAGTGAGCAGGCGCGGGTCCGGGTGGCCCGGCTGAGCGCGCGCGAACAGGATGTGCTGGCCCTTCTCGGTGAAGGGCTCTCCAACGCCGACGCGGGGAAGCGGCTCCATATGAGCGAGGCCACGGTGAAGACCTATGTCAGCCGGATCCTGGCCAAGCTGGAGTGCGACAACCGGGTGCAGGCGGCTCTGCTGGCACGGGACGCGGAACTCGGCGCCTGACGGGTGGCCCTGTGGTTACGGCGGTGGCTGTCGCGGTGGCTGTGCGGTGGTTCGCGGTTACGGCCGGGACGGTGGGGTGTCGCCGGCTGGAGCTGTGCGCGGTGGCTGCGAACCGATCGCGCGGATCCGACGTTTCACGTGGAACATCCGCGTTGTCTGTTTCACGTGAAACGTTGCGGATGGCGGTGTGTGGCGGCGCGGTGGCGGTAAGGCGGTGGCGGCTCGGTCGGCGGGCGCGGTGTGGGTGCGGCGGATGAAGGTTTCCGGTCGCGTGGTGGGTTGATCGGTGGATTCTTCTCGTATATCCGGCATGCCACTCTCTGGGAGTCCTGGATGCGCGGACGAGGTCCGGCGGTCTGAACGGCCCTGATCCACAGGGACGTTGGCGGGCGGGCGGGGACCGTGTGGGCCGCGGGGCGTGTGATGGGGTTATCCACAGGGGGAGACGGCCGTCGGGGAGCGGCGGTACGGTCAGGGGCAATTGATGTTGAAGCGGTACGGAGCGGGGGGCAGCGCGTCATGAGCGAGGCTGAGACGGTGGCGCCGGTGGGGCTGACCGAGGCCGGGGCGGCTGGTTCGGGTTCGGCCGCGCGGGCGGTCGGCGGCGGGCGTATCCCGGTGGTGCCCGGCTTCGCACGGCGCGGGGGAGCCCTGAGCGGTCAGCGGGAGCCCGGTGGCGCGGAAGCCGTCCGTACGCCGAAGCAGGAGGGCAAGGAACTGCGGGACCGGGTTCCGCGGTCCTCGCACGACACACTGGTGCTGGCGACGGACCGGCCCGACGCGGTCGAGGCGGTCGAGGAGTCCAGCCGGGGGCGGGTGGCCGAGTTGACCCCGCTCCGGGTGGGCAGGATGGCCGCCTCGCCCTTCGCCTTTCTGCGCGGCTCGGCCGGACTGATGGCCCATGATCTGGTGGGCACCCCGGCGACCGGGGTGACCGCCCAGCTCTGCGGAGACGCACACGCGGCGAACTTCGGCCTCTACGGCGACGCCCGCGGCCGGCTGGTGATCGATCTGAACGACTTCGACGAGACCGTCGTCGGCCCCTGGGAGTGGGACCTCAAGCGGCTCGCGGTCTCGCTGGTGCTGGCGGGCCGGGTGGGCGGCGCGGACGAGACGATATGCCGTGCGGCCGCCTTCGACACCGTGGGCGCCTACCGGCGCACTATGCGGCTGCTGGCGAAGCTGCCCGCGCTGGAGGCGTGGAACGCGATCGCCGACGAGGAGCTGGTGTCCCACACGGACGCGCGCGACCTCGTCGGCACCCTGGAGCGCGTTTCGGAGAAGGCCCGTAACAACACCAGTGCGCGCTTCGCCGCCAAGGCGACCGAGGTGGTCTCGGAACCCGAGGGCGAAGGCCGGCGCTTCGTGGACGCGCCGCCGGTGCTGCGGCGCGTGCCCGACGGCGAGGCGGCGGCCGTCGCCTCCGCGCTGGAGCAGTACCTGGGCACGGTGTCGGAGGACCGGCTGCCGCTGCTCGCACGGTACGAGATCCACGATGTGGCGTTCCGCGTGGTGGGCACCGGAAGCGTCGGCACCCGCTCCTATGTCGTGCTGCTGCTCGACCACCGGGGCGATCCACTGGTGTTGCAGGTGAAGGAGGCGAGGGCCTCCGCACTGCTGCCGCATCTGGCCGCCGCCGGGTTCCCGGTGCCGGAGCCTGAGCACGAGGGTCGCCGGGTGGTCCTCGGCCAGAAGCGGATGCAGGTCGTCAGCGACATTCTGCTGGGCTGGACCACGGTCGACGGACGGCCTTTCCAGGTGCGGCAGTTCAGGAACCGCAAGGGCAGTGTGGATCCGGCCGCGCTCACACCCGACCAGCTCGACGACTACGGGCGGATGACGGGCGCCCTGCTGGCCCGCGCCCACGCACACAGCGCGGACCCCCGGCTGCTCTCCGGGTACTGCGGCAAGAGCGAGGAGCTGGACGAGGCCGTGGCCGCCTTCGCCGTGCTGTACGCGGACCGCACGGAAGCGGATCACACGACCCTCCTGACGGCGATCAAGAACGGCCGGACGGCTGCTGAGCTGGGGGTGTGACCACAGGCCCGGCCACGCCCGTAGGCTGGGTGGGTGACCCAGGATGCGCCCGGCGGGCCGACGACCCGGAACGACGAAGAGCAGGACGCGCAGATCCGGCCGGAGGCTCGGCTGGAGAAGGCCGTGCGCGCGGCCGAGCAGGCGCTGATCGAGTTCGAGATCGCTCTGGAGACGTTCCGGGTGGAGGTGGAGAACTTCTCCCGGCTGCACCACCAGAAACTCGGCCCGATGTACGCACGACTGGACGAACTGGACGCCCAGATCGCCGAGGCCAAGGCCGCCCGCACCGGCGACCCCGAGGATCTGCGCAGAGCGCGTGAGGCGCGGGCGATCGTGATGCCGATGCCCGGTGTGGAGGAGCTGTTCCACGACTGGATGGATTCCGACGGCCTCTCCCCCGAGGCCGCCGCGATGCTGGACGGCCGGCCCGTGCGGGCTCCCAAGCGCGTACGGCCGAGCGATGAGGCCCGCAGGCTCTACCGCGAGCTGGCCCGCAAAGCGCACCCGGATCTCGCACAGGACGAGTCGGAGCGGAGCAGGCGCGAGGAGTTCATCACACGGGTCAATGCCGCCTACGGCCTCGGCGACACCGATCTGCTGCGCGAGCTGGCCAGTGAGTGGGAGGCGGGGCCCGTACCCGCCGAGCACCGGCTGAGCGAGGCCGAGGAGCTTTACGCCCGGCTGGAGTGGCTCGCACAGCGCAGGGAGAAGCTGGGCACCGTCGCGCAGGAGCTGGAGGAGAGCGCGATCGGCGCGATGCTGCGGCTGGCACCCGAAGATCCGGACCGGCTGCTGGAGGAGATCGCCGAGCAGCTGCTCGCGCAGGTCGCCGAGCGGGAGAGGGAACTCGCCCGGCTCGTGGAGTAGGTTTCCCAGGGGTGCGCGGAAGCGGCGCGCCCGGCGCGTACACCGTGCACGGACCGTGTGTCCGGACGCCCCATGTGCCCGAACGGGAGCACATGCCCATACGAGAGAAGGCATGACCCATGAACTTCGCCCCGCTGCCCTCGGTGGACGCCGCCGCGGTGCCGTCCGACGGGCTGGTGCTGGACGTCCGGGAGACCGACGAGTGGCGGGCCGGGCATGTCGAAGGCGCGCTGCACGTTCCGATGAGCGACTTCGTGTCCCGGTTCGGCGAGGTGACCGAGGCGGTGGCGGAGGGGCGCCGGGCCTTTGTGATGTGCCGGGTGGGCGGCCGGTCGGCTCAGGTCACCCAGTATCTGGTGCAGCAGGGCATCGACGCGGTGAACGTCGACGGCGGAATGCTCGCCTGGGAGGGCGCGGGCCGGCCGATGATCACCGATGACGGCAGCCCGGCGTTCGTCCTCTGAGCCGCCGGAAGACCCTGCCACACCGCCCGGAAGGCCCCGCCGCCGGTGTCACGTAGGCCGTGCCGGGCCCACATGCCCTGCCGCGCCGCCTCCCCCTCTGCTTCCCCTCGGTTCTCCGGTCCGGGAGCCGCGCCTCCACGCACGCGGCGCGGGGGCGATGGCGGCACCGGGACGGGAGGCTCAGCGGTCGAAGTCCAGCTCCACCTCCGATGTGACGGGATGGGACTGACAGGCCAGCACATAGCCGACGTCCGTCTCCTCGGGCTCCAGCGCGTAGTTCCGGTCCATGTGAACCTCTCCCGAGACCAGGAACGCCCGGCAGGTACCGCAGACCCCGTCCTTGCACGCATAGGGCGCGTCCGAGCGGGCGCGCAGCACCGTTTCCAGCAGGGACTCCCCTTCCCGTACGGCCCATGTGCCGGACCGGCCGTCCAGCGTCGCCGTCAGCGAGGCATGGGCCGGGGCCGCGACAGGCGCGGGCGCGGGAACGTCGTCGACATGGAAGATCTCCTGGTGGATACGGCTTTGGTTCACCCCGAGTCCGCGCAGCGCCCGCTCCGCACCGGTCACCAGTCCCAGCGGCCCGCACAGGAACCAGCCGTCGATGTCCCCCACCGGAAGCAGGGACGGCAGCAGGCCCGCCAGCCGCTCATGGTCCAGCCGCCCGGACGGCAGCCCTGACTGCTGCTCCTCCCGCGAGAGCGCGGTGACCAGCTGAAAACGGTCCGGGAAGCGGTCCTTGAGGTCGGCGACCTCGTCCAGGAACATCGTCGACGCCACGGTCCGGTCGCTCCGTATCAGACAGAACCGGGCCTCGGGCTCTCGCGCGAGCACGGTCGCCGCCATCGACAGGACCGGGGTGATTCCGCTGCCGCCGACGATCGCCGCGAAGTAACCGGGCCGTGGATCGAGGAGGAAGCGGCCCATCGGGGGCATCACCTCGACGAAGTCGCCGACGGCCAGTTCCTTGAGGGCGTACGTCGAGAACTCGCCGCCGTCGACGAGCCGGATGCCCACCCGCAGCTCGGGATCGGCGTCCGAGGGCGCGGCCGGGGCGCAGATCGAGTACGTACGGCGGATCTCCTCGCCCCCGACCACCCGGCGCAGGGCCAGATGCTGTCCCGGGGTGTGCCGGAAGGTCTCGCACAGCTCGGGCGGCACCTCGAAGGTGACGGCGACCGCGTCGTCCGTCAGCTGCTCGACCGCGCCGACCCGGAGTGGATGGAACATCTACAACTCCTTGAAGTGGTCGAACGGTTCACGGCAGTCGACGCAGCGGCGCAGCGCCTTGCAGGCGGTGGAGGAGAACCTGCTCAGCAGTTCGGTGTCGGTCGAGCCGCAGTGCGGGCAGCGCACGGAGAGGGTGAGCGGAACGGGACCCGCCGGGCTACGCGTCGAGGAACCCGTCGCGTGCGGCCGGGGCGGGGCTATTCCGAACTCGGCGAGCTTGCGCCGGCCCTCCGCGCTGATGTCGTCCGTGGACCAGGCGGGGGAGAGGACCTTCACGACCGAGACCTCCGGCACCCCGTGGTCGTGCAGCACGCGCTCGATGTCGGCGGTCATCGTCTCGACCGCCGGGCAGCCGGTGTAGGTCGGAGTCAGCTCCACCTCCACGCTGCCGGGGCCGAGGATCCGCAGCCCGCGCAGGATCCCCAGCTCCTCCAGTGTCAGCACCGGCAGCTCCGGGTCGGGCACAGCGCCCGCGAGCCGCCGCAGTTCGGCCTCCAGCCGGGTGTCGTCCGCGAGGCCGGGGCCGGGCGTCTCGGTACCGGTCGCCGGGGTGGTCCGGCGGGTGTCGGTCACATGCCGCGTATCGGTCACCATGACGCCCCCGGATGGCTGCGGTGCAGATGCTGCATTTCGGCGAGCATCCGGCCGAAGGACTCGGTGTGCAGGCCCTGGCGTCCCGCGCCGGCCGCCCAGCCGCCGGATCGGGGGCCTTCGGGCACGGCCAGGGTCGCCCGCTCCAGGATGGCCGTCACGGACTCCAGCCAGTCCGCCTCAAGCGCCGGCCAGTCGACGCTCAGCCCGTCGACCGGCTGGAACATCTCACCGGTGAACTTCCACAGCGCCTCACATGCCCGCTGCATCCGCTCATGGCTCTCTTCCGTGCCGTCGCCGAGCCGCAGGGTCCAGTGCTCCGCGTGGTCCTGGTGGTAGGCGACCTCCTTGACCGCCTTCGCCGCCAGGGCGGCGAACTCGCCTTCCGCGGCGGCCAGTCGCCCGTACAGCAGCCGCTGGTAGACGGAGAAGTAGAGCTGGCGGGCGATGGTGTGGGCGAAGTCGCCGTTCGGCTGTTCCACCAGCTGGAGATTGCGGAAGGCCCGCTCCTCGCGCAGATACGCCAGCTCGTCCTCGTCCCCGACGAGGGAGAGCAGCAGCCTCGCCTGCCCCAGCAGATCCAGTGCGATGTTGGCGAGGGCGACGTCCTCCTCCAGAACGGGCGCGTGGCCCGCCCACTCCCCCAGCCGGTGCGAGAGCACCAGCGCGTCGTCGCCGAGGGCGAGTGCCGCTGCGTTCGCCGTGGTGGTGGTCACAGGTGCTCCACCCCTTCCGGGATCGTGTAGAAGGTCGGGTGGCGGTAGGGCTTGTCGGCGGCCGGTTCGAAGAAGGGGTCCTTCTCGTCCGGCGACGAGGCGGTGACGGCGGTGGAGGGCACGACCCATATCGACACCCCTTCATTCCGCCGGGTGTAGAGGTCGCGGGCATTGCGCAGGGCCATCTCCGCGTCCGGCGCGTGCAGGCTGCCCGCGTGGCTGTGGGACAGTCCGCGCCGCGAACGCACGAAGACCTCCCAGAGGGGCCAGTCCGTCGAACCGCTCATGCCGTCGCCTCTCCGTGCTCCGTGTGCTGTGCGTGCTCTGAGTGCCGTGCATGTTCCGTGGGCTGAGGCCGCTGTCCGCGGCCCCGGTGCTTCTCCGCGTAGGCCGCGGCGGCCTCGCGGACCCAGGTGCCCTCCTCGTGCGCACGGCGGCGCTGGGACAGGCGCTGCTCATTGCACGGGCCGTTCCCCTTGAGGACTTCCTGGAACTCCGACCAGTCGATCTCGCCGAAGTCGTGGTGGCCCCGCTCCTCGTTCCACCGCAGGTCGGGGTCGGGGAGGGTCAGGCCGAGCGCCTCGGCCTGCGGGACGCAGATGTCCACGAAGCGCTGGCGCAGCTCGTCGTTGGAGTGGCGCTTGATCTTCCACGCCATGGACTGTGCCGAGTGGGACGACTCGTCGTCGGGCGGGCCGAACATCATCAGCGACGGCCACCACCAGCGGTTCACCGCGTCCTGTGCCATCTCGTGCTGGGCGGGGGTGCCACGGGAGAGGGTGAGCAGCAGCTCGTACCCCTGGCGCTGGTGGAAGGACTCCTCCTTGCAGATACGGACCATCGCGCGGGCGTACGGACCGTAGGAGCAGCGGCAGAGGGGGACCTGGTTGGTGATCGCGGCACCGTCCACCAGCCAGCCGATCGCGCCGACATCGGCCCAGGTCAACGTCGGGTAGTTGAAGATCGACGAGTATCGCTGGCGGCCGGCGTGGAGCTTGTCGAGCAGCTCTTCACGGCTCGTGCCCAGGGTCTCCGCCGCGCTGTACAGATACAGACCGTGGCCCGCCTCGTCCTGGACCTTGGCCATGAGGATCGCCTTGCGCCGCAGCGAGGGCGCGCGCGTGATCCAGTTCGCCTCCGGCTGCATGCCGATGATTTCCGAGTGGGCGTGCTGTGCCATCTGCCGGACCAGGGTCGCCCGATAGGCGTCCGGCATCCAGTCGCGCGGCTCTATGCGCTCGTCGGCCGCCAGGGCGGCGTCGAAAACCGCCCCGTACATCTCTGCCGTATCCGCAGTCACTGCCGTCATCCGAAGCCCCTACCGACCGATCGTTCGGTTCATTGACTTCAATGGTGAGTCGACGGCCCTTAGGGTGTCAACCCTGTGGATAACCGAGGTGGACCGGGCGGGGATCGGGGCGGGATGAATTCCTACGAGGATCAGGACGTCGAGGACGCGAGGGGCGGGCGTTCCGGGACGTTCCCAGACGGTGCGACCCACCCCCGTGACCAGGGGGAATCCGGACTCCGTCAGGGGGCCGACCGGGTGGTCGCACCCGAGCGCGAACCCGGGCGCGAGCGTGAACCCGAGCCCGCATCCGTAGCCGCGCCCACGGCAGGGGCCGGGCCGGAGCCGGATCTCACGTCCGAGGCCGGGCCGACCGCCGGGCCCGCACCCGCACCCGCGGCCGCCGGAATTCCCGATGGCGCTCCCGCCGCCCCCACCAGCGGCATCGCGGCGCTCTCGGCCCCCTACCAGGCCGTCGTCGCCGCCTCCCTGGGACTCGTCGCCTTAATCGTCTGCGTCCACTTGGCCATGGTGTTCCTGCACGTCGCCCCCTCCAACACCGTGACCAAGCACTACGGCAAGGGGGTCGACGCCTGGATCTATCCCGAATTCGAGCAGAACTGGAAGCTCTTCGCCCCCAACCCACTTCAGCAGAACATCGCCGTACAGGTGAGAGCCGAGGTCCAGACCTCGGACGGCGGCACCAGGACCACCGACTGGATCGATCTCTCGGCCGACGACCACGAGGCGATACGCGGCAATCTTCTCCCCAGCCATGTCCACCAGAACGAGTTGCGCCGGTCCTGGGACCTCTACACCAACTCGCACGACGACAAGGACCGGGCGACGGGCTGGCGCGGCAGCCTCTCCGAGAGCCATCTGCGCCGGATCGTGATGCTGCGCCTCGAAGTCCACGACCTCGGCGGCTCCGTACAGCGGATCCAGGTCAGGTCCTCGACCGTTTCCGTGAAGTCGCCGGCCTGGGCCAACGAGAACACCGACACCCGTCCCGTCTACCGCGTACTGCCGTGGTGGCCCATCGTGGACGCCGATCTGCCCGGTGGGGTCGACAACGACGCCGCGGAGCGCACAGAGGGTACGGAGGCGGCCCGGTGAGCGGTACATCCACAGGATCCACGACCAAGGTCGGCACCGCCCTTCAGCGGATCACCTCCACGGCCCTCGGCCCGTACCAGAGCGCGGTCATCCGGATCGGCTTCTCCGCGACCTGGATGCTCTTCCTCCTCCGTGAGGTGCCCTACCGCCAGGAGATGTACGGACCGGACGGGCCGTGGAGCTGGCGGATGGCTCGCGAGTTCGTCGCCGGCAATGACGCCTTCACGGTCCTGATGTGGTCGGAGAGCGCCCTCTGGTTCGAGATCGTGTACGCCGTCGCCGTGCTGTCCAGCGCGCTGCTGCTGCTCGGCTGGCGGACCCGCACCATGTCGGTCCTGTTCATGGTGGGTGTCCTCTCGCTCCAGAACCGTTCCGTCTTCATCGGCGACGGCGGCGACAACGTCATTCATCTGATGGCCATCTATCTGGTGCTGACCCGCTGTGGCCAGGTCTGGTCCCTGGACGCGCGGCGAGCGGCCCGCGCCTCTGCCGAGGCCGCGAAGGCCGACGCGAGCGCCGACGGCGGCTTTGGTGTGCAGGCCGTGGGCTCGACCGCGGACGCCGACGTGAACGCCGGCGCGAGTGCCGCGAGCGGCACCGCCGCTGACGGTTCCCCGAAGCCTTCGCACGACCGGGTTGGCCCGGCCCTGTGGACGGTGCTGGGCATCGGGCTGCTGGTCGCCACCTTCCTCAACCAGACCGGCTGGCTCATTCTGCTGGCGCTCTGGGGCCTGTGGGGAGTGCAGGCCCTGTGGTGGGCGGTCAACCGGTACGCCCCGCGCGGCCAGTCGCGCATCCTGCTGGACTCGCTCGCCAACCTGGGCCATAACGCCGCCCTCCTCGTGATCATGGCCGAGGTCTGTCTGATCTACGCCACCGCGGGCTGGTACAAGATCCAGGGCTCCCGCTGGGCGGACGGCACGGCGCTCTACTACCCGCTGAATCTCGACTACTTCACGCCCTGGCCGGCTCTCTCCGACCTGCTCGCGTCCGGCGGTCTGATCGTGATGGTGCTGACGTACGGCACGGTCATCGTGCAGGTCGCGTTCCCCTTCACCCTCTTCAACCGCAGGGTGAAGAACGTCCTGCTGGTGGCCATGATCCTGGAGCACGCGGCCATCGCCGTCATCCTCGGACTGCCGTTCTTCTCGCTCGCGATGATCGCCGCCGACTCGGTCTTCCTGCCCACCGCCTTCCTCGTCTGGCTCGGTGCCCGGGTCACTCGCGGACGGGACCGGCTGTTCTCCCGGAAATCACGAGCGTCCGGGAAGGACCAGGTACCGAAGCAGCGGCGGGAGAGCCCGGAACAGCCCCGTACGCTCGTCGGCTGAGCCCGCTGAGCACGCTGAGCCCCGCTGCCCGCTGCCCGTTGAGTACCGCCCGAGAACGGCTCGCGTACGGTGCGGGACCGGGTACGGGCTGCGGGCTGCGGGCGGGCCGGGGCGGGCGGGCACCGTAGCCTGTGGCGATGAGCGAGGACGACACCGCCGAGGCGGTACGGCAGTGGCGCGAGGCGGTGCCCGGCGCGGTACTGCTCGACGGCTTCCATGCCCTGAAGCACGCGATCCGCTTCGAGGCGGAGGTGCGGTCCGCGGTCACCAGTGACAAGGAGGCCGTGCTCGCGCTCGCGGCCGACCTGGCTCCCGATGTGAGGGATCGGCTCGCGGACCGTGTCCTCGAGGTGCCGGCGCAGACGCTGCGGGAACTGGTGCCCAGGGTCCATCCCACCAAAGTGGCCGCGCTCGCGACCAGGCCCAGCCCCCGGACCAGTACGGACATCATGGCGAGCCTGCCCCGGCGGGCTCCCGTGATCGTGCTCGACAATCCGCGCAATCTAGGGAACGTGGGGGCCGTGGTGCGCCTCGCCGCCGGTTTCGGGGCCACGGGAGTGATCACCACCGGTGATATCGACCCATGGCACCCGAACGCCGTGAGATCAGGTGCGGGGCTTCACTTCGCCACCGCCGTCGAGCGGCTGCCGCTCGACGGCTTCCCGCCGGGGCCGCTGTACGTCCTGGACCCGGAGGGGGACGACATCAGGTCCATGACCGTTCCCGACGACGCGCTGCTCGTCTTCGGCTCCGAGCGCCACGGGGTCTCGGCGGAGCTGCGGAGCCGGGCGACCAGGCTGCTGGCGCTTCCCATGCGCCCCCAGGTGTCCAGCTACAACCTGGCCACGAGTGTGGCCATGGCGCTATTCCACTGGGGAGGCTCGGCCCGGACGCCACCCCGGTAGCGGTAAGCCGGATCCGGCCCTCGACGGAGCACCAGTGGCCGGGCCCTGCCCCGGTGAGGTCCGCCATGCTCCGGCGGGGCCGCGCGGACCATGGCGGTCTCAGCGGCCGGGCGTTCGACCGCCCGGCCCTTCGGATCCTCGCCGTCAGCCCTGGCGTCGCACCTCCACCACCCGGAAGCGGTTCGAGACGAACGCTCCGTCGCACAGGGCCGCGTTCGCCGCGGGGTTGCCGCCCGAACCATGGAAGTCGGAGAACGCCGCCGTCTGGTTGACGTACACCCCGCCCGTCAGATTCAGGGAGAGTTGCGCCGACTCGTCCAGGCACACCTCCTCGATCGCGCGCTCGGTCTCCTCGGAGACGGTGTACGCGCCGACGGTCATCGCGCCCTTGTCGCGGACCGTGCGCCGCAGCAGGTCCAGCGCGTCGGGCGTCGAGTCCACGGCGACGGCGAACGACACCGGGCCGAAGCACTCGGACAGATACGCCGCCTCGGCGTCGGGCTTAGCGCCGTCGAGCTTGACGATCACCGGAGTGTGGACGACCGCGTCCGGGAAGTCGGGATTGACGATCTTCCGGGAGGGCAGAGCCACTTCGCCCAACTCCGCGGCGCCTTCCAGACGGCTCCTCACATCGGGGTTGACCAGCGCGCCCAGCAGGGCGTTCGCCCGCGCGTCGTCGCCGAGCAGACCGCCCACGGAAGCCGCGAGGTCGCTCACCACATCGTCGTACGACTTGTGCCCCTCGTTCGTGGGGACGCCGTCGCGCGGGATGAGAAGGTTCTGGGGGGTGGTGCACATCTGGCCGCTGTACAGGGAGAGTGAGAAGGCCAGATTGGAGAGCATTCCCTTGTAGTCGTCGGTGGAGTCGACGACGACGGTGTTGACGCCCGCCTTCTCGGTGTAGACCTGCGCCTGGCGCGCGTTGGCCTCCAGCCAGTCGCCGAAGGCGCTGGAACCGGTGTAGTCGATGATCTTGATCTCGGGGCGGACCGCGAGGGTCTTGGCGATGCCCTCGCCGGGGCGCTCGACCGCCAGACACACCAGATTGGGGTCGAAGCCCGCCTCGGCCAGCACTTCGCGGGCCACGCGCACGGTGAGCGCGAGCGGGAGCACCGCGCGGGGGTGCGGCTTGACCAGTACGGGATTGCCGGTGGCGAGGGAGGCGAACAGGCCCGGATAGCCGTTCCACGTGGGGAAGGTGTTGCAGCCGATCACCAGGGCGATGCCGCGGCCGGCCGTGGTGAACGTCTTCCGCAGCTCCAGCGGGTCGCGCTTGCCCTGGGGCTTGGACCAGTCGGCCGCGGCCGGGGTGCGGGTCTGCTCCAGATAGGCGTACGCCACGGCCTCGAGACCGCGGTCCTGGGCATGCGGACCGCCCGCCTGGAACGCCATCATGAACGCCTGTCCGCTGGTGTGCATCACCGCGTGCGCGAACTCGTGGGTGCGGGCGCTGATGCGGGAGAGGATCTCCACGCAGACCAGGGCGCGCGTCTCGGGACCGGCCTCGCGCCAGGCGGGCATCCCCGCGCGCATGGCGGGGAGGAGGACGTCGATATCGGGGTGCGGGTACTCGATGCGCAGCTCCGGGCCGTACGGAGACACTTCGGCGCCCGTCCAGCCGTCGGTGCCCGGCTGGTCGAGGTCGAAACGGGTGCCGCGGAGTGCGTCGAAGGCCGCGAGGCCGTCGGCCGGCGCGCTCTCTCCGTACGCCTTGGGATGTTCGGGGTGCGGGGACCAGTAGGCACGGGTGCGAATCGCTTCGAGGGCCTGGTCGAGCGTCGCCCGGTGGCCGGTCAGCCGGGTCTCGGTCAGTTGCATGACGGACCAACTCCTCGTCGGGCTGGGCAGAGGTGGATTGACAGAGTTAGAGTAACCGAACGATCGGTCGGTACAAGGGGGCCCGTCGAACCTGTGGACAACTCATCGGGGAGGATCACCTCCATGACCGCCACCGAACAGGACCCGGTCGGCCCGGCCGACCCGGACCGGACTGCCGAGAGCCCGGTCGACCGGAGCCGCGCCGTCGCCGTGGTCGGCACCGGCACCATGGGCCGGGGCATAGCCCAGGTCGCCCTCATGGCGGGCCATCCCGTACGGCTCTACGACGCCGTACCCGGCCTGGCCGCCGCGGCTGCGGACGCCATCGGCGCCCGGTTGGACCGGCTCGTCGACAAGGGCGCGCTGGACGCCGCCGGACGGGACGCGGCCCGCGCCAGGCTGCACCCGGCGGACGATCTCGCCCAGCTCTCGGACGCGGCTCTCGTCATCGAGGCGGTCGTCGAGCAACTGAAGGTCAAGCAGGAGCTGTTCGCCGCCCTGGAGGCGGTCGTCGCGGACGGCTGTCTGCTCGCCACCAACACCTCCTCCCTCTCCGTCACCGCCGTCGCGGGCGCGCTGAAGCGCCCCGGCCGGGTCGTCGGACTCCACTTCTTCAACCCCGCGCCCCTGCTCCCTCTCGTCGAGGTGGTCAGCGGCTTCGCCACGGACGAGGCGGCGGCCACGCGCGCGTGGGCGACGGTGGCCGCCTGGGGCAAGACCCCGGTGCGCTGCGCCGACCTGCCGGGTTTCATCGTCAACCGCATGGCCAGGCCCTTCTACGCGGAAGCCTTCGCCCTCTATGAGGACCGGGTCGCCGACCCGGCGACGATCGACGCGGTCCTGCGCGAGTCCGGCGGCTTCCGTATGGGCCCCTTCGAGCTGACCGACCTGATCGGCCAGGACGTCAACGAGGCCGTCACCCGGTCCGTATGGGAGTCCTTCTTCCACAGCCCGAAGTTCATACCCTCCCTGGCGCAGCGGCGGCTCGTGGAGGCGGGGCTGCTGGGCGTCAAGTCGGGGCGCGGCTGGTACGACTACGCGGAGGGCGCGGGGCGTCCGGAGCCGCACACCGCCGCCCCCGAGGACCCGCCCGCGTATGTGGTCGCCGTCGGGGACCTGGAGGCCGCGTCCGGACTGCTTGAGCTGATCGGGGAGGCCGGCATCACCCTCCGTAAAGAGGATGGCGACTCCGACGGCGTCCCCCGGCTGACGCTGCCCGGCGGCGGACATGTGATGCTTACCGACGGTCACGCGTGCGGTGGGTTCGACGATGCCGTCCACCTCGATCTGGTACTCGACCACCGGTCCGCCACCCGCGTCGCGCTCAGCGCCTCTCCCCGCACCCCGGAACGCACCCTGCGGGAAGCGACCGGGCTGTTCCAGGCGCTCGGCAAGAAGGTCAGCGTCATCGGGGACGCCCCCGGCATGATCGTGGCCCGTACGGTCGCCATGCTGATCGACATCGCCGCCGACGCCGCCGCCAAGGGCGTCGCGACCGAGGACGACATCGACACGGCGATGCGGCTCGGCGTCAACTACCCTCTGGGGCCTTTCGAATGGGAACGCCGGCTCCCCGACGGATGGGCCCGGGACATGCTGCGGAATCTCGACGGAGTCGTGCCCGGCGGGCGCTACGCCCCCGGCCTCGGGCTGCGCCGGCGCTCGTACGCCCGGGTGGCCGAGCCGGGAGCGCTCACCGGCCGGGAAGAGGGAGCGGACTCATGACCACCGCCAAGCGCGACACCTACACGCCGGAGACGCTGCTGACCGTCGCCGTGCGGATCTTCAACGAGCGCGGCTACGACGGCACCTCCATGGAGCATCTCTCCCAGGCGGCGGGCATCTCCAAGTCGTCCATCTACCACCATGTCGCCGGCAAGGAGGAACTGCTGCGCCGGGCCGTGAGCCGGGCGCTCGACGCGCTCTTCGCCGTGCTCGACGAGCCTGGGGCGGTACGGGGCCGGACCGTCGGGCGGGTCGAGTACGTGACCCGGCGCACCGTGGAGGTGCTGGTGGCGGAGCTGCCCTATGTGACGCTTCTGCTGCGGGTACGGGGCAACACCAAGACCGAGCGGTGGGCGATGGAACGCCGCCGGGAGTTCGACCAGAGGGTCGCCGATCTGCTGAAGGCGGCGGCGGCGGACGGCGATCTCCGCGCGGATGTGGACACCCGGCTCGCGACCAGGCTCCTCTTCGGGATGGTGAACTCCCTGGTGGAGTGGTACCGGCCGCACCCGGGAGGGGGATACGAGAGCGCCCAGGTCGCCGAGACCGTGGTCCGCATCGCCTTCGACGGGCTGCGGACGGGTGCCAAGGGGGCCTGAGAGCCGCGCGGAGCCCTGGCCGGCCCGGGGTCCGCCGTTCACTCTGTTCGCTCAGGTTCCGTCCCGCCTGCCGCCGCCATACGCGTCCGCCGCCTGGGGGCGGTCCGCTCCGGTTGCGCTGTTCCGAGACCCCTGTCCCCTCGCGAACGGGCTGGCTGTCTGATTCCGGTCGGAACGGCTTCCCACGGCGGGGCCGTCAGAACTGCTCGGCGTCGGGCGCGGCCGTCGCAGTGCCCGGACCGGGCGTCGGACCGGGCACCGCACCCGGCGCCGGGTCGAGGTCCGTCTCCTCGAAGACCAGCAGGGTATGGGTGGACAGCACTTCCGGGATGGCCTGGATCCTGGTCAGGACCAGCTCGCGCAAGGTGCGGTTGTCGGGGGTGTGGACCAGCAGCAGTACGTCGAAACCCCCGCTCACCAGGGCGATGTGCGCGGCTCCCGGAAGCGCCTGCAACTGCTCGCGGACCGTGCGCCAGGAGTTCTGCACGATCTTCAGGGTGATGTAGGCGGACGCGCCCTGACCCGCGCGTTCGTGGTTGACGCGGGCGCTGAAGCCTCGGATCACGCCATCGTCGATGAGCCGGCTGATCCGCGCGTACGCGTTGGCACGTGACACATGGACCCGCTCGGCGACCGAACGTATCGACGCACGCCCGTCCGCTTGGAGTATGCGCAGGATGTCGCGGTCGATGGCATCGAGGGGGCGGGGCGGAGGCTGTTGCTCCGTGCGGCTCCCGCCTTCGGCCATTTGTTCAGCTGCCATATCCCCCCGCCTCTCTGGCATGGACGACCTGTGCCCATCTCAGGCTGTGCAGAACCGTTTGTCCACAGGCTGAAGCCGCCTGTAGCCAAAATGCGTCATCGACCGAACAATCGGTAGGTGAGGCGAGCCACAGCCGGCCGCTTCCTTCGTCGCTCCCACGAGGAGGTGCTCGCGTTGCGAAAGAGCAGCATGACAGTGCAGGAGCTGCCCGATGCCGTCGCTTACCGGCCGACCCCGCCCCCGGCGTGGAAGCCCCGCACCGACCCGGCCCCCCTGCTCCCCGACCCGGAGCCGTTCCGCGTTCTCGGCACGGACGCCGCCGCCGACGCCGACCCCGAGCTGCTGCTGACGCTCTACGCACACCTGGTCCGAGGCCGCAGATTCAACGCGCAGGCGACCGCCCTGACCAAGCAGGGGCGGCTCGCCGTCTATCCGTCGAGCACGGGGCAGGAAGCGTGCGAGGTGGCGGCGGCGCTGGCGCTGGAAGAGAGGGACTGGCTCTTCCCCAGCTACCGCGACACGCTCGCGGCCGTGGCGCGCGGCCTGGACCCCGTGCAGGCGCTGACGCTGCTGCGCGGTGACTGGCACACCGGATACGACCCGTACGAGCACCGCATCGCACCCCTGTGCACGCCGCTCGCCACCCAGTTGCCGCATGCCGTGGGGCTGGCGCACGCGGCCAGGATCAAGGGCGACGACGTGGTCGCGCTCGCCATGGTCGGCGACGGCGGCACCAGCGAGGGCGATTTCCACGAGGCGCTGAACTTCGCGGCGGTGTGGCGGGCCCCCGTGGTCTTCCTGGTGCAGAACAACGGCTTCGCCATCTCGGTGCCGCTGGAGAAGCAGACCGCCGCGCCCTCACTCGCCCACAAGGCGGTGGGGTACGGAATGCCGGGCCGCCTCGTCGACGGGAACGACGCTCCGGCGGTGCACCAGGTGCTCTCCGAGGCCGTCGCCCGAGCCAGGCGCGGTGACGGTCCGACGCTGATCGAGGCCATCACCTACCGCATGGACGCCCATACGAACGCGGATGACGCCACGCGCTACCGGGGCGACGCCGAGGTCGAGGCATGGCGGGACCACGACCCGATCCGTCTCATCGAGCGGGAGCTGACCGAGCGGGGTCTGCTGGACGACAGTCACAAGAAGGCGGTCGCGGAAGGCGCCGAGACGATGGCGGCCCGCCTGCGCGAGCAGATGAACGCCGACGCGGCGCTGGAGCCGATGGACATATTCGCGCACGTCTACGCCGAGCAGACCAGCCAGCTCCGGGAGCAGGCGGCGCAGCTGCGCGCCGAGCTGGAGGCCGAGGACCACGGCGCCGCAGGGAATAGCGCAGGACAGGGCGCGGGGCCGTCCGGCGCGGAGGGAGAAGCACGATGACCACGGCGACGACCACGCCCAGGGCCAAATCCGCGGTGAAGCCCGCGACGATGGCCCAGGCGTTGCAGCGCGCCATGCGCGACGCCATGGCGGAAGACCCGTCCGTCCATGTGATGGGGGAGGACGTCGGCACACTCGGCGGAGTCTTCCGGGTGACGGACGGGCTCGCCAAGGAGTTCGGCGACGACCGCTGTACGGACACGCCGCTGGCGGAGGCGGGCATTCTCGGCACCGCCGTCGGCATGGCGATGTACGGGCTGCGGCCCGTCGTCGAGATGCAGTTCGACGCCTTCGCCTACCCGGCCTTCGAGCAGCTGATCAGCCATGTGGCACGGATGCGCAACCGCACGCGGGGCACGATGGCGCTGCCGATCACCGTGCGCGTGCCGTACGGCGGCGGCATCGGCGGCGTCGAGCACCACAGTGATTCCTCCGAGGCGTACTACATGGCGACTCCGGGGCTCCATGTCGTCACGCCCGCGACGGTCGAGGATGCGTACGGACTGCTCAGGGCCTCGATCGCCTCCGACGACCCGGTGATCTTCCTGGAGCCGAAGCGGCTGTACTGGTCGAAGGCGGACTGGTCGCCGGAGGCCCCGGCGGCGGTCGAGCCGATAGGCCGGGCGGTGGTCCGCCGCCGGGGGCGCAGCGCGACGCTCATCACCTACGGGCCGTCCGTGCCGGTCTGCATGGAGGCGGCGGAGGCGGCCTCGGCCGAGGGCTGGGACCTGGAGGTCGTCGATCTGCGCACGCTGGTGCCCTTCGACGACGAGACGGTCTGCGCGTCCGTACGGCGCACGGGACGCGCGGTCGTCGTCCATGAGGCCAACGGTTTCGGCGGGCCCGGAGGCGAGATCGCCGCACGGGTGACGGAGCGCTGTTTCCACCATCTGGAGGCTCCGGTGCTGCGGGTGGCCGGATTCGACATCCCTTATCCGCCGCCGATGCTGGAGCGGCACCATCTGCCCGCGGTGGACCGGGTACTGGACGCGGTGGCGCGGTTGCAGTGGGAGGCGGAGAGCTGATGCCCCAGGTGCTCGAATTCAGGCTGCCCGACCTCGGTGAGGGACTCACGGAGGCGGAGATCGTGCGCTGGCTGGTCTCCGTGGGCGATGTCGTCGCCATCGACCAGCCCGTCGTCGAGGTCGAGACGGCCAAGGCCATGGTGGAGGTGCCCTGCCCGTACGGCGGAGTGGTGACCGCGCGCTTCGGTGAGGAGGGTACGGAGCTTCCGGTCGGGGCTCCGCTGATCACGGTCGCGGTGGGAGAGTCGGAGGGGAGCCCTGGAGCCTCCGGTTCCGGTTCGGCCGGATCGGGCTCCTCCGGCCGAGGTTCCACCGGTTCCGGTGCCTCGCCCTCCGGTGCCTCTGATGCCTCCGGGGCCTCATCGGCGAAGGGCTCCGGCTCTGGATCCGGCTCCCGCGCCGCTGCCGGGGAATCGTCGGGCAATGTGCTCGTCGGGTACGGGACGGGGGCGCCCACGGCCCGGCGACGCCGGGTGAAGCCGGTTCCGGTCGCCGCCGTGGCCGCTCCCTCCCCGGTCGCCGCGCCCGCGCCCGCACCCGTGCATGCGCCGCAACCGGCCGCCGCCGCGACGGGCGTCCGGCCCGACGGCGGGACGGCGGTCGCCGATGTTCCGGGGGATGCCGGGCCCGTGCCCGTCATCTCGCCTCTCGTGCGGCGGCTCGCCCGTGAGAACGGGCTGGATCTGCGGCGGCTGACGGGCTCGGGCCCGGACGGGCTGATCCTGCGAGCGGACGTGGAACAGGCCGTGCGGGTCACCGGGACTCCGCTCGCCCCCGAGGCGCCTTCCGCACCCGAGTCCGTGGCGGCTCCGGCCGCCTCCGGGGCGCGGGAGGAGCGGATTCCGCTGCGCGGAGTGCGCGGTGCGGTGGCCGACAAGCTGTCCCGCAGCCGGAGCGAGATCCCGGACGCCACCTGCTGGGTCGACGCGGACGCCACCGAGCTGATGGCCGCGCGGGCCTCGATGAACGCGGCGGGCGGCCCGAAGATCTCGGTCCTCGCGCTTCTCGCCCGGATCTGCACGGCGGCCCTCGCCCGCTATCCCGAGCTGAACTCCACGGTCGACCAAGAGGCCAGGGAGATCGTGCGCCTGCCCGCGGTGCACCTCGGGTTCGCGGCCCAGACAGAGCGCGGTCTGGTCGTCCCCGTCGTACGGGACGCGCACAGCCGCTCGGCCGAGTCGCTGGCAGAGGAGTTCGGGCGGCTGACCGAATCGGCCCGGCAGGGGAAGCTGACGCCCGCAGAGCTGACGGGAGGGACGTTCACGCTGAACAACTACGGAGTGTTCGGCGTGGACGGCTCCACACCGATCATCAACCACCCGGAGGCGGCGATGCTCGGGGTCGGCCGGATCGTGCCCAAGCCATGGGTGCACGAGGGCGAACTCGCGATACGCCAGGTCGTTCAGCTCTCGCTCACGTTCGACCACCGGGTCTGCGACGGCGGTACGGCGGGCGGGTTCCTGCGGTATGTCGCCGACTGTGTGGAGCGGCCGACGGTGTTGCTGCGCACCCTCTAGATCCGCGCCCGGACCCGGACCCAGCCCCTACCGGACCCGGTAGGGGCTGGGCCTGGTCGGGACGGGGCTGGGCTGGGGCCTGGGACCCGTACCCGGTCCGGACCGGGTACGCCCGCGCAGCGGACTCGGTCCGCCACCGCGCCTCCGCCGCCGCCGAGTCCCGGCCCGGAGCCGGTACCGGCCTTGTGTGCCGCTGCCGTCGGGAGCCCAGGAATGATCTACGCGGTGTTCCCGGCTCAGGGGCTCGGACCATACTTCAGGCATGACGGCGACCTGGGACGACACTGTGTACGACGCCATTGTGCTGGCCGGCGGTGCCGCGAGGCGGCTCGGGGGAGCGGACAAGCCCGCGCTGAGCGTGGGCGGGCGAACGCTCCTCGACCGGGTGCTCGCGGCCTGCCGAGGCGCGGGCCGGACCGTCGTCGTAGGGGATCGCAGGCCCACCACGCGCCCCGTCGTCTGGGCACTTGAGGACCCGCCGGGCGGCGGCCCGGTCGCCGCGCTGGACGCCGGGACCCGGCAGATCGGGCCGGAGGCCGGAGCCGTACTCGTCCTCTCGGCCGATCTGCCCTTCCTCGACGGGCGGACCGTGCGCCGACTGCTCGAAACCCTCCACGCGAGCGGGCGCGAGGCGGCGCTGCTCATCGACGCCGACGGGCGTGAGCAGCCGCTGGTGGCCGCGTACCGGACCGAGCCGCTCCGACGTGAAATCGCCCTTCTCGCCACCGAGTACGGGAGCCTCGGCGGGCTGCCGCTGCGGCTGCTGACCCAGGAACTGGACCTGGTCCCGGTCGGTGCGGAAACGTTTGCCTCCTTCGACTGCGACACCTGGGACGACATCGCCGCTGCGCGGGCCCGCATCAGGGAGCATGGGAACGTGCTGGATGAATGGATCACCTCGGTGAAGGACGAACTAGGCATCGACCTGGACGTCGACACCAAGCTGCTGCTCGACCTGGCCCGCGACGCCGCTCATGGTGTGGCCCGCCCCGCCGCGCCGCTCACCACGTTCCTGGTGGGATACGCGGCCGCCTCGGCGCGCGAAGGCGGCCCCGAAGCGGTCGCGGAAGCCGCCCGCAAGGCCACCGCGCTCGCCCTTCGCTGGGCCGAGGAATCCACGGACGCCGAGGAATCCGAGGAGGCGGCGGTGACCGAACAGGCCCCGCCCGAGGAGGGCGGGCCCGAGGGGACCGGTACGAGATGAGCGGTCAGCAGCGTGAACCGGGCACCACGCCCGGCACCGCACCCCGTACCGGAACCGGCGCCGACCGGGAGCAGGCGGCCGCCTCCGACGACGGCTTCGAGGACGCACTCGCGCTGGTGGGCCGCCGGCCCTGGCAGGAGACCCCTTCCGGTCACCGGTCCCCCACCGCCATGGACCCCCGGCCCTCCGCCCGTCACGCCCCCGATACGACCACCTCCGCCACCGGTTCCGGCACCGTCTCCGCCCCTGCCCCCGAGCGTCACCGCGCGACCCCGTGGCCCGAGGCACGGGCCCTGGCAGCGCGCCTCGGACGTGGCGCACCGCCGCGTGCCCACACGGTGACGCTGGACCGGTCCCTCGGCCATGTGCTGGCCGAGCCGCTCACCGCGCTCTGCGATCTGCCGCCCTTCGACACCTCCGCCATGGACGGCTGGGCCGTCGCCGGCCCCGGCCCCTGGACCGTCGAAGGCGACGGCTCGATCCTCGCCGGGCGCGGCGACGCCCCGCCACTGCGGGACGGCACGGCGGTACGGATCGCCACGGGCGCCCGTACCCCGCCCGAGGCCACCGCGGTGATCCGCAGCGAACACGCCCGGACCGACGGGGCCCAGCGGCTGCTGTACGCCGAGCGCGCGGTGACTCCCGGACAGGACATCCGGCCACGCGGCCAGGAGTGCCGCTCCGGCGACCGGCTTCTGCCCGCCGCCGCGCTGGTGACCCCGGCCGTTCTGGGGCTCGCGGCGGCGGCGGGGTACGACGCACTGGCCGTCGTACCCCAGCCGCGTGTGGAGGTCCTGGTCCTCGGCGATGAACTGCTCACCGGGGGACTACCCCACGACGGCCTCATCCGTGACGCCCTCGGGCCGATGATCGGTCCCTGGCTTCACGCGCTCGGCGTCGAGGTCATCGAAGTCCGGCGGCTCGGCGACGATGTCGGAGCCCTGCACCGGGCCGTCATCGGGTCGGACGCCGACCTCGTCCTCACCACCGGGGGCACGGCGGCGGGACCCGTCGACCATGTTCACACCGTGCTCCGGAAGGCGGGCGCCGAACTGCTGGTCGACGGAGTCGCCGTACGGCCCGGTCATCCGATGCTGCTGGCGAGGCTGCCCGCCCGCGGTGACGCCGACGACGGCTCGCGGGCCGGATACCTGGTGGGGCTGCCCGGCAATCCGCTCGCGGCCGTATCGGGGCTGCTCACCCTTGCCGAGCCGCTGCTGCGGGGGCTCGCGGGCCGGTCGGCTCCGGCCCCCTACCGCGCGCCCGTGTCCGAGGAGGTGCTGGGACATCCGTACGACACCCGCCTGGTGCCGTTCGCTCACCGCGCCGACAGCCTGCTGCCGCTGCGCTACAACGGTCCCGCGATGCTGCGGGGCATCGCCGCCGCCGACGGGCTGGCGGTCGTGCCGCCGGGCGGTGCGCGGCCCGGCGACGAACTGGAGTTTCTCGATCTGCCGTGGACGCCCGGGGCGGCGGACTTCGACCGCTGAAGGCCGACCGGCTGCCCACCCGCTGCCCACCCGCTGCCCACCGCTGTCGGTCTGCTGCCCGCCGACCGCTGGCGACCTGCCGACCTGCCGACCTGCCGACGTGCCGACGTGCCGACGTGCCGACGTGCCGACGTGCTGGCTGGCCGACTTCCGATCTCGTGGCAGAGAGCCAAGGAGGGTGACGGAGGGTGTTTCACGTGAAACACCCTCCGTGCGGCCGGGTCGGCTCACCCGTCCGGCCGCACCGCCATGGCTCAGTGAGCCGGCTCTTCCCGCCTGATGGTGATCAGCCGATCCTCGAACTGAAGAGTCGCGCACTCCGGGTCGGTGTAGTCCATCATCTTCTTCCGCCGCACCACCGCCACCACCAGGTCCGGGCACTCACGCGGTGACTTTCCGACCTCTTCCTTGGTCACGGCACGCTCCGTGAGACTCAGACCCCTGCCATGGGTCATCAGGTCTTCGAGTGCGTCGGCGAGATGGGGGCTGGCCGTCGAGACGCCCAGCAGCCGGCCCGCCGAACTGGAGCTGGTGACGACCGTGTCGGCGCCGCTCTGCTTCAGCAGCGGTACGTTTTCGTCCTCCCGGACCGCGACGACGATGGCGGCGCGCTTGTTGAGCTGCCGCGCGGTGAGGGTGACCAGAGTCGCCGTGTCGTCGCGCTGCGGGGCGATGATCACCCGTGCCGCGGTCTGGATCTCGGCCTTGAGGAGCGTACGGGAGCGGGTGGCGTCCCCGAGGACGGCGACCAGTCCATCGGCGCTGGCGGCGTCCACCTCCTTCTGCTGGGGGTCCACCACGACGATCTTGTCCTTGGTGATGCCCTGGCCCCGCAGAGTCTCGATGGCGTGCCGCCCCTTGGTTCCGTAACCGACGATCACGATGTGGTCCCGCATACGGGAGCGCCAGCGGTGGACACGGACCTGCTGGCGGGTGCGCTCGGTGAGAACTTCGAGGGTGGTGCCGACCAGGATGATCAGGAACACCACCCGCAGGGGCGTGATGACGAAGATGTTCGTCAGCCTCGCGGCGTCGCTGACCGGGGCGATATCGCCGTAGCCGGTGGTGGAGAGGGTGACGGTCGTGTAGTAGGCCGCGTCCAGGAGGTCGACCTCTCCGCCCGCGTTGTCGCGGTACCCGGTCCGGTCCAGCCAGACGAGCAGCGTGGTGACCGACAGCACCAGCAAGGCCATGGCCAGCCTCCGCAGCACCTGCTGAAGGGGCGGTACGGCGGCCTGCGCCGGCATGGTGATGGACCGTCCGGCCTCCGCGTCGTCCTTGGCCTCACTGTGGGAGCGGTACCAGAGAGACCGCAGGATCGAGAACTTCCCCGCCTTGAACGGCGGTCGTCCCTCGTCCTTCATCGCAAGTCCCCTCCGGCGTTGGCCCAATCGGTCGACATCAGTGACCATGGTCGCGGATCTTGTCCCCGAGTGGGGGAGAAGCGCCGACACGTGTCCGTCACGGCGCGCGGTCGGTACGGTCGGGAGCGTGGACGTGGGCACAGGATGCGCGCGCAGAGGCGTTGGAGGCTGGCTTGCGTGATCACACCATCATCGTCGGTTTCGGAACGAAAGGCCGTTCCGCGATCCAGACGTTGACCGCCACGGGGCTGAGGAAGGACCAGATCATCGTCATCGACCCCAGTGCCAAGGTCGTCGAGAGCGCGATCGCCGACGGGCTCGCGGGGGTGGCCGGCGATGCCACCCGAAGCGATGTGCTGATACGTGCGGAGGTGCAGCGGGCCCGTCAGATCGTCATCGCGACACAGCGGGACGACACGGCCGTGCTGGTCACGCTCACGGCGCGTCAGCTCAACCGGGACGTGAAGATCGTGGCGGCGGTGCGTGAGGAGGAGAACGCGCCGCTGCTGCGGCAGTCGGGCGCGGACGCGGTCATCACCAGCGCCAGCGCGGCGGGGCGCCTGATGGGGCTGTCCGTGCTCAGCCCCAGCGCGGGAGCGGTGATGGAAGACCTGATCCAGCAGGGCAGCGGGCTCGATCTCATCGAACGACCGGTCATAAAGGCCGAGGTGGGACGCGATGTCCGGGACACGGACGATCTGGTGGTGAGTGTGCTGAGGGGCCATCGGCTGATCGGCTACGACGACCCCGCCGCCAGCCCGCTGCAGTTGATGGACCGTCTGATCACCATCGTGAGGGTGGACGAGAGCGTCCCGTCCGACGGTGAGGAAGAACGGTGAGAAAGAGGCGAGAGGGGGAGGCCGTGGCGTCCGGCAGTACGGCGTCGGGCGACGGAGTGGAGTAGGGCGGGGCGTCATGCCCCAAGGGTCCGTTCGGCACGGCCGGGGGTAGCCTCGCGCCCATGCATGCGATCACGATTCCCGAGCCCGGTGGCCCCGAGGCGCTTGTGTGGGCCGAAGTGCCCGATCCCGTACCCGGCGAGGGCGAGGTCCTCGTCGACGTCACGGCGAGCGCGGTCAACCGGGCGGATCTGCTTCAGCGACAGGGTTTCTACGATCCGCCGCCGGGCGCCTCTCCGTATCCGGGTCTTGAATGCTCCGGCCGTATCGCCGCTCTCGGGACGGGGGTTCCGGGATGGGCCGTCGGGGACGAGGTGTGCGCGCTGCTCGCCGGCGGCGGTTACGCGGAGAAGGTGGTGGTTCCCGTAGGGCAGCTGCTGCCGGTTCCTCAGGGGCTGGACACGGTCACGGCGGCGGCGCTGCCCGAGGTCGCGGCCACGGTCTGGTCGAACGTGTTCATGATCGCGCACCTCCGGCCGGGCGAGACGGTGCTGATCCACGGAGGTGCGAGCGGCATCGGCACGATGGCGATCCAGCTGGCCAAGGCGGTGGGCGCACGGGTGGCCGTCACCGCGGGCGGGCCCGAGAAACTCGCCCGCTGCGCCGAGCTGGGCGCGGACATTCTGATCGACTACCGGCAGCAGGACTTCGTGGAGGAGCTGCGGAAGGCGACGGACGGTGATGGGGCGGACGTCATTCTCGACATCGTCGGCGCGAAGTACCTGGACCGGAATGTGCGGGCTCTCGCGGTGAACGGCCGGCTCGCGGTGATCGGCCTGCAGGGCGGGGTCAAGGGCGAGCTGAATCTTGCGACCCTGCTGGGCAAGCGGGCGGCGGTGACCGCTACGTCTCTCCGGGGACGCCCCCTGGGCGAGAAGGCGTCGATCGTGGCGGCGGTCCGGGAGCATGTGTGGCCGCTGATCGAGAGCGGCCGGGTGCGGGCGGTGGTGGACCGCGAGATTCCCTTGCGGGAGGCGGCGGAGGGGCACAGAGTGCTGGAATCGGGCGGCAACGTCGGCAAGGTCCTGTTGCGAGCGAGCTGACGGCCCGCGCGCCCCGGCCGCGCCCGCCCGGCCTCTTCCGCCCCGGGCCCTTCTGTCCTGGCCCCGGGCCCTTCGCTCCTGGCCCTCCTGCACGCCGGAGCCTCACGGGGGCTTGCCCGCCCGGCCCTGCCGGTCTCGCGGCTCGGACCCTCGCTGCGGGGCCCAAACCCTGCGGGCCGGCTCCGGGCCGCAGCCGGCTCTTGGACACGGTCCGGGTGGGCACCGGCCGGCCCGTGGCCGTCTCTCCCGACCCTCGGTATGGCAGCGGCACCGGGACCCCCGCCCCGGTCCTGCCTCCCCGCGGGTCCGCCGACAGTCCTGATTCCGTGCCGGGAGCCGACAGCGGGTCCGGCTAGGGGTACGGCTACAGGTACGGGCCCGAGCGGACCGGGCCGTGCTGAGGGTCGGCGTCATCGTGGGAGACGCCCGGAGGAAGCGCCCGGCGCATCTGCTCCAGCTGGGCACGGGCGGCCATCTGCTGGGCGAAAAGTGCCGTCTGGATCCCGTGGAAGAGGCCCTCGAGCCAGCCGACCAGCTGAGCCTGGGCGATACGGAGCTCGGCCTCGGAGGGGACCGCTTCATCCGTGAAGGGAAGGGAGAGGCGCTCCAGCTCCTCGACCAGCTCCGGAGCGAGGCCGTCCTCCAGCTCCTTGACCGAGCTGGCGTGGATCTCCTTGAGCCGGACACGGCTCGCCTCGTCCAGCGGAGCCGCCCTGACCTCCTCCAGCAGTTGCTTGATCATGCTGCCGATGCGCATGACCTTCGCGGGCTGCTCGACCATCTCCGTCACCGGGATCTCGCGCGACTCGTCATGGTCGTCGACGTCGCCGCCGCCGAGTGCCATCCCGTCCTGTCCCACGACCAGAACATGGGGGCTCTCCTGCGATCGTTCATTCCTCGGCATCTCCATGCCGCCATTCTCTCGCACACTTGCGTCATCACGCGGTGTGCCCCCGTACCAGAGTGATCACTCTCGTACGGGGGCGGAGAAACCGCAGGTGTCCGTGTGTCCGTGTGTCCGTGTGTCCGGTTATGAAGCCACGCGATTTACGAGGCCGCGCGACGGGCCAGCGCTCCCCGTGACCGGGTCAGCAGGGCCGCGAGCAGCGTCGCGCCCAGCGGGACCGCGATCAGCAGACCCACCAGGGTCGGCCACGGCATGATGATCGGGATGAACGGTTTCACGCCCTGGTAACCGGCGTCGAGGGATTCCTGGTACATCGCCTCCCGGTCGCGCCGCTCGGCGAGCAGCAGCCCGATCGACGGCAGCACTCCCGCCGCCGAGCCGAGGACCACACCCATCAGGGCCACCACACCGCACTGGAACCCGCTGAGTGTCCTGCGTACCCTCGGCGGGGCGCCTACGGCGGCCAGGGTCTTCAGGTCGGCCTCGGCATCGGCCTGGGCGAGTCCGGTGGCGATTCCGGCCGCACCGATGGTGATCAGCCCGGCGAAGACGGCCAGCGCCAGCAGGACGATATCGGTCTGGGCGACATAGCCCTCTTCGATGTGCGCGCTGATGTCTTCGCTGATCTTCGCCAGCTCACCCTCCAGCTGCTGACGTTCCTTGCTGGTCGGCATCTGGTCCGTCGAGAAGTACGCTCCGAACGGGACCGTGGTCAGACCCGCCGCCTTCGCCGCCGCGGGCGGCAGGATCGTCGTGGTGCCGTACGACTTCACTCCTTCGGGCATCTGGTGCACGGCGAAGGACTTGGTGATCCCCTGCGGCTCCTTGCCCTCGTCCCACGCCTTGTCGGCCGCTTCGGTGTCGGTGATCACCAGGATGTCGAGCTTGCCCTGGGCGTTGACGTTGCGCTTGTCGAACGAGACCACCTTCCCGTCCGAGAGCGCCTTCGCCGCCGCCGGGTCGTTGATGCCGAGAACCTTCAGCAGCTTCGCGTCACCGACCAGCACAGTGGTGCCGTAGTAGCTGTCGTCGCTCTTGCAGCGCCAGTCCTTGGCGAGCTTGCGCCGCTCGGCGACGGTGTAGTCGGCCGCCGGGTCGTCGTCGCCGCCCCTGGCGTGGAGCGGACAGCGGTTGGCGGGAGGGACGACCACTTCGTAGCGTCCGCAGCCCTTGCTGCCGTCCCAGAGCGAGCAGTTGGCCTTGCCGACCGTGATCCGGTCCACATCGGCCCGTACATCGACGGGCAGCATCCTCTGCACGGTGGTGCGGACGGCGGGGATGTCCCGGCCGCTCTGCTCGTCCATGACCAGGACCGAGCCATGCGGCAGCCGGGCCGAGTACTGGGCCTCGGACTGTGCGTCCATGCTCGCGGCGTAGGTCGCCACCGCCACCGTGCCGGCCACGGCGGCCAGCACCGCGGCCACCGCGGGGGCCGTACGGCCCCGATTGCGTACCGCGTCACGCAGCGCGAGCCGCGGGGAGAGCGGCAGGAAGCGTCCCAGCCGGCCGAACAGGCCGACCAGGGCGGGGGTGAGGGCGACCACACCCAGTTCGGCGATCGCGGCGCCCGCCCCGACCAGGAAGATCTGCTCCAGCACCAGCGAACCGGCGAGCGCGATGGTCGCACCGAGCGCGACGGCGATCAGTCCGATCACCGGCAGCACCCGGTTGCTCTTACGGACGCCCCGGCGGCCGGTGAGCGAGGCCAGCACGGGCTGGCGGGATGAGGTGATGGCGGGAACCAGCGCCGCCATCGCGCCGGTGAAGACGGCGAGCGCCGCGATTCCGAGCAGTTCCAGCGGCCGGATGTCGATGCCGCCGAACCGCTGGCCGACCCAGTCCTCCAGTAGAGGCTGGAGCGCGAAGGTCAGCAGCAGCCCGAGAACCGTCCCGATGACCGCCGCGGCCACACCGATCACCAGGCCGCCGGCGAGGACGATATTGCGGATATGGCGACGGTCTCCGCCGTTCGCGCCGACCAGACCGAGCTGTCGGCGTGAGCGCCGGGCGCCGACCGCGAAGGCGGGCCCTGCCAGGAGACAGATCTCCAGAATGGCGAGGCCGACGACGGTGGCGACCGCGGCGAGAGCGGCGATGTCGGCCGCGTCCGAGCCGCCCATCCGCCAGTCGCCCCAGTCGGGCCGCTGGAAGAGCGGGACCTCGGAGTCGGCGGGCGGGTTGAGCATGACGGCGCGTGACTCGACCGTCGCTCCCTTGGCGTTGACCTCCTTGACCATGTTCCACGTGAAACCACCCGAGACCTTCACCAGATAGGTGGTGCCGGCCTCCGTGGTGGGCAGATCCTGCTTCGCCAGCGCCTTGTCGAGCGGCGCGAGGAACGCGCCCGGGAGCGCGTTGACCTGGCTGCTCTCGAGCTCGTCGGGAAGCTCGTAGGAACCGACGATCGTGTACGCACGGTCGAGATGGCGGGCGGTGAGACGGGATCCGACGCTCAGGCCGCTCTTCTCCAGGAAGTGCGTGGTAGCGGCGACCTCGTCGTTCTTCTGCGGGAAGCGGCCCTTCTTGAGGGTCATGATGCCCTTGGCCATCGGATCCGCGGCCTTCAGCTCCCGGATATCGGCTCTCAGCAGACCGTGTTCCGTATTGAGCCTTCCCGAGCCGACCGAATCGCTCAGGGACTTGGCGCCCGCGGGGACCAGCTTGGCCAGATCGACCTTGCCCTCGGGTATCGGCTTGTTCTCGAAGTCGTCCACGGTCATGTTGGTGCTGAAGTCGGGCGCCTGATGTACCGCCGCGCCACCTGTGCCAGGGTTGTGCAGCCGGGCGTCCGCGGCCCCCAGTTTGCGCTCCAGCTTCTGCTCGGTGGAGAGTTCGGCGCTGCGCAGGGTCACATCCGCGGCGCTGACACCGAGGATGGGGAGGGCGATCATCGAAAGAACGAGGAAGCTCCGGCCCTTCGCACGCCATGCGTCACGGCGGGCGATCCGCAGCGCGGCCACCCAGGAGTGGTACCAGGTCTTCACAGCTCTGCCGCCTGGCCGGACAGGAGCGAGGCGGCCTCACTGCGGACGGTCTGGTCGACGACGGCGCCGTCGCGGAGGAAGACCACCCGGTCCGCCCAGGCCGCGAAGCGGGGTTCATGGGTGACGAGTACACCGGCGGCACCCGCGTCACAGCGCGAACGCAGCAGGGCGAGCACGGATTCGCCGGTCTCGGAGTCCAGCGCTCCGGTCGGCTCGTCGGCGAGGACGAGACGCCGGTCGCCCACCAGGGCGCGGGCGATGGCGACCCGCTGCTGCTGGCCGCCGGACATCTCGTCGGGGAAGCGGTCCGCGAGATGACCAAGCTCCATCTCCTCCAGCGCGGCCACGGCCTCCACACGGGCCTTGCGCGAGGAGGTGCCGTCCAGTTCACGCGGGAGCGAGATGTTCTCGGCGGCGGTCAGCGCCGGGATGAGGTTGTAGTCCTGGAAGACATAGCCGATGCTGCGGCGGCGCAGGGCGGCGAGCGTCTTGGCGCCGGCGGTGGTGATGTCGGTGTTCTCGACGATCACCCGGCCCGAGGTGGGCATGTCAAGGCCCCCCGCGATGGTGAGCAGCGTGGACTTTCCGGAGCCGGACGGGCCCATGACGGCGACGAGTTCGCCGGGGAAGACATCGAGGTTGATGCCGCGCAGGGCGTGCACCTCGGTGGCGCCGCTGCCGTGGACACGGGACAGCTGCTGGAGCTGAAGCACCGGTCGCTGTGAGCCTTGTCCTCCCTGCGTCCGCTGTGCCTGCTGATTTTTCTGATTCTGCTGTGACTTCTGAGGTTCGTAATTGGACATGGGTCGGTTCCCCCTCGGGTGGACAGGATGAGCGGAAGGCTCGTTGGGAGCGGCGGAGCCTTGGGGCGGTGGGCTCGAAGCGTGGGGTCCCGGTCCCGGTCCCGGTACTCGGGTTCTCGGCGGTCGCGCTCTGTGTGCGAGCGCTTGGTCTTCGGGACTGCGGGTCTTCGGGACTGCGGGACTGCGGAATTTCGGGCCCGTGGGGTGCTGTGCGGCGGACGTGTCAGCCCGTGGACTGCTCGGGAGTGCCGTTCCGTCCCTGGGAAGAGGTCGGCTGAACGGGACGCCTGAGCAGTGGGGTGGCCGTCGAAGTCTCTGCCGCTCTCCGATCGGCCGTGGCGGAGAGCCTGATCAGCCGGGATTCGCAGTGGTCGAGCCAGCGAGCCTCCGCCTCGGTCTGGAAGATCAGCTGTTCCAGCACGAGCAGCCAGGCGATGTCGTCGCCCTCTCGGGAGTTCTTGCTCTCCAGGGCGGCGAGCGCCTGTGCCTTGAGCCGGGTGTAGTCCTGCATCGCTTTCACCGTGTGATGACGCTGGGACTGGATCACGGCACGGATGTCCACACCGGGTGCGCCGATCGCCATGGCCAGTTTGATGGCCAACTCGTCGCGGGGCGGACTGCTGCGATCCACGGGGGCCTCGAACCAGGTCTTCAGCTCGGTCCGCCCGGATTCGGTGATGACGTACAGGGCATGGCCCGCTCCGTCCTCACCGTCCTGGGCGACCATGCCGTCGCGCTCAAGGCGGCTGAGGGTCGTGTAGACCTGGCCGACGTTGAGCGGCCAGGTCGATCCCGTGCGCGACTCGAACTCCGTACGGAGTTGAGAGCCGTAGCGAGGGCCGTGCTCGAGGAGGGCGAGAAGCCCGTGACGGATGGACATACTCGGTATGTATACCGGGTATGTTGAGCCGGGCCAACCGTCGTTCGGCGTACTTGCGGGGTCCGTCCTGAGGATGACGGGGCGGGGACGTGAGGGGGACGTGAGGGGGCGCGGAGCGGGATTCCGCCCTCAGCGACGCCTCATGCGGACGGCGAGAAAGCCGATTCCTAGGCCCATGAGAGCCATTCCGGCGCCGAGGGGGATGGGGGAGACCTGATGTCCGACGGGCTCCGGGGCGGCCTGCGCGGGCCGCTGACGTGCGACGGCGGGAGCGTCAGGGGTCGGCGAGGTCTCCGGGAACTCCATGGCCTCCGCGTCGTCGTCGGCCTCCGCCTCGGGGTGATCGTCCTCCACGAGGTCGTCCTCCATGAGAGGGGCTTCCGGGTCATGGGGCCAGTCGCGGGAGAGGGGTATGGAGGAGGATTCGGACGCCGAAGCGGACGGGGAAGCGGGACTGGACTGTGACACAGGGGCGCTCGCGGAGAGTGGATCCCCCGGCTCCTCCGGTCCATCGGGGCTCTCGTCCGCCGGGGGACGTCCGGGGCGCGGCCGTCCTTCGCCCTCGGGGCGGCCCGCGAGCGACGGCGAAGCGGTGGGGCGGACGGTCTGTCCCGCGGTCGGTGCGGGGGCGGGTGCGGGGGCGGTGGCGGAGGCGGTGGCTCCGGGGGGTACGGGTGCCGGGGTGGGCGCCGGGGCGGTGGACTCCTCCGCGTGGGCGAGGGGTGCGGCCAGGACGACGAGCGACGCGACTGCGACCGCGCACTGGGTGCGGAGCCTGGAGATCACCGGGAACCCCCTCCCGTGCCGAGCGGCTGGATGATGGACTCAGCGTCACATGATGTGATGAATCCGGCATCTCGGACGGATAAGTCGCGGGGGGCGGGGGCGCGGGGCGCGCGGTGGTGCGGGTGGTACGGGTGGTGCGGGCACTTGTCCGGTGCGGGTTGCCTGCTGCCGCCAGTGGTACGGGCGCTCGTGCGGTGCGGGTTACCCGCTGCCGCAAGGGGCGCGGGCACTTGTTGCGTGCGGGTTGCCTGCGGGCGCAAGTGGTGCGGGTGCTTGTTCGGTGCGGGTTGCTTGCTGCCGCAGGGGGTGTGGGGGCTTGTTCGGTGCGGGTTCGGGGGTCCTCCGGGCTCGACTCCTCGGGGTCGGCGGCGTACAGGTGTCTTGTATGGGAGCCCGGGTTTTGCCGCCGATCCCCTGCGGGGACGACCCTGCACACCCCCTACCGGAGGCGGCAAGAACGGCCCGCCCTCGGGGTTCGCCGGGGTCGCGAAGCTCGAGTCCCTCGGGGTGCGTGGTATCGCAGGGGGCGCGGGGGCTCGTGGGATGCGGGGTGCCCGCCTCGCAAGTGGGGCGGGCGCTGGCCCGGTGCGGGTTGCTTGCTGCCGTAGGGGGCGTGGGGCGCTCTCGGGGGCGTCAGCCGGACTTGCCCGTGGAGATTTCCAGCTCGAACTCCTGGTTCTTCGGCACGACGGACGACCCCTGGCTCGGGAACTGCTTCACCACCGCGTCCTTCGGGTACTGCGGGTTGTCGACCTCGACGACCTTCCACTTCCAGCCGGCGGCGCGGAGGCACTCCTTCACGGACAGGATGTCCTTGTAGAGGAGGTCCGGTGCGTAGACCTTCGACGGATCGGTGCCGTCCTCCATCGCGTCGCTGCACTTGGTCGATTCGATCCGGCGGGTGCGGTCCGGCGGGATGACCTCGCCGGAGCCCGTCGACACGGTGGGGCTGGGGTCGCCGCCCGCGCTGTCGTCGGAGGTCCTGTCCGAGAACACCTTGATGAGACCCGCGACCACCAACAGGCCCAGCACCGAGCAGACGACGATCAGCCAGGTCTTGCCCCGGCCGCCGCCCCCGTTCGGGCCCGGCTGCTGCGGCGAGACGGTGTACGGGGTCGGGCCCGTGGGCACCGTCTGGGCCTGGTAACCCTGCGGTACGGCGGCGACGGGCGGATAGCCGTAGTGAGGCGTCCCGGCCTGCCCCCCGACCGGAGGCGGGGTCGGCGCTCCGTACGGACCCGGCTGCTGGTAGGGCGTCTGCACGCCCTGTACCGGGGCCGGCGGCGACTGGTCCAGCGGCGGGAAGACCGACGCCGCCACACCCGAGCCGCTCGCCGCCTGCTGGCCGCCGATGATCAGCGGCGCGGCCGTCTGACCCGCGCTCGCGACCCGCATGCACTCGTCTCGCATCGCGGACGCGTTCGGAAACCGCTCGTTCGGGTTCTTCCTCAGAGCCCGAGCGACCAGCGCGTCCATGGCGGGGGTGACGGACCGGTTGATCGACGACGGAGCGACCGGTTCCTCCTGCACATGCGCGTACGCGATCGCCAGCGGGGAATCCGCGTCGAACGGCAGCCGTCCCGTCAGCAGCTGGAAGAGCATGATGCCGACCGAGTACAGATCGGACCGGGCGTCCACGCCCCGGCCGAGCGCCTGCTCCGGCGACAGATACTGGGGAGTGCCGACCACCATGCCGGTCTGGGTCATCGAGGTGACGCCCGACTGCATGGCCCGCGCGATGCCGAAGTCCATCACCTTCACGACGCCGCGCCTGGTCATCATCACATTGCCGGGTTTGATGTCCCGGTGGACCAGTCCGACCTCATGGCTGGTGTCCAGCGCGGCCAGCACATCGGCCGTCACCTTCAGCGCCTTGTCGGCGGGCATCGCGCCGAACTGCTCCACATCCGCCTGGAGCACGGCGCCGAGCGGCCGGCCCTCCACGTACTCCATGACGATGTACGGCATCATCGAGCCGTCCAGCTCGTCCTCGCCGGTGTCGAAGACCGACACGATGTTGGTGTGCGACAGCTTGGCGACGGCCTGCGCCTCGCGTCGGAACCGCTCGCGGAACGACTGCTCGCGCCCCAGTTCCGTATGGAGCGTCTTGATGGCGACCTGCCGGTCGAGCGAGGAGTCGTACGCCAGGTAGACGGAGGCCATCCCGCCCTCGCCGAGCAGGCCGCGAAGCTGATACCGGCCACCTGCCACCGAACCGCCCGCATGGCGACCCCGCGCGCCGTCCTGGCTCATGACTCTGCCATCCCCCTCGGCGCGGTGACCGGCGCCAACTTGCGAGAACACCGGCGGCGCGCGATGATCCGCGTTCCGTTTTACCCGGCAAGTCTGCCCGAGGCGTCTGACACGTCAAGCCGAGTGCCCGTTCCGTGACCGTACGCACCGGAGGAGTCCGGAACCGTTACGGGAACGGCATGGAAGGGATGTGGCCGTGCGCACAAGGTGTCGGCAGACCCGTCCATCCCGGACGGCCCTGTCGTATGAAGGCTGTAGCGTGAGGGAACGGAACGAATCTCGGCGCGGTACACCGATCCATGGATCCGTGGCTCGGTGTGGTGCGGACGTTCCACGGATGCACCGTAGATTCACGGTCCAACTGGCAGACCGTTCGGCGGATTCTGCGATCTACCGGTACAACATCTCAGAGATACGACGGATTCACCGGATACGACGGCTCCACGGAATATGACGGCGAGGACTGATGGCACCCGAACCCGAAGCAGGCGGCGGGCCGGATGGGGTGGACTCCTGGGGCGTCGGCGGACTGGTCGGCGACGGCCGCTACCGGCTGACGCACCGCCTCGGCCGCGGCGGCATGGCAGAGGTCTTCGCGGCTGAGGACGTACGGCTCGGCCGTACGGTCGCGGTGAAGCTGCTGCGCGCGGACCTCGCCGAGGACCCGGTCGCCAAGGCCCGCTTCACCCGTGAGGCCCAGTCGGTGGCGGGGCTCAACCACCATGCGATCGTGGCGGTGTACGACTCCGGCGAGGACGAGGCCGGCGGGCAGGCCATGCCGTACATCGTCATGGAACTGGTCCAGGGCCGGACGATCCGCGATCTGCTGCTCAACGCGGAGGCACCGCCGCCGGAGCAGGCGCTGATCATCGTGTCCGGGGTCCTGGAGGCGCTGGCGTACTCGCACCAGCACGGCATCGTGCACCGTGACATCAAGCCCGCGAATGTCATCATCACCACATCCGGCGCCGTGAAGGTGATGGACTTCGGCATCGCGCGCGCCCTGCACGGCGCGTCGACGACGATGACGCAGACCGGCATGGTCATGGGCACCCCGCAGTACCTCTCCCCCGAGCAGGCGCTGGGCAAGGCCGTCGACCACCGTTCCGATCTGTACGCGACGGGCTGTCTGCTCTACGAACTGCTGGCGCTGCGGCCCCCGTTCACCGGTGAGACCCCGCTGTCGGTGGTCTACCAGCATGTCCAGGACATGCCGCTGCCGCCGTCCCAGGCCGCGGACGTGGTCCCGCCGGAGCTGGACGGACTGGTGATGCGCTCCCTCGCGAAGGACCCGGACGACCGGTTCCAGAGCTCCGAGGAGATGCGCGGGCTGGTGCAGTACGCGCTCCAGATGCTCCAGCAGCAGGGCAGCCACACCGGGACCTGGAACACGGGCCCGGTCGGGATGTACGAAGGCGCCACACCCGCGATGGGGATGACCGGGCCGACGACCGCCCACCCGTCGGCGCACAGCGAGACCTCGCAGGGACCGATCCTGCCGCCGATGAACCCGGACGACGGCGGTTACGTCGGCTACAACGGCGGCTCGCAGGGTGGTGGTCGTGGTGGCCGTGGAGGCCGCGGCCGGATGTGGCTGATGGCCGCGCTGGCGGTGGTGGCCGTCGCGGTGGGCGTGGCGTTCGCGATCAACGCGGCGGACTCGGGCGACAAGGGCAAGGAGGACACCAAGGTCTCCCAGTCCCCGACCCCGTCCGACACCACCTCGGAGACCGTGGACACCCAGCCCACGCAGGAGGAGGAGACCGACGACACCCCGGAGAACCACCAGCCGTCGCAGCGGCCGTCGTACTCCAAGCCGTACCGGCCGTCGTACTCGCAGAAGCCGTCGTACGACCCCTCGCCGTCGGACGACACCACCGGCTCGGAATCCCCGCCGCCCACGACCTCGGAGGAGCCTCCGCCGTCCAACACCGAGACCCCGGTCACGGGTGGCACCACCGGCGGTCCGACGGGTGTCCAGCAGCTCCCGAGGTAGTGACCGGCCGTCGTGAGGGGCCCGTACACGGGCCCTCTCGCGGGGCGGGTGCCCGGTGCGGGGCCCGCTCCCCGTAAGGGCCGGCCGGGGTTGCTCCCCGTAAGGGCCGGCCGGGGCCCGCTCGCCGTGGGGGCTGCTCGGGACACGCTCGGCGTGAGGGCCGCCCGAGGCCCGGCGCCGGTCAGGTCGCGAACGCCTCCCGTACCGCCTCGTACTCCCTTGTCCACCACACCGCCAGGGCCGACACCGCTGCGAACTGCGGGTCGGCCCTGCGGTCGTGGAGCTGGTAGCGCCAGCGGAGTATCCAGAAGTCGTTGAGCCGTTCCCACCAGACGCGGTGGACGGCGGCGGCGAGTTCGGCGGTGTCGGCGCCGGTCGCGTGGCGGTAGGCGCGGGCGTAGGCGCGGACCTTGGCGAGTTGGAGTTCGCCGGTGGGCTGGACGAAGAAGATGGCCGCCGCGCGGACCGCCTCCTCGGCGCGGGGCTGGACGCCGAGACGGTCCCAGTCGACGATCGCGGCGGGTTCGGCGCCTCGGTAGAGCAGGTTCAAGGGGTGGAAGTCACCGTGGACCCAGCCGCCCGCCGAGGCGGGGGGAGGGCGGCGGCCGGCGTGGAGTTCAAGGAGCGTCCGGCGCTCCAGCAGCCGGTGCTCGGCGAGTCTGTCGAGGGTGTCGCGGGGGGACGCCGCACGGGCCAGGGCCAGTAACTCGTCGATGAGGGCGAAGGTCTCCTCGGGGTCCGCGCTCCCGTACTCGTCCGCCGCCCCGCCCGTGCGGCGCTCCGTGCGGTGGTGGTGGTCCATGACCCGTTCCAGACAGGTGTGGACGAGCCCGAGGAGCGAGCCGAGCCGCCGGGACTGGAACGTCGTCAGATGCGCGCCGTCGCGGTGGCGGCCGTCGACCCAGGGGTGCAGGGCGTAGCAGTGGCCGGCGATCACGGCGACCGTGTCGCCCTGGGCGTCCTCGACCGGCGGTGCGACCGGCACCCCGAGCGTCTGGAGGCGCTGGGTGGCGCGGTGCTGGCGGATGATGGCCTCGTGGTCGCCGTCTAAATGGTGTTTGAGGAAGTACGCGCCCCGAGTGGTGGCGAGCCGGTAGCCGCGGTTGAGGAGTCCCAGGGTCACCGGCTCGCAGGAGAGCGGCTTGCCCGGGTCTTCGTAGCGGCGTAACAGCGCGCCGATGGGTGGAGCGGTGTCAGATGAGCGCGGCACCCGCCAGATGTTAGATCACGCAGCGTGTCGGTTGGGCTGCTCTTCGAGATAGTCCAGTGTATGCACGGTGACGAACTGGGGTTCGATGCGCATGAAGACGGGTTCAAACGTCTCGCCGTCCGCCTGATGGGGCGCGTCGCCGAAGAGCCCCATCTCCTCGTCCGTGGGCCGGATGACCTCCGCCATGCCCGTGAACTGCACGGACCACATCGTCGTACCGCCCGCGTTGAAGTTGTCCGCTCCGTACGCCACGACGCTGCCGTTGCACGACCGGTGGTAGCCGAAGCCGCGGTGGATCCGCAGGACGACGCGGCTGTCCCGCACGATGTGCCGGGCGGGGGCCACGAAAGGCATCGCTCGCATGCTCGTCGCCAGCCGGCCGTACGAGACGCGGCCGAGCAGCTCGATGGCGCGGAGTTCCTCGGTGGACATACGTTCCACTTTCGGTGACCGGCGGCCCGTAGTGAAGGGGCCGGGGCCCCTGCTCTGCGGGGACGTAAGTCCCACGGAGCCCGGTCCGGACGGGTCAGCCCATATGAGTGACCCGCTCGCGAAGAGTGAAACAGCCTGGGAGGCGTGCGCGCCCTCTTTGCCGCGAGTGCCTCACCGGCGGAGCCCCCGCGGCCTCCCCCACGGACCCGCGGCGCTCTGTCACCCGTGGTGCTGCCGCTCGGCCTGCCTCCGTGCCACATACGCCGCCGCCTGGGACCGGCGCTCCATCCCCAGCTTGGACAGCAGGCTGGAGACATAGTTCTTGATCGTCTTCTCGGCGAGGTGCAGCCGTTCACCGATCGCCCGGTTCGTCATGCCCTCGCCGATCAGATCCAGGATCCTGCGCTCCTGGTCCGTCAGCGCGGCCATCTTGTCGTCGCGCTTCGGGTTGTCGCCGTTCCGCAGCCGCTCCAGTACGCGTGCCGTCGCCACCGGGTCCAGCAGGGAGCGGCCCGCCGCCACGTCCCGTACCGCCGAGAGCAGCTCATTGCCGCGGATCGCCTTGAGGACATACCCCGACGCACCTGCCATGATCGCGTCGAAGAGGGCCTCGTCGTCCGCGAAGGAGGTGAGCATCAGACACTTGATGTTCTCGTCCCGCGAACGGATCTCACGGCAGACCTCCACTCCGCTCCCGTCCGGCAGTCTGACGTCCAGTACCGCCACATCGGGCCGGGTCGCCGGAATCCTCGCCAGGGCGTCAGCGGCCGTGCCGGCCTCGCCGACGACCTCGATATCGGCCTCCACGGAGAGCAGCTCATGAACGCCACGCCGGACGACTTCATGATCATCGAGTAGGAATACGGTGATTTTTCCTTCTTCTGACACGATTGCAGTCTCACACATCGACCCTTCCCGTGCCCCAGGTGGCCGGGATAACGTTCCGTTGTTCCCGGCGGTCCGCGAGGCCGTCACCCACGGCTTGACCAAGGCTCTGACCAGTGGTTGTTGCCCCATTTGCCGATTTACTTGGAAATCCAAGCAAAGACGCAGGTCAAATGGGGTTTCGCAGGAATGCGGCCCACTGGGTAACGTGCTTTGGACAGGGCGCTCGCCGGGGCACCTGTCACGCCTGTTCCCGGCGCCGCACCCACCCCGTGCGGGGACGAGAGCAGGCGAGCCTCCCCTTGCCAACGGCAGGGGCGACCCCAGGCTCCCGGCGAACCCGGGGGACCGGACAGACGGAGGAGCACGCACGTGACCGTGGAGAGCACTGCCGCTCGCAAACCGCGACGCAGCAGCAAGCGCGTGAGCGCCGCGAAGAAACCACAGAGTTCCGAGCCCCAACTCGTACAGCTGCTGACACCCGAGGGCGAGCGGGTCGAACACCCCGACTACGCCATCGACCCGACCCCCGACGAGCTGCGCGGACTGTACCGGGACATGGTCCTGACCCGTCGCTTCGACGCCGAGGCCACCGCCCTCCAGCGCCAGGGCGAACTGGGCCTGTGGGCCTCCCTCCTCGGTCAGGAGGCCGCCCAGATCGGCTCGGGCCGGGCGCTGCGCGACGACGACTATGTCTTCCCGACCTACCGTGAGCACGGCGTCGCCTGGTGCCGCGGGGTCGACCCGACCAATCTGCTCGGCATGTTCCGCGGGGTGAACCACGGCGGCTGGGACCCCACCGTCAACAACTTCCACCTCTACACCATCGTCATCGGCTCGCAGACGCTGCACGCCACCGGCTACGCGATGGGCGTGGCCAAGGACGGCGCGGACTCCGCCGTCATCGCCTACTTCGGCGACGGCGCGTCCAGCCAGGGCGACGTCGCCGAGTCGTTCACCTTCTCCGCGGTCTACAACGCCCCGGTCGTCTTCTTCTGCCAGAACAACCAGTGGGCGATCTCCGAACCCACCGAGCGCCAGACGCGGGTGCCGCTCTACCAGCGCGCCCAGGGCTTCGGCTTCCCCGGCGTCCGCGTGGACGGCAACGACGTACTGGCCTGTCTCGCGGTCACCAAGTCGGCGCTGGAGCGGGCCCGCCGGGGCGAGGGCCCCACGCTGGTGGAGGCGTTCACCTACCGGATGGGCGCGCACACCACCTCCGACGACCCCACCAAGTACCGGCACGACGACGAGCGGGCGGCCTGGGAGGCCAAGGACCCGATCCAGCGGCTGCGTGCCTGCCTGGAGAGGGAGGGGCACGCCGACGCGGCGTACTTCTCCGCGTTGGAGGAGGAGAGCGACGCGCTCGCCAAGCGGGTGCGCGAGGTGGTCCGGGCGATGCCCGACCCGGACGACATGGCGATCTTCGAGAACGTCTACGCCGACGGGCACGCGCTCGTCGACGAGGAGCGCGCGCAGTTCGCCGCGTACCAGGCGTCGTTCGCCGACCCGGCCCCGGCCCCGGACGCTGTAGCGGGCGCGGGCACCGGCACGAGCGCGGGCACGAGCGCGGGCACCGGCACCGGCATCGGCGCGCACGGAGAGGGAAAGTGACCATGGCCGTACAGAAGCTCCCCCTCGCCAAGGCGCTCAACGAGTCGCTGCGCAAGGCCCTGGAGACCGACCCCAAGGTCCTGATCATGGGTGAGGACGTCGGAAAGCTCGGCGGTGTCTTCCGGGTCACCGACGGACTCCAGAAGGACTTCGGCGAGGACCGGGTCATCGACACCCCGCTCGCGGAGTCCGGCATCGTCGGCACGGCCATCGGGCTCGCGCTCCGCGGCTACCGGCCGGTCGTGGAGATCCAGTTCGACGGTTTCGTCTTCCCCGCGTACGACCAGATCGTCACGCAGCTCGCGAAGATGCACGCCCGCTCGCTGGGCAAGATCAAGCTGCCGGTCGTCATCCGCATCCCCTACGGCGGCGGCATCGGCGCGGTCGAGCACCACAGCGAGTCGCCCGAGGCCCTCTTCGCGCACGTCGCGGGCCTCAAGGTCATCTCGCCGTCGAACTCGGCGGACGCGTACTGGATGCTCCAGCAGGCCATCCAGAGCGACGACCCGGTCGTCTTCTTCGAGCCGAAGCGGCGCTACTGGGACAAGAGCGAGGTGGACACCGAGGCCATCCCCGGTCCGCTGCACACCGCACGCGTCGTCCGGGCCGGCACGCAGCTCACGCTCGCCGCGTACGGGCCGATGGTGAAGGTCTGCACCGAGGCCGCCGCCGCGGCGGCCGAGGAGGGCAAGTCCGTCGAGGTGCTGGATCTGCGCTCGATGTCCCCGATCGACTTCGACGCCGTCCAGGCGTCGGTGGAGAAGACGGGCCGCCTGGTGGTGGTGCACGAGGCTCCCGTGTTCTACGGTTCCGGCGCGGAGATCGCCGCCCGCATCACGGAGCGGTGCTTCTACCATCTGGAGGCTCCGGTACTCAGGGTCGGCGGCTTCCACGCCCCCTATCCGCCGGCCCGTCTGGAGGAGGAGTACCTGCCGGGGCTCGACCGGGTGCTCGACGCCGTCGACCGCTCGTTGGCGTACTGAGGAGTGCCGAGACCATGACGCAAGAGACTTCAGCGCGCTTCCGCGAGTTCAAGTTGCCCGACGTGGGCGAGGGACTCACCGAGGCGGAGATCCTCAAGTGGTACGTACAGCCCGGTGACCGGGTCACGGACGGGCAGGTCGTCTGCGAGGTCGAGACGGCGAAGGCGGCGGTGGAGCTGCCGATTCCGTACGACGGGGTGGTGCACGAGCTGCGCTTCCCGGAGGGTACGACCGTCGATGTCGGCCAGGTGATCATCTCGGTCGACGTGGCGCCCGGAGGCGGCTCCGGTGGCTCCGGCGGCTCTGTCCCGGTCTCCGGACCCGTGGCGGCGGCACCGGCTCCGGCACCGGTGAGCGCGGTGCCGGACACAGCGTCGGACACGGCCGGGAAGCCCACCGAGGAGCCGGCCGAGCCGAAGGGCCGTCAGCCCGTCCTCGTCGGGTACGGCGTGGCCGAGACGTCCAGCAGGCGCCGTCCCCGTAAGACCGTGCCCGGACAGGCGGCCGCGACCGCCGCAACCGCTGCGACGGCCGCGACTGCCGCCGTGCAGGGCGAGTTGAACGGCCACGGCCACAGCGTCGTCGCGGCACCACGCCCGATGGCGAAGCCGCCCGTGCGCAAGCTCGCCAAGGATCTCGGGGTCGATCTGACGACGGTCCTCCCGACGGGACCCGACGGGATCATCACCCGTGAGGACGTCCACGCGGCTCTCGCACCGCCGCCGGTCGTTCAGCCCGTCGTTCAGCCGGTCCCTCAGCCGGTCCCTCAGCCCGTGTCCGACGTCCCGGCCCCCGGCACGGCTCCGGCGGCCGCCACGGCCGTGGAGGAGGCCCTGGCGGCATCGGCCGCGTCGGCGTCGGTGGCGGAGGCGCGGGAGACGCGTATCCCCATCAAGGGAGTACGGAAGGCCACGGCGGCGGCGATGGTCGGCAGCGCGTTCACCGCGCCGCACGTCACCGAGTTCATCACGCTCGACGTGACACGGACGATGAAGCTCGTCGCCGAACTCAAGTCCGACGAGGACATGGCGGGCCTGCGGGTCAATCCGCTGCTGCTGGTCGCCAAGGCGCTGCTGGTCGCGATCAAGCGGAACCCGGGGGTCAACGCGACCTGGGACGAGGCCAACCAGGAGATCGTCCAGAAGTCCTACGTCAACCTGGGCATCGCCGCGGCCACCCCGCGCGGTCTGATCGTGCCGAACATCAAGGACGCGCACGCCATGACCCTGCCCGAACTCGCGCGGGCGCTCGGCGAGTTGGTCTCCGTGGCCCGTGAGGGCAGGACGACGCCGGCGGCCATGCAGGGCGGCACGGTGACCATCACCAACGTCGGCGTCTTCGGCGTCGACACGGGTACGCCGATCCTCAACCCCGGAGAGTCGGCGATCCTCGCGGTCGGCGCGATCAAGCTCCAGCCGTGGGTCCACAAGGGCAAGGTCAAGCCGCGCCAGGTCACCACGCTCGCGCTCTCCTTCGACCATCGGCTGGTGGACGGAGAACTGGGGTCCAAGGTGCTGGCGGACGTGGCGGCGATCCTGGAGGACCCGAAGCGGCTGATCACCTGGGCCTGACGCCTGGCCGCGGCGAACCGGGCCCGGTCCCGCCGCGTCTGCCCGGCATCACGCATCACGCATCAGGATCCCGGATCCTGCATCAGGCACCGGGATCCCGGATCCTGCATCGAGCATCGGGCATGAGGCGTCCGGGATCAGGTGTCCGGGATCCTGCATCGGGCATCGGGCATGAGCGTCCCGGATCACGTGCGGGACCCTGCATCGGGCATCCCGGATCCCGCATCCCGGATCCTGCATCGGGCATCCGGTCCGCGGCCGCGCCCGTGATCCGGGCCGCTGGTCGCAGCCGCGGGTCCGGGCCCCGGCCCCGTCGGGTCCCGGTCCCGGTCCCGGTCCCGGATACGGGACCCGCGGCCGTTGCCCCCACGCGAAGGCTCCGTGACACGGCACAGTGTCACGGAGCCTTCACGCTTCACGCTCACCCGGTCGAGGTCCCCGCGTCCGCCGGCCTCCCTCGCGTCCGCCAGGTCTCCCCCCGGACGCGGATCGAACGCGTCCCGCGTCAGTCCTGCTGCGTACCCGCCGGCAGTGACCGCAGCGTCATCTTCTGCGCGGTGGTGGAGCCGAAGCCGAAGTCGAGCAGCTTGGCCGCGTCACGGAAGCGGTCGGTCCCGTTCAGGACGACACCGACGTACGTCTTGCCGTTGCGGGTGGCGGCGAAGACCAGGCAGGGGCCCGCCGCGGTCCCGGTGCCGGTCTTCATACCGACCGCGCCCTTGTAGGAGCCCAGCAGCTTGTTGGTGTTCGTCCAGGTGTAGGTGCGCTTGGCGCCCTTGCTGGTGGTGGCGGTCGTCACGTACTTCGGCGCCTTGACCACGTCCTGGAGCACCCGGTTGGCGAAGGCGTGGCGGGCCATCTTCGTGAGGTCGGCGGGGGTGGTGTAGTTCTGACCGGCCCGCGATATCCCGTCGAAGGAGTCGAACTTGGTGTTCTTCATGCCCAGTGCGGCGGCCTTCTTGTTCATCATCCCGATGAACGACTTGGTGCGCGCGGCCGTGGTCGTGCCGGTGCCGAAGGTGTCGGCGAGGGCGTACGCGGCGTCACAGCCGGACGGCAGCATCAGCCCGGACAGGAGCTGGCGCACGGTGAGTACGTCGCCGGTCTGGAGGTTCGCGCTGCTCGCGCCCTCCTTCACGACGTAGTCGCGGTACGCCTTCTTGACGGTCACCTTGCGATTGAGGTTCACCCTCGGCGTGGTGAGGACGGTGATCGCGGTCACGACCTTCGTCGTGCTGGCCATCTGGCGGCGCGTGTTGCTGCCCTTGCCGTAGATCGTCTTACCGGTCGCCTGGTCCACCATGAAGCCGCCCTTGGCGCTGATGGTCGGGGGCGCGGGCGCGGCCTGGGCCGGCGCGACAAGGGGAGAAGCACCGAGCAGGAGGCCGCTGGAGAGGACAACGGTGGCGGCTCTGCGCACGCGCACGCTGCTGAATATCAAAGGGAACGCTCCGAGTTGGCGAATGCGTCACGAAAAGTGTGTGGGGACCCGGCGCTGTGTGACGAGCGACAGAAGGGTCCGATGAGAAGACGCATGAGTCACCCGAATGGATGCACACTTCGCCCCTTCTCTTTTCTCTTCTCACGTTTTCGCGCCGGTGCGGACATCCTGCATCGTGGACGCGGACTACAGATGCACCCCTCTTGTATCTATGCTGTGCCTATGCCCGCTCCAGCTCCTGCCCCCGCCGCCGCCGAACGCGTCTACACCCATGTCAAACAGGCCGTCCTGGACCGCCGTTACGAGGGCGGCACCCTGCTGACCGAAGGCGAGCTGGCCGAGGCGGTGGGGGTGTCCCGGACCCCCGTACGCGAGGCGCTGCTCAAGCTGGAGGTCGAGGGGCTGATCAAGCTCTATCCCAAGAAGGGCGCACTCGTCCTCGCGGTCTCCGCGCAAGAGATCCAGGATGTGGTCGAGACCCGGCTGCTCGTCGAGGAGCACGCGGCCCGCAAGGCCGTACCCGCCTCGCCGCGGCTGATCGCCCGGCTCGAAGAGCTTCTCGAACAGCAGAAGCGGCAGGGGGAGGCGGGCGATCTGGCGGCGGTCGCCGTCACCGACCGCGCCTTCCACGCCGAGATCGTGCGCAGCGGCGGCAATGAGATCCTCTCCCGCCTCTACGACCAACTCCGCGACCGCCAGCTGAGAATGGGCGTCGCCGTGATGTACGCGCACCCCGACCGGGTCGCGAAGAACGTCGTGGAGCACAGCGAGATCCTCGAAGCCCTGCGCGCGGGCGACCCGGACGCGGCGGCGGCCCTCGTCCACCGCCATGTCGGCTGGTTCAGCCATCTGGCGAGGGGCCAGATCCGATGACGTACCCCGTCTCCCTGCCGGGCGATCCTCCCGGTGGCCGCCGTGCGGCGGCGATCTGGGGCATCGGCGTCTCGGTCTACTTCGTCGCCGTCATCTTCCGTACGTCCCTGGGGGTCGCCGGCCTCGACGCCGCCGACCGCTTCGACGTCAACGCCTCCGCGCTCTCCGCCTTCTCCATACTCCAGCTCCTGGTCTACGCGGGCATGCAGATACCCGTCGGCCTGCTCGTCGACCGGCTCGGTACGAAGAAGGTCCTGGTCATCGGCGCGGCGCTGTTCACCGTCGGCCAGCTGGGCTTCGCGCTCTCGCCCTCGTACGGCATGGCGCTCGCCGCGCGTGTCCTGCTCGGCTGCGGTGACGCGATGACCTTCATCAGCGTGCTGCGGCTCGGCAGCCGCTGGTTCCCGGCCCGCAGGGGGCCGATCATCGGGCAGGTCGCCTCGCTCTTCGGCATGGTGGGCAACCTCGTCTCCACCATGGTGATCGCGCGTCTGCTGGACGGGGCCGGCTGGGTCGCCGCCTTCGGCGGCAGCGCGGTGGCCGGAGTGGTGGTCCTGCTGCTGGTGCTGTTCTTCCTCAAGGACCATCCCGAGGGCTGTGAACCGCCTCCGGCGCAGCGGCACGGGGGCGCCGCGTTCGTCCGCCGCCAGATCGTCCACTCCTGGCGCGAACCCGGCACCCGGCTCGGCATGTGGGTCCACTTCACCACCCAGTTCCCCGCGATGGTGTTCATGCTCCTGTGGGGGCTGCCGTTCCTCGTCGAGGCCCAGGGGCTCTCGCGCGACACCGCGGGCCTGCTGCTGACGCTGGTGGTGCTCGCCAGCATGATGGTCGGCCTGGTCTACGGCCAGATCATCGTCCGTCACCACGCGGCCCGTGTCCCCCTCGTCCTCGGCACGGTCGCGGCGACCGCGCTCGTCTGGGCCGCGACCATCGCCTATCCCGGCGGACGGGCTCCCATGTGGCTGCTGATCGTCCTCTGCTCGGTCCTCGGCGCGTGCGGCCCGGCGTCCATGATCGGCTTCGACTTCGCGCGACCGGCGAATCCGCCGCAGCGGCAGGGGACGGCCTCCGGCATCGTCAACGTCGGTGGGTTCGCGGCCTCGATGACGACCCTGCTGGCGATCGGCCTGCTGCTTGACGCGACCGGGGGCGATTACCGGATCGCGTTCAGTTCCGTCTTCGTGCTGGAGGCCCTGGGGGTCGCGCAGATCCTGCGGTTGAGGGGCCGGACGGTACGGCTGGAACGGGAGCGGCTGGTGGCGAGCAGGGTCGAGGTCGTGCACGTACCGGCGTGAGGAGCGGTCGCGCCGTGCGGCGGGCGGCGTCGGGCGCGGGTGTCGGCCCAGCGCGGGCGCGGGCGCGGGCGTGCGCTTGCGCGAGGGCGCGGGGGTGACGGGGCGGGCGACCACCCGTGGGCCCCGCCCTCGGGACCGAAGGTCCCGGCGATCCCGTGGACGCGCTCCACTTCCGCACGGCCGTCACGGTTCGACGACGGAGGGTCACGCGGTACGGCCATCACCGCCGTCACGGCCTCCGCGGCGACCACATGAGCCACGGTGAACACGCGGGCCACCATGAACACGCGGGCTGCCGTGAACACGAGCGCGGGCGTCCCGCCATCTCGCGTCCCACTGTCCTGCGTCCTGCGTCCCGCCGTCACGGCGTGACGGCGAACTCCCGCAGAATCAGCGCGGCCAGCTCCTGGTCCCCGTCCACCTTGATCCGGTCCGGGACCGCGCTCGCCCGGACCCGCCCGCAGGCCAGCCGGTAGTACGTCTCCCAGTCCGTCGCGAGCGTCACCACGGGCCCGAGGGACGGCGATCCGTCGATCGTGCCGCGACCGTCGGCGTCCACCCGTACCGTACGCAGGAACTCCAGCGGCCCGTGCACATCGATCACGACCGCCGAGAGCGGAGGCGCGCCCGCGTCCTTGGCGACGACCTTCGGCAGCCGCTCCAGCAGGACGTCACGGGTGATCAGGGCACCGGGGGAATCGAGGTTCCCGGGCTTGTTGAGCGCGGTCCGCAGATCCTGCTCGTGCACCCAGGTGTCGAACGCGCGCATTCGCATGGCGACTTCGAGCGTCTGCTCGGCCCCGAGCGGCGCGCGCACCTTGGTCTCCGGCGAACGGTTCTCGTTCCTGAGCTGTCGGGCCCGCCGGATCATCGTGTACTCCAGCTCCGAGGTCATCTCCGGAGCGGTGTGATGACGCCGTACATCGACCTGCATCTCCATGTACCGGGCGAAGTCGTTCTTCACATGGTAGAGATCGCGCGGCAGCGTGTGTATGGGCCGTGGATCGCCCAGCATCTCGGTCTCCATGCCGATGACATGCGAGACCACATCCCGCACCGACCAGGAGGGGCACGGTGTGGCCCGGTTCCACTCACCCTCGACGAGCGGCCCGACCAGCTCGGCTATCGATTCGATGGAATGGGTCCAGGCATCGGCGTAGGTCTGGAGGCTGGGATGGACGGTCACGGGACCCCTCGACGATTCTGCGGTACGCGGGCTGGGCGGCTGACGGCTTGTTCTGCTGACGGCTCTACTGCTGACGGGTGGTCGGCTGACGGCTTCGCTGCGTGGGAGGTTCGGCATTAAGTTACGCTGCCGGGCGGTGCCCCGGCAGTGCTTTCGTGTGACGATCGTAGGCCCGTCGGCGGGCCTCCTGTACAGCGGCGTTCGGGCTACGCCCGAGGCGCGCCCCCAGACCGGCCCGCAGTGGTACGAACCAGCCCATTTCCCTGGCGGCGAGTCGATGTGACCGGCGGAGCCGGGCCTTTTGGTGACCTGGTGCCCTGGTGCCTTCTTGTCCGCGCGTCCCGTGAGAACGGGTACGGCAAAGGGGCGCGCAGACGGCGAGAGCCCCGCCGACCCGTCGGGTACGGGGAGGACGAGGCTCTCGTCCGTGCTGCCGGACTGCTATACGGCCGAGTTCCTGGCGAGGAGGACCAGCCCCGAGAAGGCCGCCGGGGTGAGTATCAGCGCCGGGCGGACGGATTCTCGCTATCGAGTGGACAACGATCTGCGCCCGACCATCTCCGCAGGAATGCACACCGCTTTGGTTCGCCGCGGGCCGTGGGGAACCATCCAGTGGAACACCGACGAGGCACGCGATCTGCCCACGTTCCGCATCGTTTCGCTGCTCGAACTCCCCGAGCAGATCATCAAGTTCAACGGACCGGCGCACTGACCGTCGTCAACCGCCTGGAGCGGGGGCACCTGACCGCTCGGCTCAGGGGCGGGGTGCGCCGGGGACGAGCCAGAACAGCACCCTTCCGTCGCTGTCGCCGGTCGCGAGGAGTTGTCCGTCCGGGGAGAAGGCCACCGAGTAGATCCACTCGGTGTGTCCGGTGAGCGGTTCGCCGACGGGCAGACCCGTGGCGGGGTTCCACAGGCGTACGGTTCTGTCGCCGCTGGCCGTTGCCAGGAGATCCCCTTTCGGGGAGAACGCGACGGCGAAGACGCTGCCGGTGTGGCCGGTGAGCGGTTCGCCGACGGCCTTGCGCGTGAAGGCGTCCCACAGGCGTACGGTTCTGTCGCCGCTGGCCGTTGCCAGAAGGTCGCCTCTCGGGGAGAACGCGACGGCGAAGACGGCGCTGGCGTGTCCGGTGAGCGGTTCGCCGACGGCCTTGCGCGTGAAGGCGTCCCAAAGACGTAGGGAGTTGTCGTTGCTGCTGGTGGCCAGGAGCCGTCCGTCCGGGGAGAACGCCACCCCGTTCACCCAGCCCGTGTGTCCGAACAAGGGGCGGCCCACGGGATTGCCCGTGGTCGTGTCCCAGAGCCGCGCGGTGTTGTCGGCGCTGGTCGTGGCCAGAAGGCGGCCATCGGGCGAGAACGCCACCCGGTAGATCCACTCGGTGTGTCCGGTGAGTGGTTCGCCGATGGTCTTGCGGGTGAGGGTGTCCCATAGGCGTACGGTTCTGTCGCCGCTGGCCGTCGCGAGGAGGTTCCCTTTCGGGGAGAACGCGACGGCGAAGACGGCGCTGGTGTGCCCGGTGAGCGGTTCGCCGACCGGCTCGCGGGTGACGGGGTTCCACAGACGTACGGTCTCGTCGGCGCCGGCGGTGGCCAATAGGTCCCCGCCGGGTGAGAACGCCACCCGGTGAACGGGGCCGGGATGGGCGTCGAGCGCGGGAAGCGGGATCACATGGCCCTGGTCCAGCGCCGAGAGAACGGCCCTCACCGTCACTGAATGTGTGCGGTGACGGCCCTCCGGGCAGTCCTGTCGCTGGTACAGGCGCACGGTTCCGTCGTTGCCCGCGGTGGCGAGGAGTTCTCCGTCGGGTGAGAACGCCACCGCGACCGCTGCGCCGGTGTGCCCGGCGAGGGGCTCGCCGACGCCCTCGCGGGTGGTGGTGTCCCAGAGGCGCACGACGTTGTCGTTGCCGGCGGTGGCGAGGAGTTCTCCGTCGGGTGAGAACGCCACCGCGACCACCGGGCCGGTATGTCCTGCCGGTTGTCCGCCGACCGGCAGTCGGGTGGCCGGGTTCCAGAGCCGTACGGTTCCGTCGGAACCGGCGGCGGCGAGGAGTTCTCCGTCGGGTGAGAACGCCACCGCGTTCACCGGGCCGGTGTGTCCGGTGAGGGGGCGACCGACTCCCCAGCGGCCGGCCGGGTCCCAGAGCCGTACGGTTCCGTCGGAACCCGCGGTGGCGAGGAACTGCCCGCCGGGTGAGAACGCCACTGCCCGTACGGGACCGGTGTGTCCGGTGAGGGGGCTACCGACTCCCCGGCGGCCGGCCGGGTCCCAGAGCCGTACGGTTCCGTCGTTGCCGGCGGTGGCGAGGTGCAGTCCGTCGGGTGAGAACGCCACCGACCGTACGGGGCCGGTGTGTCCGGTGAGGAGTGGACCGCGCTGCTCGCCGGTGGCCGGGTTCCAGAGCCGTACGGTTCCGTCGTTGCCGGCGGTGGCGAGATGCTGTCCGTCGGGTGAGAACGCCACCGACCGTACGGGGCCGGTGTGTCCGTCGAGAGGCAGGCCGGATGGCAACCGAGTGGTCGGGTTCCACAGCCGTACGGTTCCGTCGGCACCGGAAGCGGCCAAGAGTTCTCCGTCGGGTGAGAACGCCAGCCCGGACACCTTTCTCGCGTGCCCGGTGAGCGAGCCGAAGAAAGTGAACGGGTCGGTCCCCGACGGCTCGGCCGTGGTGACGTCCTCGGGCTGTGGCTCCGGCAGGCCGCGCGGTTCCGGCTCCGCTTCGACGGCGGGTTCCTCGCTCTCGTCGGGCTTCCTGACGCTGGCCGTGGCGGCCACACGGGTAGCCGCTGTGGCCACCCGCAGCGCCTCCAGCGCCAGCCACCGCCCGTGCCAGACGTCCACCGCCGGGTCCTGCCGAGGGGGCGTCTCGCACGGCTCGCCGTACTTGTCGTGTGCCAGCAGGACGCGGACGAGGGCCATCAGGACGTCGAGGCGCGGGAGCCGCTTCCCCTGGAAGACGGGGCTGACCGTGCCCTGGGGAAGGACGCGCATGCCCGGAATGCCCTGCGCACGCCGGGCGATGTCCCGCAGGGGAGGGTTGCCGTGGTCGAGGCGCAGTCGGCGCAGGTCCGCCGCGAAGGCGGCCAGCTGCTGCTCGAACGTCTCGTCCGCCCGGCCGTTCCGTGCGCTGTTCCGTTCCATGTGCTCTGTGGCCCCCCGGCGTTGTGCGTGAACGACAGGTTAGAGCGGGGCGAACGGAACGGTCCCGAACTTTCGGGTACGCGGTGGAACGTTCTCGAACCGAGCGGTGTGTTCCACGGGGACCGCTGCCCGTTCGGGAGCGTTCGCCGGTGATCCGCCTCCGGCGGGATCGTTCCGTTATTGCAGGTCAGGGCCTTGAGGGTGCTCCAGTTGAAGCATGACGACGAACTCGCAGACTCCGCAGACCCCGCAGAACTCGACGAACCCCACGAACTCGACGAACCCAATGAGCCCGACGAACTCGACGGACCCGCGGAACGACCTGCCCGATCCGGCCGGACCCGAGCCGTTCCTGACCGTCCACACCGCCCTCGTACTCCTGATCGCCGTGGTCATCGGCATCGTCGTCGGCGGACTCACACTCCTCAGCGGCACCCCCGCCGCCGGAGCCGTCCTCGCCGGCCTGGTCGGCAGCGGGGGCAGCGTTCCCGTACTCCGGTCCCTGATCCGGTGACGTCCCGGCGCCGACCGCGCGCCGACCGGGAACGCGGCCATGCGCGCAAAGTGCGTTCCGTGATCCGATCCTTCACCGAGACACCGACGGCGGCGCTGCGATACTGGCGGTATGGCTGTCGGTGATCGGGTTTCGCAGTTGGTCCGGCTTCGCCGGGTGCGTGACCGGATCGACCGTGAGTACGCCAAGCCTCTGAACGTCGAAGAACTCGCACGCGGTGTGCACATGTCCGCGGGGCGGTTGAGCCGGGAATTCCGGGCCGCGTACGGCGAGCCGGTGTACAGCTACCTGATGACCCGGCGCATCGAACGCGCGATGACGCTGCTGCGCCGGGGGGACATGTCCGTGACGGACGTGTGCTTCGCGGTCGGGTGCGGATCGCTCGGCACCTTCAGCAACCGTTTCAAGGAACTCGTGGGAATGAGCCCCTCGGAATACAAGACGGCTGCCGCGGGGAGCCTGGCAGGTATCCCGCCATGTGTCGCGAAGCGATTTTCGCGACCCGTCAGGAATCGATAAGCGCCCGGCGGGGTGCGCTCTCTAGGCTCATGACCATGAGCCTGATCATTCACACCGCCTTTCTGCCCCATCTCGATCCCGAAGCCTCGCTGACGTTCTACCGGGACCTGCTGGGATTCGAGGTCCGTAACGACGTCGGCTACGAGGACATGCGATGGATCACGGTCGGACCGCCCGACCAGCCAGACGTCTCGATCGTTCTCTCCCCGCCCGCCGTGGACCCCACGATCAGCGATCGGGAACGCGAAACGATCCTCGAATTGATGGCCAAGGGAAACTACGCCGCGCTCACCCTGGCCAGCGACGACCTGGACGCGATGTTCGGAAGGCTGGAAGCGGCCGACGTCGAGATCATGCAGGAGCCCATCGACCAGGACTACGGCGTACGCGACTGCGCCGTCCGGGACCCCGCCGGAAACACGATCCGCATCAATCAGCGGTCCTGAATCGATCAGCGGTCCTGACGGATTCCGGGAAGGGGCCCGTCGAACTCGGGCCTTCCGCCTTGGACTCACACCCCGTAAAGCGCCGGCGAAGGACGTCGACGCAGAGGCGGACGCAGAGACGGACGCAGAGACGGACGCAGAGCCCGCCGGCAGCGGAATCACCCTCGTATCCCAGCAGAACTCCCCCGACACGACGTAGACAGAATTGAAAGGCCGAACGATGGCTGGCAAAGAAGGCTTCACCGACCGTGAACGCACGGCGATGCGCGAACGAGCAGCCGAGGTCAAGAAGGAAACCAAGCGCTCGGCCTCGAAGAACAAAGCGGCCGCGGACGCGAAGGACGTCCTGGACGCGATCGCGGCGCTCTCGGACAACGACCGCCGCATCGCCGACTGGTTGCACGGAGTCATTACCTCCGCGTCGCCGGACCTCGCGCCACGGCTCTGGTACGGCGCTCCCGCCTACTCCCACAAGGGCAAGATCCTCTGCTTCTTCCGCACCGCCGAGAAGGACGGGGTGCGATACACGAACTTCGGGTTCAACGACACCGCCAACCTCGACGACGGCAACTTCTGGCCCACGTCCTACGCGGTCGCCGACATCGACGAGGCCGCCGCCGACACGATCCGGGAACTGATCGTCCGCGCGCAGTCCTGACGTCACGCGGCCACAGCGGCGGCCCAGCGCGTGAGCAGGCAGCCGCGCGCAGGCAACGCAGGCAACGCAGGCGGCGCGCGCAAGCAGCGGGCGACCTCCCGCATCCAGGAAGGTCGCCCGCTGCCGAGCCGAAGGAGCAATTCGGTCGCCGCGCGGCGGCCCCGCGCTCCGCGGGCGGGGGCGTCGAAGCAGCCGAGGCGCTGGTGGCAAGCTTGAAGCATGAACGATGCCGCCCCGGCGCCCACCCCCGCGCCCCGCCGTGCCCGTGTCCGTGCCCCCGAGCTGATCGGCAAGGGTGGCTGGCTCAACACCGGTGGCAAAGAGCTCACCCTCGCCGACCTGCGAGGTAAGTGCGTTGTTGTTGATTTCTGGACCTTCTGCTGCATCAACTGCCTGCACGTCCTGGACGAGCTGCGCGAGCTGGAGCAGAAGCACCGAGACACGGTCGTGATCGTCGGGGTCCACTCGCCGAAGTTCGTGCACGAGGCCGAGCATCAGGCCGTCGTCGACGCCGTCGAGCGGTACCAGGTGCACCACCCCGTCCTCGACGATCCGGAGCTGGCGACCTGGAAGCAGTACGCCGTACGCGCCTGGCCCACCCTCGTCGTGATCGATCCCGAGGGGTACATCGTCGCGCAGCACGCGGGTGAGGGCCACGCCCACGCCATCGCGAAGCTGGTGGCCGAGCTGGAGACCGAGCACGCCGCGAAGGGCACGCTGCGGCGCGGCGACGGGCCGTACGTCGCGCCCGAACCCGTCGCCACCGATCTGCGGTTTCCTGGGAAGGCCCTGGTGCTGGCGTCGGGGAACCTGCTCGTCTCCGACACCACCCGTGATCAGCTCGTGGAGCTGGAGCCGGACGGCGAGACCGTCGTACGGCGCATCGGCGGGGACGGGGAGTTCGACGAGCCGCAGGGTCTCGCGCTGCTGCCGGACGGGCGGGTGGCCGTCGCCGACACGGTGAACCACGCCGTCAAGGCGTACGACCCCGGCACCGGGACGATCGAGACGCTCGCCGGGACCGGGAAGCAGTGGTGGCAGGGGTCCCCGACCAGCGGACCCGCGCGCGAGGTGGCTCTGTCGTCGCCGTGGGACGTGGCCTGGTGGGGCGGGCGGCTGTGGATCGCCATGGCCGGGGTGCATCAGCTGTGGACGTACGACCCCGAGGACGGGACCGTGCGGGCCGCAGCCGGAACGACGAACGAAGGGCTCGTCGACGGCCCCGCGGCCGAGGCGTGGTTCGCTCAGCCGTCCGGACTCGCGGCGGCCGGGGACCGGCTGTGGATCGCCGACTCCGAGACCTCCGCGCTGCGGTGGATCGACCCCGAGGGCGTGGTGCACACCGCCGTCGGCACCGGGCTCTTCGACTTCGGGCACCGGGACGGGGACGCCGGACAGGCCCTGTTCCAGCACCCGCTGGGCGTCACCGCGCTGCCGGACGGATCGGTCGCCGTCAGCGACACGTACAACCACGCGCTGCGCCGCTACGACCCGGCGACCGGCCGGGTGACGACCCTCGCCACCGATCTGCGGGAGCCTTCGGGCGCGGTGCTCGTGGGCGAGGACATCGTGGTCGTGGAGTCGGCCGCACACCGGCTGACCCGGCTGCGGCTGCCGGAGGAGGCCGTACGGGTCGAGGCCGTCGCCCACCGCACCCGGCGGGAGGCCACCGAGGTCGCGGGCGGGACGCTCCGCCTCGACGTGGTCTTCGAAGCGCCCGCCGGGCAGAAGCTCGACATCCGGTACGGGCCGTCCACCCGTCTCCTCGTCTCCGCGACCCCGCCTGAACTGCTGCTCGGCGGCGATGGCGCGGGGACGGACCTCTCCCGCGAGCTGGAGATCGACCCGGCGGTGGGGGAGGGCGTGCTGCATGTCTCGGCGATGGCGGCTTCCTGCGACGACGACCCGTCGAACGAGTACCCGGCCTGCCATGTGCATCAGCAGGACTGGGGTGTTCCGGTTCGGGTGACCGAGGGCGGGGCGGCGCGGCTGCCGCTGGTGCTGGCGGGCATGGCGTAAGGGCCGCGCACCGGGCGGGGCTTGTCGTGTGCGCGCGATGGGTCACGTATCCCGGTCCAGCTCTCCGGTGACGGGCGCGGGCACCAGGGTTTGGGCGTGTTCGGGGCAGGCGCGGACGGTCATGGGAGCGCCGCTCGGCCGTCCGACCTGCCGGACCGGGATGGGGGCGAGGGTCCAGCGCCCGCAGACGTAGCAGACGGTGCCGGAGTCGGCGGGCGGTTTCCCGGAGTCGGATTGCGAGATCCGGTGATTTCGATCAGTCGGGGTAGAGGGCGTGCATCGGTCAGTAATGGACGAAAGCTACAGCGTCGGCAGGTCTCACGAGGAGCAGGATCACCCCGTACCGAACCGAAGCGGCGGCGCAGTCTGGCCAACGGGTCCGGGTGCCTGTCCCGATAGATTGAGGGCATGTCACGCACGTTTCGACGAATCACTGTCAGTGGGTACAAGTCGGTGGTGCAGGCCGAGCTCGATCTAGGCCCGGTCACCGTGCTCGTCGGCCCTAACGGCGCAGGCAAGAGCAACTTCATCGGCGCGGTCGAACTGCTCGGGCACATCGCCGACCACGACCTGCGGATGGAGGTCGGACGGCGGGGCGGAGCGGAGGCATTGCTGCACGGAGGGGCGAAGGCGACTGCACCGATCAGACTGCGCGTGGAGGCAGGGAAGAACAGCCTGATCAACGTCTACGAGGCCGTGCTTGTACCTGCGGCTGAAGGAGATTTGATCTTCGAAAGCGAAACGTTGCAGTTCCACGACAGCAGACACCACAGGCAGCCCTGGAGCAGGGAAATCGGCCGAGGACACCGCGAGTCCAAACTCACTGGCAAGGTACTCGAAGGACCGGTGGGCGGTGCCGCGGAACACACTCTGGAGATACTGCGAGGCTGCCGCGTCTTCCACTTTCACGACACCACTTCCGGGGCTCCGGTGAAGCAGGCCGGTTACGCCTCGGACTCGGATGTCTTGAAACCCGACGCTGGGAATCTGGCGGCCTTCCTTCTTGGCCTGCAACAGGGATACCCGGCCGCCTACCAGAAGATCGTACGCACGGTCCGTTCCGTAGCGCCATTCTTCCGCGACTTCGTCCTGGCCGAAGACACCAGCGAACGGGTGCGCCTGCGGTGGAAGCAGACAGATTCCGACACCGTCTTTCCCGCTGGTGCATTGTCCGACGGCACGCTGCGCTTCATCTGCCTGACCACGCTCCTGCTCCAGCCCGACCCGCCGGCGCTCCTGGTGCTCGACGAACCCGAACTGGGCCTCCACCCCTTCGCGATCAGCGTTCTCGCGGAACTGCTGCACTCGGTCACCCGGAAAAGCCAGGTCCTTGTGGCCACCCAGTCCGTCACCCTGCTCGATCAGTTCGACATCGGGGAACTCGTCGTCGCAGAACGCGTCCACGGTTCCACACAGCTGCGACGGCCGGACTCCGATGCCCTGGAGACGTGGCTTGAAGAGTACTCGCTCGGTGACCTGTGGTTGAAGAACCTCCTCGGCGGTCGTCCCGCGCCCGAGTCGAAGCGGCAGGACTGACCCGATGCGACAGATCCACGCACTCGTCGAAGGTGCCACAGAGGAACGTGTCGTCACCCAGATCTTCCAGCCCGCACTGGCCGAGCGAGGCGTCTGGCTCACGCCGATCGTGCTCACGACGGGCCGGACAGCAGGAGGCTCGAACTACAAGGGAGGGGTGAGCAAGTGGTCAAAGATCGAACGCGAGATCAGGAACCTGCTCCGGAACTCCGGCGTCAGCATGGTCACCACCCTGCTCGACTTCTACGGACTGCCGTCCGACACACCGGGCCGTGCCGACCTTCCCTCCGGTGACCCGTATGCCCGCGTGCGGCATCTGGAATCCGCCATGGGACACAGCATCGGCGACGCACGTTTCCTCCCTTTCATCGCGCTCCACGAAACCGAAGCATGGGTCCTCGCGGCCGCGAAGGAACTCTCCGACATGGCAGAAGCGCCGAAACTGGCAGACCAGCTCCAGACCCAAGTCAAAACCGCGGGCGGCCCCGAACTCGTCGACGACGGCCCCGACACAGCCCCCTCCAAACGCATCCTCAAGGCATACCCCGCCTACAGCAAGGTCGTGGAAGGTCCGTACGCCATCGAACTCCTGGGACTTCCCGCACTCCGCGCCGTCTGCCCGCACCTCGACTCGTGGCTCACAAGGCTGGAGGCCGGGACCGGCAGGACCGACACCGCCGACCGTGCGGAGCGCTGATGCGCGCCGCACGGGCTTGTCGCTGCCGGAAGGCCCGGCTCAGCCCTCCAGGAATGCCGTCAGCGCGTTCGCCAGCAGATACGGGTCGTTCGCGCCGCACAGCTCGCGCGCGCTGTGCATCGACAGGATCGCGACCCCGATGTCGACTGTCCGGATGCCGTGCCGGGCCGCCGTGATCGGGCCGATCGTCGTGCCGCACGGCATAGCGTTGTTCGACACGAAGGTCTGCCACGGCACCCCGGCCCGCTCGCAGGCCGCCGCGAACACCGCGCGCCCGCTGCCGTCCGTCGCGTACCGCTGGTTGACGTTGACCTTGAGGATCGGGCCGCCGTTGGCGCGCGGGTGGTGCGTCGGGTCGTGGCGCTCGGGGTAGTTGGGGTGCACGGCGTGGCCGGTGTCGGAGGAGAGGCAGACCGTGCCGGCGAAGGCGCGGGCCTTGTCCTCGTACGTACCGCCGCGTGCGAAGACCGAGCGCTCCAGTACCGATCCGAGCAGCGGGCCGTCCGCTCCGGTGTCGGACTGGGAGCCGTTCTCCTCGTGGTCGAAGGCGGCGAGCACGGGGATGTACGACAGGTTCCCGGCGGTCGCGACCGCCGCCAGCGCTGCCGTGCCGGCGTGCACGGAGAGGAGGTTGTCCATGCGCGGCCCGGCCACCAGCTCCCGGTCGCGGCCGAGGTAGGACGGCGGCTCGATGGAGTGGACCATCAGGTCCCAGCCGGTGACCTCGCCGTACGCGAGCCCCGTCTCCTCCTCCAGGAAGGAGATGAGGTCGCCCTCCGCGACATCGCCCAGGCCCCAGATCGGCTGCATATGGCGTTGCTTGTCGAGCTTCAGACCGTCGCTGTGGACCGAGCGGTCCAGATGGATCGCCAGCTGCGGCACCCGCAGCAGCGCCCGGTCGATGTTGACCAGCCGCTCGGAGCCGTCCCGCAGGCTGAGTCGTCCGGCGAGCCCGAGATCGCGGTCGAGCCAGGTGTTGAGCAGGGTGCCGCCGTAGATCTCCACGGCGATCTGCCGCCAGCCCGCCGAGCCCGTGTCCGGCAGCGGCTTCACCCGCAGATTGGGCGAGTCCGTGTGCGCGCCCACGATCCGGAACGGGGTGTGGGCCTGTGCGCCCTCCGGCACGAACCAGGCGATGAGCGCGCCGCCCCGGAGCACATATCTGCCGCCGGTCGTCCCGTCCCAGGCGTCCGTCTCCAGCACCTGCCGGAAACCGGCCTTCTCCAGCCGCTCGGCGGCGACCGCCACCGCGTGATACGGCGAGGGCGCGGCGGCCAGGAAGGTCATGAGGTCGTCGGTGTGCGCACGGTCGAAGCCGCCTGGCGCGCTGCTGGTACTCATGGGGCCAACTGTAACGAGCGAGGCCGTGCCCTGACCTGGGCCCGGGGCGGGCGGCCTCCGGCCGGTGCCGATGCCCTGGCGGAGGAGGCGCCTTCGCGGAGGCGGGCCGGCGGCGGTGAGGCCGGCGGCGGTGAGGTCGGGCCGACCAGGGCGGCGCGCGGGTACGACTGCGCGGACCGGTCTCCCGAGGAGGTGTCCCCCGCGGAGTATCCGAGGACGCCCGGTGCGGGGTCGGGCGCGGGACTGTGCCGGGGAGACCTGGGGCTACAGGTGGTCGATGGCCGTCAGATCGATGTCGATGTCGAACGGGACGGTGATCTTGAGCTGGTCGTGGTGGATGCCGGTCGCGACATACGCCCTGGTCACGGGGTCGTACTCATAGGTGCACACCATGGGCCGGTCGTGTGCGCCGGTCATCTCCACGCGCCAGAAGTGCGGAATGCCCGCAGCGGCGTACTTGTGGGGCTTGGTGTCCCGGTCCCTGGCCTCCGAGTCGGGAGAGACGACCTCGACCGCGAGCAGGACATCGGCGGACCGGTAACGGGTCTGCCGCTGGTCCTTGTCGGCTTCCGACGCGACCACCACCAGGTCGGGTTCCGGTACGTTCCGAGGCCCCAGAACGACCGCCATCTCCCGGCGCACGCGCAGATGACCGGGAGCGTGGACGCGCAGCCCCGACTCCAGCAGATACATGGCCAGCGAATGGAACTTGCGCTGCGGACTCACGAAAACCAGGCTCCCGTCGATCAGCTCGGTGTGCGGCGGGAGGTCGAGCGCGAAGAAGTCGTCCACGGTGTAACCGTCCGGCGGCGGCACCGGCCAGGCGGACCCATCCGGCTGCTGGTGGGGTGAGTCCGGCAGCGCCTCGGCAGTCATGATTCCTCCCATGGACGGGATTCTCGGGCCACGGTTCAGCGTACCCAGCCGATACGACAGCGCCGCCACCCGAAAGTCGGAGTTCGGGGAGTTGTGCTGACGGTCGGGGATCGGCTCGGCGCACTTGCACGGGGGTGCCCCGGTGGTGGGGGCGGTGTCCCGGCTGCTCCGGCCCGATCCCGGCCCGTGCGGTCGGGACTGGGGGCGCGGGAAACCGCGGCTATCCCGCGCCGGGTGCGCCGACAGGTCCGGCGCGGGTGGCCGGGTGCGCGGGGTCTCAGGAGTCCCCGGTCCCGCGGTAGTCGAGCGCGCCGTCCTTGAGCTTCGCGGACGGGGTCTCGCCCTTCTGCGCCTGCCGTGAGCGCTCGGCGAACACCTCGCCGATGGACACCAGCTCCGCTCCGACGTAGGTCTTCGCGTTGAGGCCGCCCGTCTCGAACAGCAGCACGCTCGTGCCGACCCTGCTCATGACGACCGCCCCCTGGGAACCCAGCTTGCTCCGGCCGCGCTTGGTTTGCGAGAACTCGCCGATCACATCGGGGAGCCGACTGTCGACGGTGTCGCGCGGGTCCAGATTGGCCGAGGCGTACCGGTCCAGCAGGGGCCGGGCGGCGGCGTCGGCCGCCTGGGTGCTGTCGTACGCGTACACGGTGAAGGCGATGGTTCCCGCGTCCTGGCGGGTGAGCATGGTGCTGCCCGTGAAGAGCGCGCCCTCGCAGACCGGGTCCTTCCGTCCGACGCAGGACACCGGGATCCCGTCCTCCTTGCGGAGATCGACCGTGTCCGGCTTTCCCGGGGGGCCGCCCCAGCCGGGCAGATCGCCTTCGCGCGGGATCACGGCCGCCACCTGGTCGGCCGTGAGCACGGTCGCCTCGAGGGACCCGGAAGGGCTCGGCGCGGATCCCGTCGCGGACCCCGTCGCAGACCCCGTCGCCCGGTCGTCCTCGCCGCCGTCGTCCGAGCCGCATCCCGTCAGCAGCAGCGCCCCCGCCACCGCACCGGCCGTCGCCAATCGCCCAAGACGGCCATACCTCATGATCCTCATGTTCCCCCCATGTGTTGGCGACGATCATACGAACGGCCCGCCTCCCCCAGGAATCCCCGGGGAGGCGGGCCGTCGTATGACGTCGGCTACATGCGACCGACATCGGCTGCACGCGACATCGGCCACGCGCGACATCGGCCGCACGGTCGGCGGGGCAGCTCTCAGAACGCCGCCTCGTCGAGGTCCATCAGCGAACCGTCCACCGTCTCCGCCAGCGCGCGCTCGGCCGAGACGCCGGGCAGGACGTTCGCGGCGAAGAACTTCGCCGCCGCGATCTTGCCCTGGTAGAACGGCACGTCCTTCGCGGACGCGGTCTCCAGCTTCTCCACCGCGACCGCCGCACCGCGCAGCAGCAGATAGCCGACGACGACATCGCCGGAGGCGAACAGCAGCCGGGTGGTGTTGAGGCCGACCTTGTAGATGTTCCGGACGTCCTCGCCCGTGGCGATCAGGTCGTTCGTCATCGTGCCGACGATCGCCTCCAGATCCACCGCGGCCCGGGCGAGCGCGTCGCGGGCCGGGGCCAGCTCCTCGCCGCCGGTGCCGACCGCGAGGAACTTCTTGATCTCCTCGGAGAGGGTGTTCAGCGCCTGGCCCTGGTCGCGGACGATCTTCCGGAAGAAGTAGTCCTGGCCCTGGATGGCGGTCGTGCCCTCGTACAGGGTGTCGATCTTTGCGTCCCGGATGTACTGCTCGACCGGGTACTCCTGGAGGTAGCCGGAGCCGCCGAAGGTCTGGAGCGACTGGGCCAGCTGCTCGTACGACTTCTCGGAGCCGTAGCCCTTGACGATCGGCAGCAGCAGATCGTTCAGGGCGACCAGCGCCGAGGTGTCCTCGTCGGAGGACGCCTTCGCGGTGATCTCGTCCTGGACGGACGCGGTGTAGAGGACCAGGGCGCGCATGCCCTCGGCGTACGCCTTCTGCGTCATCAGGGCGCGCCGGACGTCCGGGTGGTGGGTGATGGTGACCTTGGGCGCGGACTTGTCGGCGAAGTTCACCAGGTCCTGGCCCTGGACGCGCTCCTTGGCGTACTCCAGCGCGTTCAGATAACCCGTGGAGAGCGTGGCGATCGCCTTCGTGCCGACCATCATCCGGGCGAACTCGATGATCATGAACATCTGGCGGATGCCGTCGTGCTTGTCGCCGATCAGCCAGCCCTTGGCGGGGTGCTGGTCGCCGAAGGTCATCTCGCAGGTGTTGGACGCCTTGAGGCCCATCTTGTGCTCGACGTTCGTGGCGTACACGCCGTTGCGCTCGCCCAGCTCGCCGGTCTCCCAGTCGAAGTGGAACTTCGGTACGAGGAAGAGCGAGAGGCCCTTGGTGCCGGGGCCGGCGCCCTCGGGCCGGGCCAGCACATAATGCAGGATGTTCTCCGACAAGTCGTGCTCACCGGAGGTGATGAAGCGCTTCACGCCCTCGATGTGCCAGGAGCCGTCCTCCTGCTCCACGGCCTTCGTCCGGCCCGCGCCGACGTCCGAGCCGGCGTCCGGCTCCGTGAGGACCATGGTGGAGCCCCACTGCTTCTCGACGGCGATCGCGGCGAGCTTCTTCTGCGCCTCGTTGCCCTCCTCGAAGAGGAGACCGGCGAAGGCCGGGCCGGAGGAGTACATCCATATCGCCGGGTTCGAGCCCAGCAGCAGTTCGGCGTACGACCAGATCAGCGAGCGCGGCGCGGTGGTGCCGCCGATCTCCTCCGGCAGGCCGAGACGCCAGTACTCGGAGTCCATGAAGGACCGGTAGCTCTTCCGGAAGGACTCCGGGAGGGGCGCGGTCTGGGTCGCGGGGTCGAAGACGGGCGGGTTGCGGTCGGCGTCCGCGAAGGACTCCGCCAACTCGTTCTCCGCGAGCCGGGCGATCTCCGCGAGGATGCTCTTGGCGGTGTCGACGTCCATCTCCGCGAACGGGCCGGTGCCGTACAGCTTGTCGCGTCCGAGGACCTCGAAGAGGTTGAACTCGATGTCGCGGAGATTCGACTTGTAGTGCCCCATGGCGACGGCTCCGTAAGGATCGGGGAGGCGGGTCCTCGTAACTCATACCAATCGGTAACGACATGATGCTACCCGTCGGTAATAAGAATCAACCCTTTTCCCGGCCACTGTGACCAGCGTCCCCCCGTCGCGGCCCGCGGCCGGGGCGGGCGGGTTCGGCAGGGATTCGGCAGAGTTTCGACAGAGTACAGTCCGCCTCCGCCGGGGCGAGGGGTTCCGGCGGAGGCTCGCTCGCGACGGGTTCCCGACAGCGCGGCGGACGCCATCCCGCTCTTTGTGCCCGCAGTACGACACGGTAGGGACGCGGTGGTGGGCGACTCGTTACTCTTGCGGGCATGTACGGCTATGACCAGAGTCAGGGCGCTCAGCAGCAGTACGCACCCCAGCAGCCATACGGGACGCAGCCGCCGGGGCAGCCCCTCTACCCGGAGCCTTCGCCTCCCTCTCTCGCCGACGCTGTACGGGCCTTCACCACGGCCTCGCTCTCCGCGGAGGACTTTCAGCAGATCTTCGCCACCTCCAAGGTCTACTGTCCGCGCGGCGACAATCCCGGATTCCTGGCGCTGCACAACACGCAGCAGCCGGTGATCCCCATGTTCACCTCGCTCAAGGAACTGCGCCGGTACGCGGGCAAGGAGTCCAAGTACTTCGTGATCACGGGGGCGGAGGTGATCGATCTGCTGCCGACGGGGTACGGCTTCGTCCTCGACATGGAGGGCGAGCACCGGATGGTCTTCGACGCGAAGGCCGTGGAGCAGATGGTCGACTTCGCCATGCGCCGTATGTACGGCTGATGTGCGTCATGTACGGCTGCTGATGTGCGCCATGTACTCGCCATGTACTGCTGATGCCTACCGTTGAGCTGTGCGCCTGATATGTGCCGCTGCGGGTTATCCGCACTGATTTCGCGCATATGGATGGTTCTGGACGGCATGTGATGCGCGCGTGCGCGACTCGTCCCGTACGCGTGCGCGACTCGTCCCGTACGCGTGCGCGACTCGTTCCGTACGTGTCGGCGCGCCTGAAGGTACGTGTGCCACCGGATCCCGTACGTACGGACCGAACCGCCTGATCCCTCTGTGGGTGTCCGGGAGGAATACCTCCCGGGCTTTTCTCGTTTGGGCTGGCAAGAAGTTCATGATTCAACTAAACTCGTCCACAGGTCGCACAAGGAGGTACCCCCCATGCCCGCAGTGACTGTCGAGAATCCGCTGACCCTGCCGCGCGTATCCGCGGCGGCGGATGCCGTATCCCGTCCCGTGCTCGCCGTTACCACCGCACCCAGCGGCTTCGAGGGTGAGGGCTTCCCGGTGCGGCGCGCGTTCGCGGGGATCAACTACAAGTACCTCGACCCGTTCATCATGATGGACCAGATGGGCGAGGTGGAGTACGCGCCGGGCGAGCCGAAGGGCACCCCCTGGCACCCGCACCGCGGCTTCGAGACCGTGACGTATCTGATCGACGGAACCTTCGTCCACCAGGACAGCAACGGCGGCGGCGGAACCATCCAGAACGGCGACACCCAGTGGATGACCGCGGGTTCCGGCCTGCTCCACATCGAGGCTCCGCCGGAGGCGCTCGTCACGTCCGGCGGGCTCTTCCACGGGCTCCAGCTCTGGGTGAACCTCCCGGCGGCGGACAAGATGATGGCTCCCCGCTACCAGGACATCCGCGGCGGCCAGGTCCAGTTGCTCACCTCCCCCGACGGCGGCGCGCTGCTCCGCGTCATCTCCGGCGAGCTGGACGGGCACAAGGGGCCGGGCATCACGCACACCCCGGTCACCATGGTCCACGCGACCCTCCGGCCGAGTGCGCAGATCACCCTGCCGTGGCGTGAGGACTTCAACGGCCTCGTCTACGTTCTCGCCGGGCGCGGCTCCGTCGGCGACGACCGGCGGCCGGTCCACATGGGCCAGACCGCGGTCTTCGGCGACGGCGGCTCCCTGACCGTACGGGCCGACGAGAGCCAGGACTCCAACAGCCCCGACCTGGAGGTCGTGCTGCTGGGCGGCCGGCCCATCCGTGAGCCGATGGCGCACTACGGCCCGTTCGTGATGAACACGCAGGCCGAACTGCGGCAGGCGTTCGAGGACTTCCAGAAGGGCCGGCTGGGCACGATTCCGGCGGTTCACGGGATGTCCGAAGGGCGGTAAGCCCCCCTCCGGAGGGCGGTAACGCCCGCTGTTACTGGACTGAGGGTCCGCGTTACCGGACTGAGGGTCCGCCGGGAAGCCCCGGCGGACCCTTCCGGCGTTCCGCCGCCTCCCGCCGGCTGGTCCGGGCCGCCGGTTGGTTCGGCCGCCGGTTGGTCCGGTTGGCGGCTGGTCCGGTCGGCGGCGGACTCTCCGAGGGCCGTTCCCCGTCACCCGGACGGACGCCACGGGCGGGCCGCGGCCGGGAGGCCGTGATCGGGTGGCAGGGTGCAGACCCTCCTCCCCGAGCCTGTCCGGCGTATCGCCGCCTGGTGCGCCGTCTTTCTGCTGGTCGCCGGGGTCGGCGCGGTGGGGATCTGGCTGATCGGCTACTTCAGGACCGCCGTCACACCTTTTCTGCTCGCCCTCCTCGGGACCGCGCTCCTCGGGCCGCTCCACCGCAGACTCGTCGGGATGGGAGTGCACCGCTCACTCGCGGCCGGGCTGACCTGCGTGGCCGTCGTCGCCGTCGTCGGCGGGGCCCTGTACATCATCGTCAGCGCGCTGGTCGACAACGGCGAACAGATCCTCACCTCGCTCCGCAGCGCCGGGGAAGGGATCGCCCAGCACTTCGGGGCCGCCGGGACCTCACTCGACGACCTCGCCCGCAACGCGAAGGAACTCCTCGCGAAATTCGGCGGAACGGCCGCGTCCGGGGTGATCAGCGGGCTGAGCGTCGTCGCCGAGGCGATCGCCACCGCCGTCCTCGCCATGCTGCTGATCTTCTTCTTCCTCCGCGACTCCCACAAGGCCGCCGGGCTCGCCCGCTCGATCGCGCCCGGCTCGAACGGGGAGACCCTCGAAGCGATGGGACGGCGTGCCTTCGAGGCCGTCGAGGGCTTTATGCGAGGGACCACCTTCATCGCCCTCATCGACGCGGTCTGCATCACCGTGGGCCTGCTCATCCTCCGCGTCCCCGGCGCGGTCGGCCTCGGCGCGCTCGTCTTCGTCGGCGCGTACATCCCCTACCTGGGGGCCTTCCTCTCCGGCGCGGTCGCCGTCCTGGTGGCCTTCGCCGACCGGGGGTGGGTGATCGCCCTCTGGGCCCTGGGGGTCGTGATCGCCGTCCAGCTCCTGGAGGGCCATGTCCTCCAGCCGGTGATCCAGAGCCGTACGGTCCAGATGCACCCCGCGGTGGTGATGCTGGCGATCACCGCCGGGGCCGGTGTCGCCGGGATCCTGGGCATGCTCCTGGCGGTGCCGGTCACGGCGGCGGCGTTCGGCGTCGTCGGCGAACTGCGCACGCGGTGGCCGCGGGCGGGGTGAGCCGGGGCCCGACAGGTGTGGGGCAGCGGGGCGGGGGGTGGGCAGGATGCAGGATGCAGGCTACGTGATGCTGACTGACCAGGATGCAGGATGCAGGGTACGGCGTGCGGGGAGTCCTCGGTCGAGGCGGTCGGCCGGGCGGGCCGGAGGGCGTGACTGGTCGCGACCCAGGACCCAGGATGCATGATGCAGGATGTGCCCAGCGTGGCAGCGGGGCGGCAGGTCCGGGAGACCCGTGGGACGGCCGGGGCAGCAGGGGCAGTAGGGACGGCTGGTACGGCTGGGGCTGTGGCGGGGTGGCGTTCAGCGGCCGTGGCCACTTCGGCCGCGGCCCTCAGCCGGAGGTCTCGGCGGCGGCAGCCGGTTCGTGAAGTCCCTGGGGCTCGTGGAGTTCGAACCAGATGGACTTCCCCTCACCCTTCGGATCCACCCCCCACGCGTCCGCGAGCATCTCCATCAGCACCAGCCCCCGGCCCGACGAGGCCAGTTCGCCGGGGCTCCGCTTGTGCGGGAGTTCGTCGCTGGCGTCGGTGACCTGGACGCGGAGGTGGCGGCCGGGGGTGGCGCGGTCGCAGGTGATCTCGGCCACCAGCAGGGCGTTGCCGTCCGTGTGGACGAGGACGTTGGTGACCATCTCGGAGACCATCAGCACCGCGGAGTCGATCTGCTCGGGGTCCGCCCAGTCGTGCAGCAGCTCACGTACGGTCTGGCGGGCCGACGCGATGCGTTCGGGTTCGGCCTGCGCGATGGTCATCGCCGCCCGGCGGGGGGTCGCGCGCGGGGGCGTCCCGTCGCGGGAGATCAGCAGGACCGCGACGTCGTCCTCGCGGCGGTCGGCCAGCGGCCCGGTGGTGTAGTGGGAGACCGGGCCGTGCACGGCCTGTACGAGGGAGTCCGCCAGCTCCTCCAGCGATCCGTGCTCGGGGTGGGCCTCCAGGACCTTCCGCAGCCGGGCCCACCCGGTGTCCAGATCGTGACCGCCGGTCTCCAGGAGGCCGTCCGTGCAGATCATCATCGTCTCGCCGGGCTCCAGCGTCAGCCGGGTCGTCGGATAGTCCGGGTCCGGATCGATGCCCAGCGGCAGCCCGCCCTCGGTCGGCCGCAGGAGCACCGTGCCGTCGGCCATCCGGACCGCGGGATCCGGATGCCCGGCCCTGGCGATCTCGATGACGCCGCTCGCCGGGTCGACCTCCAGATACAGACAGGTGGCGAACCGGGGACCGGAGTAGTCGGACTGCTCGTACGTGTCGGTGACGCCGTGCAGGAAACGGGAGGCGCGCGCGAGCACCGCGTCCGGCCGGTGCCCCTCGGAGGCGTACGCGCGCAGGGCGATCCGCAGCTGGCCCATCACCCCCGCCGACCGGACGTCATGGCCCTGCACATCGCCGATGACCAGGGCGATCCGGCCCGACGGCAGCGGAATCATGTCGTACCAGTCGCCGCCGACCTGAAGCCCGCCGCCCGTCGGGACATAGCGCGCGGCCACCGTCATCCCCTCGATCGCGGGTCCGAGGACCGGCATCATCGACCGCTGGAGACCGAGCGACAGCTCCCGCTCCGTCTCGGCGACCCCGGCCCGCGTGAGCGCCTGCGCCAGCATCCGGGCGACGGTGGTGAGCACGGAGCGTTCGTCGGGAGTGAAGACGACCTGGTGCCGGAACGCGGCCATCCACGCGCCCATCGTCCGCCCGGCGACGATCAGCGGCAGATACGCCCAAGACTGCCGGCCCAGAGGCTGGGCCAGCGGCCAGCTGATGGGGTAGCGGCGGGCGTACTCGTCCGGGCTCGGCAGATAGACGGCCCGGCCGGTGCGGACGACCTCGGCCGCCGGATGGTCGGTATCCATCCGCATATCGCTGAAGGGGTCGGCGCCGGCCCGGTGGTGCCCGTGGTGTCCGATGATCGTCAGTCGGCCGCTCGCGGCGCCGAAGACGGCCAGCCCGTCGGGTGAGAAGCCCGGCATGGAGAGGGAGGCCGCCACCCGCAGCACCTCGGCCGTGGAGCGGGCCTCCGCCAGCGCCCGGCCCGCGTCCAGCAGGAACGCCTCCCGAGAACGCCGCCAGTCACCGGTGACGGGCGTCTTCGCGGCCGTGCCCTCGGCCGGCTCGGCCACCTCCTGGACCATCCCGATCAGCTCGTACACCCCGTCGACCTCGGAGGGCTTCGACCGGATCCGTACGGTACGGAGCACACGGCCCGCCTCCTCGACGACCCGCAGCCTGCCCTCGGCCACCGTCCCCTCGGCGAGCGCGAGACTCACCACCTGGCTGATCTCGTTCCAGTCCACCGGGTGGAAGCGGGCACGAATGATGGACTCGGAGTGGACGCGGGACTCGGCGGGCAGCTCCAGCAACCGGGCGGCCTCGGCGTCGAGGGTGACCGTCCCGGATGCGTGGTTCCACCGCCACAGGCCGGTCGCTATCGCGGCCAGGACGTCCTCGGTGCGCATTGCCTCACTTTATTCCGATCCGCTCCGCGCCGAGCCGCCGGGGTCGCCGGGGTCGCCGGGGCCCCGACGGCCGGACCGAACCGGGGGTCGCTCTCTGACCGGAATCGTCCTCTGACCGGGGGTGCTCTCTGACCGGGTTCGCCCTTGGCCCGCAGGCTCTCCGGGCCCGCGGCCCCCCGACCGCCGCCCCGGCTCCGGCCCCCCGACCGGAACCCGTACCCATGACATGTGTGAGCCAACGATCCGGTGGCGTGTATAAGCCAACGATCCGGTGCTGAGCCGGGCGGTAACCTTGACGGGCCCGGCCACCCCCGAATCCCAAGACTGGATGAACGAGCATGCATCGGTACAGGTCCCACACCTGCGGCCAGCTCCGCGCCTCCGACGTCTCCACCGACGTCCGGCTGAGCGGCTGGCTGCACAATCGCCGAGACCTGGGCGGCATCCTCTTCATCGATCTGCGCGACCACTACGGCATCACGCAGCTCGTGGCCCGTCCCGGCACCCCGGCGAACGAGGCGCTGAGCCACCTCACCAAGGAGACCGTCGTCCGCGTGGACGGGAAGGTCGTCAGCCGGGGCGCGGACAACGTCAACCCCGAGCTGCCCACCGGCGAGATCGAGATCGAGGTCTCCGAGGTCGAGATCCTGGGCGAGGCCCAGCAGATCCCCTTCACCATCAACACCGACGACGGCGTCAACGAGGAGCGGCGGCTCGAGTACCGCTTCCTCGACCTGCGCCGTGAGCGCATGCACCGCAACATCATGCTGCGCACCGCCGTGATCTCCGCGATCCGGCACAAGATGACCGCCCTCGGCTTCAACGAGATGGCCACCCCGATCCTCACCGCGACCTCCCCCGAGGGCGCGCGCGACTTCGTGGTGCCGTCCCGGCTGAACCCCGGCAAGTTCTACGCGCTGCCGCAGGCCCCGCAGCAGTTCAAGCAGCTGCTGATGATCTCCGGCTTCGACCGGTACTTCCAGATCGCGCCCTGCTTCCGCGACGAGGACGCCCGCGCCGACCGCTCGCCCGGCGAGTTCTACCAGCTCGACCTGGAGATGAGCTTCGTCGAGCAGGAGGACGTCTTCCAGCCGGTCGAGAAGCTGATGACGGAGCTGTTCGAGGAGTTCGGCAACGGGCGGCACGTCACCTCTCCCTTCCCGCGCATCCCGTTCCGCGAGTCGATGCTGAAGTACGGCAACGACAAGCCGGACCTGCGCGCCAAGCTGGAGCTGTTCGACATCACCGATGTCTTCGAGGGCTCCGAGTTCAAGGCGTTCGCGGGCAAGCACGTGCGCGCCCTGCCGGTGCCGGACGTCTCCGCCCAGCCGCGCAAGTTCTTCGACCAGCTCGGCGAGTACGCCGTCGAGCAGGGCGCGAAGGGCCTGGCCTGGGTCCGTGTCGCCGAGGACGGTTCGCTGTCCGGCCCGATCGCCAAGTTCCTCACCGAGGAGAACGTCAAGGTCCTCACCGAGCGTCTCGGTCTCGCCGCCGGGCACGCCGTGTTCTTCGGCGCGGGCGACGTCGACGAGGTCTCCAAGATCATGAGCGCCGTCCGGGTGGAGGCCGCCAAGCGCTCCGGCCACTTCGAAGAGGGCGTCTTCCGCTTCTGCTGGATCGTCGACTTCCCGATGTACGAGAAGGACGAGGAGACCGGGAAGATCGACTTCTCGCACAACCCCTTCTCGATGCCCCAGGGCGGCATGAAGGACCTGGAGGAGAAGGACCCCCTCGACATCCTCGCCTGGCAGTACGACATCGTCTGCAACGGCATCGAGCTGTCGTCCGGCGCGATCCGGAACCACGAGCCCGAGGTCATGCTGAAGGCGTTCGAGATCGCCGGATACGACCGCGAGACCGTCGAGCACGAGTTCGCGGGCGTGCTGCGCGCCTTCCGTCTGGGCGCCCCGCCGCACGGCGGCATCGCGCCCGGCATCGACCGCATCGTGATGCTGCTCGCCGACGAGCCGAACATCCGCGAGACGATCGCCTTCCCGCTCAACGGCAACGCGCAGGACCTGATGATGGGCGCGCCGACGGAGCTGGACGAGTCGCGGCTGCGCGAGCTGAACATCCAGCTGCGGAAGCCGGTGGCGAAGGCCGGGGAGTAGCCTCCGTAACCCTTCGGGTGAAGGCCCCGTACCGCTCGCTGTCGCAGCGAGCGGTACGGGGCCTTCACAGTCCGTTGCGAGCGAGCGCGACCTGCTCCGGCGGCGGGACCTACGCCTTGGCGGGCTCCTCAAGACGGGGGAAGAGCACCGCGCCCTTCGTCACACGCGCACCCGCGGGGAGCACGCCCCACTCGCCCGCGTCCTGGACCCGCTGAGCGGAGAGCGCGCCGATGAGCGGCTCCGCGCCCAGGGATTCCCACAGGGCGAGGGAGGTCGTGGGCATCACCGGGTTGAGGAGGACCGCCACCGCCCGGAGGGACTCCGCCGCCGTGTAGAGGATCGTGGCGAGCCGCGCCTGACCCTCCGGCGACGAGTCCTTCGCGACCTTCCAGGGCTCCTGCTCGGTCAGATAGCCGTTGACCTGCTTGACGAAGTCGAAGATCGCCAGAATGCCGCCCTGGAAGTCCAGTTCGTCGCCGATCAACCGGTCCGCCTCCGCGACCGCCTTCGACAGACCCTCCCGGACCGCCTGTTCCGCCTCGCCGGAGGCCGTCGCCTCGGGGAGCGTGCCGTCGAAGTACTTGGCGACCATGGCCGCGACGCGCGACGCGAGGTTGCCGTAGTCGTTCGCCAGCTCGCTCGTATAGCGGGCGGTGAAGTCCTCCCACGAGAAGGAGCCGTCCTGGCCGAACGCGATCGCGCGCAGGAAGTACCAGCGGTACGCGTCCACGCCGAAGTGGGAGGTGAGGTCCTGCGGCTTGATGCCGGTCAGGTTCGACTTGGACATCTTCTCGCCGCCGACCATGAGCCAGCCGTTCGCGGCGACCCGGCCCGGCACCGGCAGGCCGTTCGCCAGCAGCATCGCGGGCCAGATGATCGCGTGGAAGCGCAGGATGTCCTTGCCGACCAGGTGCACATCGGCCGGGAATGTCTCCGTGAACTTCTCCGGGTTCTCGTTGTAGCCGACGGCCGTCGCGTAGTTCAGCAGGGCGTCGATCCACACGTAGATGACGTGCTTCTCGTCCCACGGGACCTTGACGCCCCAGTCGAACGTCGACCGGGAGATCGAGAGGTCCTGGAGGCCCTGCTTGACGAAGTTCACGACCTCGTTGCGCGCGGACTCGGGCTGGATGAAGCCGGGGTTGGCCTCGTAGAACTCCAGCAGCTTCGGGCCGTACTCGCTGAGCTTGAAGAAGTAGTTCTCCTCCTTCAGCAGCTCGACGGGCTTCTTGTGGATCGGGCAGAGCTTCTGCCCCGCGTACTCGCCCTCGCCGTCGATCAGATCGCCGGGGAGCTTGTACTCCTCGCAGCCCACGCAGTACGGGCCCTCGTATCCGCCCTGGTAGATCTCGCCCTTGTCGTACAGGTCCTGCACGAACTCCTGCACACGGTCCGTGTGCCGCTTCTCCGTCGTACGGATGAAGTCGTCGTTCGCGATGTCCAGATGCTCCCAGAGGGGTTTCCACGCCTCTTCGACGAGCTTGTCGCACCATTCCTGGGGTGTGACGCCGTTCGTCTCGGCAGTGCGCATGATCTTCTGACCGTGCTCGTCCGTGCCGGTGAGGAACCACACCTTCTCGCCACGCTGGCGGTGCCAGCGGGTGAGCACGTCGCCTGCGACGGTCGTGTAGGCGTGGCCCAGGTGAGGAGCGTCGTTGACGTAGTAAATGGGGGTCGTGACGTAATACGCCGTCGCCCCCTGCTTCTCGGATCCAGTGGCCGCCATGGGCGAAATCCTATCGGCCCACGGATGTGGCCCTCACCGGTCGACCCTGTGGGGGCGACGGGCCCGCTTCGCGCCTGTGCGGACGGGCGCGCCCGAGCGGAAGCCGAGGGCGGGGGGCGGGGCCGTTCCGTACCGGCCCTCGCCCGCCTCCGGGCTTACCGACTCACGGGCGCCAGACGCTGAGGAGCCCGTCGTACAGCTCCTCGTCCGGGAGGTCGCGGGGGGCCGGGCCGGCGTGGAAGAACGCGGCGTTGTCGACCGTGAGCTTCCGGAGATAGTCGAACGCCTTCGCGTCCCGCTCCCCGAACGCCACGAACTGCCAGAACACCGGCTTGCCCGCGGCGGCGGCCAGCGCGGCGGTGGCGGCGGTCTTCGACTCCGGCGCGCCGTCCGTCTGGAAGACGACGAACGCGGGTGCGGTGGGGTCGGCCTTCGCGTGAAGCGCGAGCACCTCTTCGATGGCCAGGTGGTAGTTCGTACGCCCCATACGGCCGAGGGAGCCGTGCAGCTCGTCCACCTTCCCGGCGTACGAATCTCCGCTCAGCTCACCGGTCCCGTCGACCTCCGTCGAGAAGAACACGACCCCGACGGTCGGGTCGCTGTCGCTGTCGCCGTCGCCGTTCAGCTGCGCCGCGAGCGCGAGAGTCCGTTCCCCGAGGTGCTGGGCACTCCCGTCCTTGTAGTACGGCCTCATCGACCCGGACCTGTCGAGCACGAGGTACACCCGTGCGCGCGCCCCACTGATCCCGGCGCGCTGGAGCGCGGCTCCGGCGGCGGCGTGGGATGCGGCGAGGGGCTCGGGCACGCCCGTGGCGGCGATGGCGTCGACGGCATCGGACGTGGCCGGCGCAGACGCGGTGGTATCGGACGTGGCCGGCGCAGACGCGGCCGGAACGCTGATCTCCGCGTCCGCGTCCGTCCCCGCCTCCGGTTCTGTCTCTGTTTCCGTTTCTGCCTCGGTCGCCGGCTCGGTCTCGGTTTCCGTCTCCGGGTCTGCCACTGCTGCCGTCGCTCGCGGCTGCTCCGGCTCGGGGGCCTGCTCGGGTTCCTGCTCTCGCTCCTGCTGAGCGGGAGCGCTCTCCGCTGCGACGGGAGCGGGGGTGGGCTCGGCGGATTCCGGCTCCACAGCGGGAGCCTCGGCTTCGGTGGGCTCGGCGGGTGCTTCGGCGGGAGGTGCGGCTTCGGCTTCGGCTACCGGCTCCGCCGAGACCGCCTCGGGCTCCGCCGAGGTCTGGACGGCAGGCTCGGCGGGAGCCGAGGGCTCTTCGGCGGCGACGGCCTCGACCTCAGCCGTTGTCTCAGCCGTTGTCTCGGCCTCTGCCTCCGCCGTGGCCTCTGCGTCTGCCTGCGGTTCGTCCGGGTCGCCGGAGGCGGTCTCCGCGCTCGTGGGGACGGGTACGTCCGCTACATCCGCGGCGGGCTCCGCCGGCGCGGGCTCAGGCTCGGTCGGCTGGGCAGGAACGGAAGGCTCGGCGTCCGGGGCGGCTGTCACCGACTCCGGTTCGGCGATCGCCCGGCTTTCTTCGTCGGCTACGGGCGCGGAGTCGCCCTCGCCGGCGGCGGACGCCTCTGTCGTCGCCTGCGCCGGTTCGGCCCCGGCTTCGGGCTCGCCCTCGGCCTCAGCCGCTACCTCGGGCTCGGGCCCAGCCGCTGCCTCGACCTCGGGCTTGGTCTCGACCTTGGCCTCGGGCTCAGGGCTGGCCTCGGGCTCGACCTCGGCCTCACGGCCGGCCTCGGCGACCGCCTTCGCTCCGGACTCGGTCTCGACCGACACCGCTCCGGACTCGGTGGCGGGATTCTCGGAGCCTGCCTCGGGCTCCGCGCCCGGAGCCTGTTCGGAACGGGCCTGCGGCGGGACGGATGCCGTACGCGGGCGGGGCTGCGGGTTGTCGAACGCCGCCGAGACCAGATCCGCCGCGCGGGCCGCCGGAGACACCGACGGAGCCGCGGAGGCCGGCTCCTCGGCGACGGGAGCAGCCACAGCGACGGGAGCATCGGGAACAGCCACAGCGACAGGAGCATCCGGAACAGTCGCGGAGGCATCAGCGACCTCAGCGGCCTCAGTTACCTCAGAAGCCTCCGCGGCCACAGAAGCCTCAGAGGCCACGGCGGGCGTACTCGAAGTGGCTGAATCTGTATGTTCGCCCTGGGGTGGGACGGAGGCTGTCACCGACTCGCTGGGCTCCGAACGGTCGCGACCGAACACCTTGCGCAGCAAACTCCGAATGCCCATGTCGCGAGCCCTTTCGCATGAGTTGAGTGCGGTGATTGTCCGCACTTGGTCCAAGGTTTCCAAGGCATGTCCTGGCCAGGGCGGACACGTAAGGTTAGCGGCCACCCGCCGCCCTGCCCCGCAGGGGCGGCCACCGCCGCCCACTCGTAACCCCGCCGTGCGAGCCGACAGGCCACCCCCGTGGGACAGCGGACCCCGTGGCCGAGACCACACCATCTCGTCGACCGGATTCATTCATCGTTCACCCGGCGTCCGCCGTGTCGCGCACCTTCGCCCCTAACGTCTCGTCCCGGAGATGTCCCGACAGACTGTCGGCGCGCTGCGCGCCGGAGGAGGACGAAGTGCGCAAGTTGCTGCCGTTGCTGAGGACCCCGTCCCATGCGGGCGGGCGTTCGGCGCTCACCTGCCGTTACCGCTGTGGAGACGCCTGTTTCCACGAGGTGCCGAACACCAGCGACAACGAGTACGCGGGCGACATCATCGCCGGTGCTCTTTCCCGGCGTTCGATGGTCCGTGCCGCCGCGGTCGTCACGGTTGCGGCCGCCGCGGGCACGACCGCCGTCGTCGGCCTCGACGGAGGCCAGGCGTCCGCCGCTCCCGCGGCCGGCCTGGACGGCCACCGGGGCAAGACCCCCGGCGGGAGCGCCGACGGCGCCCGCGGACTCCGTTTCGCGCCCGTCGCTCCCAACACCGCCGACCAGGTCACCGTGCCCAGCGGTTACACCCAGGGTGTCGTCATCCGGTGGGGTGACCCCATCCTGCGCGGAGCGCCCTCTTTCAACCCGGACAAGCAGACCGCCAAGGCACAGGCGGGCCAGTTCGGCTACAACAACGATTTCCTCTCCCTGCTCCCGATGCGCGGCGAGCGCGGCCGTCAGGTCATGGTCGCCAACCACGAGTACACGGACGAGATCCTGATGTTCAAGGGATACGATCCGGCCAACCCCACCCGCGAACAGGTCGAGATCGCCTGGGCCGCGCACGGCCTCTCCGTCGTGGTGGTCGAGGAGGAGCGCAAGTCCGGCAAGCTCACGCCCGTCAACGGCCACCAGCTCAACCGCCGCCTCACCGCCACCAGCGAGTTCGAGGTCACCGGACCGGCCGCGGGCAGCGCCCTGCTGAAGACCTCCGCCGACCCGTCCGGCACCAAGGTCCTCGGCACGCTCAACAACTGCGCGGGCGGCACCACGCCCTGGGGCACCACGCTCCACGGCGAGGAGAACTTCAACCAGTACTTCGCCAACGGCTCCAGCGCCACCGACAAGCGCTACGGCATCGGAACCGGCGCCTCCGAGCGCAAGTGGGAGCGGTTCGACAAGCGTTTCGACGTCAAGCAGGAGCCCAACGAGTCCCACCGCTTCGGCTGGGTCGTCGAGCTGGACCCGTACGACCCCGACTTCACGCCCCGTAAGCGCACCGCGCTCGGCCGCTTCAAGCACGAGGCCGCGGAGCCGCGTCTCACCGAGGACGGCCGGCCCGTCGTCTACATGGGCGACGACGAGCGGTTCGACTACCTCTACAAGTTCGTCTCGTCACGGCAGATGCGGAAGGGCGAGTCCCGGGCCGCGCGTGAGCACAACCGCACGCTGCTGGACGAGGGCACCCTCTACGTCGCCAAGCTGACCGGTGACAGCCCGCAGGAGATCGACGGCACGGGCAAGCTGCCCAACGACGGGGAGTTCGACGGTTCCGGCGTCTGGATTCCGCTGGCCACGGGGAACACGTCCCACGTACCCGGCATGACGGCCGACGAGGTGTACGTCTTCACCCGCCTCGCGGGCGACAAGGTCGGCGCCACCAAGATGGACCGTCCCGAGGACGTCGAGCCGTCCCCGCGTACCGGCCGTGTCTATGTGGCCCTGACGAACAACACGGACCGCGGCAAGCCGGGCAAGCCCGCCGCGGACGAGGCCAACCCGGTCAACCTCAACAAGCACGGCCACATCCTGGAGCTGGCCGAGAACTGGGACGACCCGACGAGCGACGGTTTCGCCTGGCGGCTCTTCCTCGTCGCGGGCGACCCGAAGGACCCGTCCACGTACTTCGCGGGCTTCCCGAAGGACAAGGTCAGCCCGATCTCGTGCCCCGACAATGTGGCCTTCGACCCCCACGGCAACCTGTGGATCTCCACGGACGGTGCCAAGCTCGGCTCGCACGACGGCCTCTTCGGCGTCGCCACCCACGGCGAGCGGCGCGGTGAGCTCAAGCAGTTCCTGACCGTCCCGATCGGTGCGGAGACCTGCGGTCCGGTCATCCAGGAGCGTCGCGTCCTGGTCGCGGTCCAGCATCCGGGCGAGATCGACGGCGCGTCCGTCGAGAAGCCCGCGAGCGCGTGGCCGGACGGACCCGGCAAGATCGTCCGCCCGGCGGTCGTGGCCGTCTGGCGCAAGGACGGCGGCGACATCGGCGTCTGAGCCGCCGGCCACGGGGCGGGGGCTTGAGCCTCCCACATCGGGGCCCGGGCCACCCGCGTCGGAGCCTGAGCCTCCCGCATCGGGGCCCGGGCCTCCGGCATCAGAGGTCCGAGCCTCCCGGTCGGGGGCACGAGCCTCCCGCATCGGGGCGGGGCCGATATCCCCCGCCCCGATGCCCTCCGGAGCCGTAGAGTCGAGGCATGGCTTCAGAGGGTCCGTCCACACCGGCAGGCGAGTCCGTGCGCGTCGACGCCTGGATCTGGTCCGTACGTCTCACCAAGACGCGCTCCCAGGCGGCCGCCGCCTGCAAGGCGGGGCACGTCCGCGTCAACGGCGAACGCGTCAAGCCCGCGCACACCCTGCGCACGGGCGACAAGATCCGCCTCTTTCACGCCGGCCGCGAGCGGCTCGTCGTCGTGTCGAAGATCGTCCGGAAGCGGGTGGGCGCGCCGGTGGCCGTCCAGTGTTACGTGGACAACAGCCCGCCGCCCCCGCCGAGGGAGTTCACCGCCCCCATCGCCGTCCGCGACCGAGGCGCAGGCCGCCCCACCAAACGCGACCGCCGCGAACTGGAACGCCTCCAGGGCAACCTCCCCACGTCCTGAGCAGCGCTGTCGGGTCCGCGGGCCGGGGTGGGCGCTGCGGGTTCCGGGCCGGTGCCGAGACCACCCGCCACCGTCGGTTGAGATGGCGGAGTTCACCTTCGGGGTGGAGCCGCTGATCGAGGCGCTGCGCCCGTACGCCCCCGGGAAGGCGGCCGGAGAACCTGTGCCCCGGGGCCGGAGCTGTGCCCCGGAACCGGAGAACCTGTGCCCCGGAAAGCGGAGGAGGGTGTCTGAGTTGTGGCGAGATGTCGCCACTGCGGGGGCTGTGGGAACGAAGTAGCGGAAACTGGAGTCATCACAGGTGAAGGGTGAGGCGGCGTGCTGTGAGCCGCCCGCTCGATCTTGACCGAACGACCGGCTGGCTGACGGCCGACCGGCTGATCGACAGCCGGCCGACGACTGGCTGACCGGTCGCTCGCTGACAGGCGACCAGTAACAGCGACGAGCGACGAGCGACAAGCGCGTCGGGATATCCCACCCGGAGGCCGGATTTGGACAGCTCCCTCTCGACAGCGGCACCAGCCGCGGAGCCGGACGCTCCTGCCCGCCCCCGAGGCGGGCGCCGGCCCGCCGTCTGGCTCGCGGTCCTGCTGCTGCTCGTGCCCACCGTGGTGGCGGCCTGCCGGGTGGCCGACACCGACGCCGTCACCCCCGTGCCGCAACTGCTGGCCTTCCTCCCGTGGCTGCTGCTGCCCGCCGGGGCCGCCCTGCTGCTGGCGCTGTTCGCGCGCTGGCGGACCGGGATGGTCTGGGCGGTGGCGGTGCTCGCCGTCACCGGCTGGTTCGTCCGGCCGTACGACACCGGGCTGGCCGAGGATCCGTCCGGCCAGGTCGTCGCCCGCCTCGAAGTCCTCACGTCGAACGTGGAATTCGGGAACGGCACGGAAGGGCTGCTCGCGACGATCAAGCGTGAGAACCCCGATCTGGTCTTCGTCCAGGAGTGCGCGGCCCAGTGTTCGGACGGGCTCGCCGCACAGGTCTCCCAGGCCGACTACCCCTACCGCAATGTCGTCGAGGGCGATATGGCCTTCGGCTCGGCGATCCTCAGCAAGTACCCGTTGCGCAAGGCGCCCGGCATCGAGTCCACACTCGCCATGCCGGGCTCGGTGGCCGTGATAGCGGACCGGGAAGTGCAGCTTCAGTTGGCGCATCCGCTGCCGCCGATTCCCAGCGGGGTCGACGACTGGCGTCGCGAGCTGGGCCGGATGCGTACCTACGCGGCAGAGACGAAAGACTCCCCGGCCATCGTCGCCGGCGACTTCAACGCCTCTCAGGACCATGCCGCCTTCCGCCGAATAATGGACGCGGGCGATCTGCGCGACAGCGCCGCCCTCGGCGGCGCGTCCCGTACTCCGTCCTGGCCCACCTCCGTGGCACGGCCGCTGGGCACGCAGATCGACCATGTGCTGATCAGCGAGGAGTTCTCGGTGCGGGGAGCCCGCTTCCTGGAGCTGGACAACACGGACCACCGCTCGCTCCTGGTCGAACTGGAACTGCACGACACACGCTGAGACCCCGCACTACGCGCTGAGACCCCGCACTACGCGCTGAGACCCCGCACTACGCGGGGGAATCCGCCCCCTGGGGGCGGGCGGTGGCGGGCTCGGAGGGGCTCGGGTTCCGGCGGGAGTGCCAGAGGAAGAGTGCCGTTGCCGCACCGACCCCCGTGAGCCACCAGGACGCCACGCGGAGAGTCGAGGTGAGGGCGTCGAAGGCGGCGGTGGCGGCGGGGCGGTTCATATGGGCGGGGAGGTCGCCGAGGGTGAGGGCGCGGCCGATGACGACGGTGAGGAGCAGAAGCAGTCCGCCCACCGCGAGGGCCAGGGCGAGGGCGGGGAGGCGGCGGGGCGTGAGGAAGAGGACGATCGTGGCCAGGATCAGAGTGGCCACGGGGAGCCGGATGCCCGCGGTCTGAAGCACGTCGAACACCTCGCGTGCCGCGCCCAGCCGGTCGGAGTCGAGGACCGCGATCCTCGCGCTCCCGACCGGGATCTTGCCGGCGTACGGCACTCCGTCCGCGCTCAGCTGCGCTTTCAGCTGTTCGAGCACCGGCGCCAGATCGATGCTGGCCGTTTCGCCGTTGTGGTGGTTGGTCAACGCCTTCTCCACCGCGGTGTGCGCGGCCTGGTTGACGGAGTTCCACGCGGTTCTGTACGCGTCGGTCGCGGCGAAGGAGATCACCGCGTCGTGCACCACATCCCGCATGGCGTCCGGGACGCCGTCCTGGAAGCCCTCCTGCACGGGCGTCGGGCCGATCCCCTTCATCACCTCATCGGTGATGCGGTCGGCGACCGCGTTCTCCATGGCGCGGTCCGTGGCGAGCGGTGCCATCGCGGTGACGTAGCCGTCCGTGTCGCCGATCTCCCGGTCCGCCCAGACGGCGAGCGCGCTCAGGGGGGTCAGAAGGGCGACGAGGACCACGAGCACTGTCGAGAGGATGCTCCGCACATCTCCATGGAACGCGGGCCGGGGCGCGAGCGCGAGCGGTGCTCCGCCGACCGGGCCCCCGCGTGCCGGGGGCGGGTTCCGGCCCCGTGGTCAGGCCGTACGAGTTGCCGGGCGGGATCCGGAGGTGTGCCCTGAAAGGAGTACGCGAGAAGGAACGAGAGGGAAGGAGCCTCAGCCATGGCTGCACCGGCAACGATGCCCGCCCGACACCACGGCCGTCTCGGCTGGGGGATGCCCATCGCCCTGGGCACGCTCTTCGGCTTCTACGCCGGCTTCCTCCGCCGTACCGGCGAGGCCGTCAGCTGGTGGGACGTCCTCTACGGCGTCGTCGCCGGTCTGATCTTCACCGCGATCGCCTACGGCCTCGGCCGTATCCAGGGTGCTCTTCCGCGCGAGCTGCGCTCCACGGCGTACGCCGTGGTGTGCGGCGTGGCGATCGGCTTTCTGCACAACCTGACCGGGGCCAGTGTGCTCAGGTCGGTGGGGATCGGGCTCGTCTTCGCCGTGGTGATGTGGGTCGTCTCGTTCTACGTCCTCTATACGCATGACAAGTGACCCGTCTACGACAAGTGACCCGTGACAAGTGCCTCGTCCATGCGTCTACCGGGCGGGTGTACGCCGCCTACCGGCGGGACGGGTGACTGACCTACGCGCCCGTACGTGGGACGGGGAACCGGCCCACGCGCCCGTACGCGGGACGGGCGACTCACCGGGCGGCAGAGACGCGCCCCGGCCCTGTCGTGGCGGCCACCCGCCACGACAGGGCCGGAGGGCACGGCCTACGCGTCCTCGAACGAACCGTGACGGCCCGCTCCGCCCGCGAACCGGTCCGCGCCCGACTGGGTCTCCCCGGCGGTGAGCGGGACCAGCCCGTGCCGGTACTCCACGGCCAGCGCCTCCGGCTCGCTCAGCCCGTGCTGTTCCCGCGCCGACAGGCGGTCGCCGCGCATACACAGCTGCGGGAACGCGGCGATCTCGCGCGCCAGCCGTTCGGCGGCGGACCGGGCCTCGCCGACCGGGACCAGGCGGTTGGCGAGGCCCATGGCGTACGCCTCCCGCGCCGGCACCGGGCGGCCGGTGAGGATCATGTCCATGGCCCGGCTCTCACCGATCAGCCGGGGCAGCCGCACGGTGCCGCCGTCCACCAGCGGTACCCCCCAGCGCCGGCAGAACACCCCGAAGACCGCGTCCTCCTCGGCGACCCGCAGATCGCACCAGGCGGCCAGCTCCAGCCCGCCGGCCACCGCATGCCCGGCGACGGCCGCGATGACCGGCTTGGACAGCCGCATCCGGGTGGGGCCCATCGGGCCGTCGCCGTCGGCCAGGACCCGGTTGCCCCGCTCGGTGCCGATCGCCTTGAGATCCGCCCCGGCGCAGAACGTGCCGCCCTCTCCCCAGAGCACGGCGACGGCCGAGTCCGGATCGTCCTCGAACTGCCGGAAGGCGTCGGCGAGCAGCGCGGCGGTCGGTCCGTCCACGGCGTTGCGCACCTCCGGGCGGGAGAGGACGACCGTGAAGACCGGTCCGTTCCGCTCCACCCGAACCGCGGGACTCGAAGTCCGAACCGCGGTACCCGCGGTTTCGTCGGTACTCATTCCTCACTCATCCCCAGTCTTCCCACACAGGGTCACGCCTTCCACAGGGTCACGCCTCGCTCACAGGGTCACGCCTCGTCCTTCCACAGCGGGTCGCGCAGCGCCCGGCGGAGGATCTTGCCGACGGGGGAGTACGGGATCGCGTCGACGAAGTGGACGGCCTTGGGCACCTTGTAGCCGGCCAGCCGTGTGCGTACGTGGTCACGCAGCGCCGCCTCGCTGGTCTCGGCGCCCGGCCGCAGGGTGACGAAGGCGGTGACCGCCTCCACCCAGGTCGGGTCGGGCGCGCTGACGACAGCGCACTGGGCGACCGCCGGATGGGAGGCGAGCGCGTCCTCGACCTCACGGGGATAGACGTTGTAGCCGCCCGTGATGATCATGTCGCTGCTGCGGTCGACCAGGTGCAGATAGCCCCGGTCGTCGAAGCGCGCCAGGTCACGGGTGCGGATCCAGCCGTCGGCGGTGAGGCTCTGGGCGGTCAGTTCGGGCGCGTTGTGGTAGCCCGCCATGGCGAACGGGGCCTTGACCCGTACCTCCCCGATCTCGCCGCGCGCGACGGGGGATCCGTGCTCGTCGGTGAGGACCAGCCGGGCGTCGATCACCGGGTGTCCGGCGGCGCCGAGCAGCTCGCCGCCCTCGGCGTGGTCGTCCCGGTCCAGGACCGTGAGACAGAGAGGCGCCTCGGTCTGCCCGAAGTACTGCACGAACTTGGGTCCCCAAGCGTCCAGGGCGTGCTCGATGAGCGGGCGCGGCATCGGGCTCGCCCCGTAGACGACGGTGTGCAGCCTGCCGAGATCGGCCTTCTCGGCCTTTCCGCCGGCGAAGAGCATGCCGAGCATGGTCGGCACGAGATTGACGGCCGTGACCCCGTACCGGGGGATGGCGTCGAGGTACGCGTCGGGCTCGAAGCCGCTGAGGACGACGGAGGCACCGCCGCGCACCCAGTACGGCAGGACGAAAGTGCCGCTGGCGTGGATGAGCGAGGCGGCGTGCAGCATGACGTCGTCACGGCCCGGCGAGACCAGGTTGGCCAGGATGTTCGCGGTGATCGCGGCATAGCTCGCCTGGGTGTGCTGCGCGGCCTTCAGCGTGCCTGTGGTGCCCGAGGTGTAGAGGATCAGGATCACGTCGTCCGGCTCCGCGCGCAGCATCGGATCGGCCGGGTCGGCCTCCCGCATCGCGGCCATCAGATCGAGGTCCCCCGAGTCCTCGGAGAGGCCGAGGCAGGCCAGTGCCAGTCCGGGGAGGGCGGCCTTGAGCTCCTGGGCGCGTTCGCTCAGTTCCGGCCCGTACACGAGGAGGGTGACCCCGGTGTCCTGGAGCATCCGGGTGTGCTCGGCCGCGGAGAGGCGGCCGTTGAGCGGGACACGGGCGGCGCCCGCCTTGAGGCAGGCGAAGTCGACGGAGACGGACCAGAGCCCGTTTCCGAGGAGGAGGCCCACCCGGTCGCCACGGCTGACACCGAGCCCGGCGAGGACGTGGGCCAGCCGGTTGGCGGCCTCGTCGGCCTCGGCATAGGTGAGTGAACGGTCTTCGAAGTGCACGGCGGTGCGTCCGGCGAAGCGCGCAGCGCCCAGGCGGACCAGGTCTACGGCAAGCATGTTCCGGACGATAACCCCGCAACATACAATCCGTCTAGACTGTTTGTTGTTGGTCTTCTCCTGCCGGTACCTTCAGTGCATGTCCGCGCCGCGCCCCGCCACCCGCCGTACTCAGCAGCAACGCCGGGAGGAGACGCGTCAGCGCCTCCTCGACGCGACCATCGAATGTCTGGTCGACTACGGCTTCGCGGGCACCACCACCCAGCGGGTCCAGGAACGGGCCGGGATCTCCCGGGGCGCGCTCCTGCACCACTTCGCCTCCAAGGCGGATCTGCTGACCGCCGCGACCCACCATGTGGCCGAACTGCGCCTCGCCCATCTGCGCGAAGAGGCGGACGCGGGGAAGCAGACGCGGGAGGAGGGCCTCGCCCTGCTCCGTACGGCGATGTCGGGCCCGTACTTCCTCGCCGGTCTGGAGCTGTGGCTGGCCGCCCGGACCGACCCCCACCTCAAGGCGGCCCTGCTTCCCGCCGAGCGCCAGGTGGGGGCGGCCCAGCGCGCCGTGCTCGCCGAGGTCTTCGGGCCGGACGTGGCCGCGCGCGAGGACTTCGCCCTGCTCTGCGAATCCCTGCTGGTGCTGCACCGGGGCCTCGCACTGACCAGTGTGCTGCGGGACGATCCGGCGTTCGAGGAGCGGTTGCTGAAGATGTGGGCGGAACGTTTCCTGGGGACGGCTTCCTGACGCTGCGGCCCTGACTTCACGGCCCTGATTTCGCTGCCCTGACTTCACGGCCTCGGCTCCCCCGCCACCCACTTCACGACCCTGCCTTCACGGCCCTGAGCTGCTGTTTCTTCCCTCGCGCGCGGTCGCTAGATCTGATCTGGCGACCGCGCGTCGCCGTCTCGCGCCTTATGGGTGAGGGCCGGGGAGTACGACGGAGACCGGCCGAAGACCGAGCGGAGACCAAGCCGAGCGGAGACCAAGCGCAGACCGAGGGGGGGAGGGACCGATGTGGGAGTGTCGGGAGACCTGCGCGTACGGGCGGGAGCGGGACCCGCAGCCGTTGCGCGTCGCCGTCATCATCGGGAGCACGCGCGAAGGACGTCTCGGCGAGAAGGTCGGCCGCTGGTTCACCGAGCGGGCCGCCGGGCGGACGGACCTGGAGCTGTCGGTCATCGACCTGATCGACTTCGACCTCCCGGCGCGCTACCCCGAACAGGCCACCGAGCAGATGTGCGACTTCGCCGCCCGTGTCGGCGACGCCGACGCTTTCGTGGTCGTCACCCCTGAGTACAACCGCTCGTTCCCCGCCTCTCTCAAGCAGGCCATCGACTGCGCCTATGACGAATGGCGTGCAAAACCGATCGCCTTCGTCAGCTACGGCCACGGCTCGTCCGGTCTCTACGCGGTCGAGCAGCTGCGCTCGGTCTTCACCGAGCTGCACACCGTGACCCTGCGCAATGGAGTCTGCATCGACTTCCTCGACGAGCGGTGGGACGTGTGCGAAGGCGCGGCCGATCTGATGCTTGACCAGCTCGGCTGGTGGGGGTTCGCTCTGCGCGAGGCCCGTGCCGCCCGGCCGTACATCTTCTGACCGGCCGACCCGTCCTCCGGGCCCGACCGCCCCGACCGCCCCGACCGTCCGGCCGATGAGTTCCGATGAGTTCCGGCGGCCGGCGGAGTCGAAACCCCAACCCCGCCCAAAGAGACTTTCGATTTTGAAGGACCAAGGAAACAGGGAATCCGACTGATGAGTACAGAACTGGCAATCGAGACCAAGGGCCTGGTGAAGGTCTTCGGCGAGAACCGGGCCGTCGACGGAGTCGATCTCGCCGTCCCCGCCGGCACGGTCTACGGCGTCCTCGGCCCGAACGGCGCCGGAAAGACCACCACGGTCAAGATGCTCGCCACCCTGCTGCGGCCCGACGGCGGCGAGGCCCGTGTCTTCGGCAAGGACGTGCGGAAGGACGCGGACGCCGTCCGCAGCAGGGTCAGCCTCACCGGCCAGTACGCGTCGGTGGACGAGGACCTCACCGGTGCGGAGAACCTGGTGCTGCTGGGGCGGCTCCTCGGCCACTCCAAGCAGGCGGCCCGGATCCGCACCGAGCAGCTCCTCGAAGCCTTCGGTCTCGCCGGGGCGAGCGATAAACAGGTGAAGAACTACTCGGGCGGCATGCGGCGCCGCATCGACATCGCCGCCTCCATCCTGAACACCCCCGATCTGCTCTTCCTCGACGAGCCGACGACCGGTCTCGACCCGCGCAGCCGCAATCAGGTCTGGGACATCGTGCGCGCGGTCGTCGCCCAGGGCACCACCGTGCTGCTGACCACGCAGTATCTGGACGAGGCCGATCAGCTGGCGTCCCGTATCGCCGTGATCGACCACGGAAAGGTGATCGCGGAGGGCACCAAGGGCGAGCTGAAGGCATCGGTCGGCTCGGGGACGGTCCATCTGCGGCTGCGGGACGCCGAGCAGCGGGCCGAGGCGGAACGGGTGCTCGCCCTGGCCCTGGAGGCCGAGGTCGTGCTGGACTCCGACCCGCTCGCCCTCACCGCCAGGGTGAACGGCCACGGCAGCGGGCTGGACGCCACGGAGCAGGCCGCGCGGGCGCTCGCCGAGCTGGCCCGTACCGGCATCACCGTCGACAACTTCGCGCTGGGACAGCCCAGCCTGGACGAGGTCTTCCTCGCCCTGACCGACAAGAAGGGGGCGGCGGCATGAGCACCGCGACCACGACCAAGGACATCGACGACGTCGCTCTCGCAGCGCCCAAGGCCGAGGACCTGGCCGCACTGCTGGTGAGCAAGGAGCGACCACCGCGGCCGAGCGCGCTCTCCGCCTCCATCACCTTCGGCTGGCGGGCCATGCTCAAGATCAAGCATGTGCCGGAGCAGCTCTTCGATGTGACGGCCTTCCCGATCATGATGGTCCTGATGTACGCGTATCTCTTCGGAGGGGCGCTGGCCGGCTCGGTCTCGGAGTACATCCAGTTCCTGCTGCCCGGCATCCTCGCCATGAGCGTCGTGATGATCACGATGTACACGGGTGTCGCCATCAACACGGACATCACCAAGGGCGTCTTCGACCGGTTCCGTACGCTGCCGATCTGGCGGCCGTCCCCGATGGTCGGCTATCTGCTCGGCGACGCCATCCGCTACCTCATCGCCTCCGTGGTGATGCTCACCGTCGGCATGATCATCGGCTACCGGCCGGACGGCGGGTTCGTCGGCGTGGTGCTCGGTGTCGCGCTGCTGATGGTCTTCGCGTTCAGCTTCTCCTGGATCTGGACGATGTTCGGGCTGCTGCTGCGCACCGAGAAGTCGGTGATGGGCGTCAGCATGATGGTGATCTTCCCGCTGACGTTCCTGAGCAATGTCTTCGTCGACCCCAAGACCATGCCGGGCTGGCTCCAGGCGTTCGTCAACAACAGCCCCGTGAGCCACGTTTCCACGGCGGTCCGGGAGCTGATGGCGGGCGAGTGGCCGACGGCGGACATCGCATGGTCGCTGGGCTGGTCAGGGCTGTTCGTGGTCGTCTTCGGGGCGATCACCATGCGGCTCTACAACCGCAAGTAAGGCGGGTAAGCGGAGTGCGGGGCATGGGCGTCGGGGCCTTGGGACGGCAGTGGTCCCGACGCCTCCGTGTTTCCCGGGAGCCACTCGCGAGGTTCGACCGCGGGTGCGGGTGCGGGTGCGGGTTCGGTGCCGGGCTCGCGTGCCGGGGTCCCGACCGGCCCCCAGGTGCTTCAGGAGCCCCTCGGTGATCCCCTGGAGATTCCGGCTGCCGGTCGTCCCCGCCGGCCGGATCCGGTGCTCCACCGGTTCCGACGCCCGGCCGGTTGACCTTCTCCCCCAGGGAGACTCCAGTATCGATTCCGCCGGGCCAACCACCCCGGCGCGAGGAGATCACCGCATGGATCAGAGCGAGTCGGGGGACCGGCGGGGACGGCTCACGATCGGGGCGTTCGCCCGTGCTTCCCGGCTGTCGGCCAAGGCACTGCGACGCTACGACGAACTGGGGCTGCTGCCGCCGGACCACGTCGACGAGTACACCGGCTACCGCTACTACGACGAGTCCCAGCTGGAGCGTGCCCGGCTGGTGGCGTGGCTGCGGCGGATCGGGATGCCGTCGGCCCGTATCCGCGAGGTCTGTGATCTGTGGGAGTCGGATCCGGCCGCCGCGGCGGAGGCCGTCCGGGCGTACTGGAACGGGGTCGAGGCGGAGACCGCCGCCCGACGCGACCTGGTGCTCTTCCTCGCCGATCAGCTGTCCCGAGTGTCCGGGGCGGCGCCGTTCAGGGGAGAGGACGAAGGAACGATGACAGCACCCACACTCGGGATCAGCTATGCCGCGCGGACGGATCGAGGTCTCGTCCGTGAGACCAACCAGGACGCCGTATACGCCACTTCACGGGTCCTTGCCGTCGCCGACGGTTTCGGCGGGGACGGCGCGCCCGCTAGCGCCGCCGCCATCGACGCGCTCAGGGAACTGGACGACGCCCCGCAGCCGGGCGAGACACGGGCGGGGGATCTGCTCAACGCGCTGGAGGACGCGGTGCACCGGGCCCACTCCGCCGTGAACGGCTTCGCCGACTCCGGCACGACCCTGACCGCGATGGTGCTGCACGGTTCACGGCTGGCCCTGGTGCATATCGGCGACTGCCGGGCTCTGCTGCTGCGCGACGGGGAACTCTTCCGGATCACCCACGACCACACCGTCGTCCAGGCGATGATCGACGAAGGCGGTCTCACGGCCGAGGAGGCCGCCTCCCACCCCCAGCGGGCGATGCTGCTGCGGGCGCTGGAGGGCGGTCAGAACCCGGCCCGCCCGGATCTGCGGCTGCGGGAAGCGCGGGCGGGCGACCGGTATCTGCTCTGCTCGGACGGCCTGTTCACGGTGGTCTCGGACGACGATGTACGGGACGTCCTGGAGGCGGTCCGGGACCCGGAGGAGGCGGTGGAGGAGCTGATCGCCCTGGCCCGTCGCGCGGGCGGCCCGGACAATGTCAGCTGTGTCGTCGCGGATGTGACAGCCGTCTGAAGCCGTCCGGGCAACGGCCGTTGTCCGGACCGTCTTCGGCGGACCCCCGGCCGGTTCACTTCTCCGGCCGGGGGTGCGCGACACCTGCCTCCGGCGGGACTCCTGCGCCTCGTGCCTCCGACCGGGTGCGCGAGCCTCCCGTCTCCGGCTGGGTGCGCGCGGCACCTGCCTCCGGCTGGGGAGCCGCGCCGACTGGGCCATTGCCCGCGCGTCCCTCTCAGCCGCGGTCCGCTTGCCGCGGGCCGCCCGGTCCGTCGTCAGAGCCCCCATGGGGTCGGTTTCGCGGGACGGTAGGAGCAGTACGCCCCGGTTGTCACCGATTCCCTGAGATGTGCGGCCAGTTCGGGGTGGAGCTTCTCCAGCTTGCGGAGGGTGTCGCGGATGCGGGCGGTGACTGTTTTGCGGGCGCGTTCGGCCTCGTCGCCCAGACGGCGGGTTCTGCCGCCCAGACCGGCGGCCGAGCGCAACTCGTCGAGCAGACGCTCCCGTTCGCGGCCGAACTCCGCGGCGCGGCGGTCGTCTCCCAGTTCGGCGGCGCGGTCGATTTCCTCGTCCAGCCGCTCCAGATGTCGCCGGTAGCGGGTCTTGGCCTCTTCGTCGAGTACCGGGTCACCGCCGAAACGGCGGGCCGCGGTCGCCAGTTCGCCGCCCTCCGGGGAGAGAAGGGATACGGCGGACACATCGTCGCCCGTGCGGGCCAGCAGGGTATGGAGGTCCCGCAGCCCCTTGGCGTCCGGGACATGGACCGACCGGCCTTGGAAGGCGAGCGCCCACACGGCTCCGTCACGCCGGAACCGCATGGCCGGTTCGACCGCGGCCCCGCCCGGTTCGGTGGTGGCGCCTGGCTCTGCCGTGCTCCCGGCCGTGGCTGGTTCGGCGACCGCTGGTTCGGCGGTGGCGGCCGGTCCGGCCGGGAAGACGTCCCCGGCTGCGGCGGGTTCAGCCGCCGAGCCCATACCCCCGTACGCATCCGCGGCCCGGCCATGCGCCCGCAATCCGCTGCCGGAGGCGATGGAAGCACCGGAAGCATCCGAAACACGGGAAGCACCGGAAACACGGGAAGCGCCGAGCGCGCCCGGTTCACCGGACGCGCCCGAGTCGCTCGAAGTACCGGCCCGACCCGGCGCACCGTGGCCGCCCGTCCTGACCGTCCCAGCCGAGGCGCCCGCGTCGGCTCCAGCGATCGCGACAGGTCCGGCAGGTCCAGCGGCTCCGGCAGGCCCGGCGGTTCCAGCGAGTCCGGAGGCTCCCGCAGGCCCTGCGGCTCCCCGTGTGTTCTCCTCCAGCAGATACGTCAGCCGCAGCTGCTCCGCGTCGCGCCGTAGCCCTGCTGTCAGTTCGTCGGGGGCGTCGGGGCCCAGCACCCGCACCAGCGCCGCCCGCGCCCGGACCGACCAGGGCCTCGCCCGCATCCGGTCGGCCGATTCGTACGCGGCTGTCAGCGAGGCCACCGCCGCGTCGCGCCGCCCCCCGGCCGCGTCCAGCATGCCCAGCCAGAGGGCGACAGGGCCGCCGATGTCGCAGCCGTACAGGGAGACGGCCCATTGGCCGGCGTGGGGTGCCAACGCGGTCCTGGCCTCCTCGATCCGGGCCGGATCGCCCGATGCCGCTGCCGTCTGGGCCCGCAGCCGCATCTCCAGCGGGGCGAACATCCGGGGAACCGGCTCGGGGAGCGCCGCCAGTTCATCGGTCATGCGCAGCGCGAGGGAGAGGTCGCCGCGCTCGATCGCGGTGAGCCCGATCGCGAGCTGGGGGTAGGGGTGGTCCACCTCGTCGAACTGGTCGATCACCGCCTGGGCTTCCTCGAACCGTCCCTGAATCAGGAACAGCGCCCACCACATATGCGTCGACACATAATTCAACTGGCCATGGTCGCGCTGAAGCCCTCTCGCCTCCGCCAGCAGGTCCATCGCCTCGGTGAATCTGCCGGTGAATCCGGCGACGAGACAGTTGTCCACGGCTTTGAACAGCTCGAACATGCGCAGAGCCACCCGGTCCGCGTCGGCGGAGAAGACACGCAGCCGGTTGAGATAGCGCGGGTCGCCGAGCTCCAGCATCGTCACCCAGGACATGCCCATGGCGTGCAGTTCCATCTCGCGGTTGTGGGTGCGCCGGGCGACCTCGGTCATCTCCTCGGTGAGAGTGAGCCGCTCCGCCGCGGAGCCGAGACCCCAGATGGAGTCGAACCGGGCCCACAGGGCGAACGCGAGCGCGTCGTCGTCGTCTTCGCGCCGGGCCAGTGCGGTGGTCCGCATGGCCAGATCCTGGACCATTCGTTCGGCGGAGAGACCGGTCGGCTTGTCCCCATCACCGATCAGCGCGCCGTGCGCCTCGCGGAGCAGATCGCCCCGGCGCGTGGTTCCGGCGGACGGGCCCCTGATCGCGCATTCGTGCTGGTGGACGCTGATGGCCACACGGGAGAGCAACCCGGGCTCGCGCATCTCACGGGCGAGGGTCACCGCCTGCTCATAGCACTGCCATGCCTCGTCCTCCTTGCCGAAGCGCAGCAGAAAGCTGCCGAGGTCGAGCATGATCAGCGTGGCCCTGCGGGGGTCGCCGTCCGCGACCTCCAGCGCACGCCGGTAGTGGCCGATGGCCTCTTCCGACGCCAGCCTGCTGGACGCGTCCCTGGCGGCGCTCACCAGGAGATCGGCCCGCCTGCCGCCGTCCAGTTCGCCGCCCGCCAGATACGCGTGCCGCGCGAGATCGGCGGGGAGCAGCTTGTCGCCGAGCGCGGGGGAGCCGTCCAGTGGCCGTACCGCCGCGGGGGAGAAGCCGCGTGGCCGCACGGCCCGGTCCAGCGCCTGTACGGCCGCGGCATGGCCCGAACGCCTGCGCGCCTCGTCCAGGGCTTCGTACAGCGTCTCCCGTACGAGATCGTGGACGAAGGCGAACCGGCCGGCCGACCGCACGGTCACCAGCCGGGCCGCGATCGCCCGTTCCAACAGCCGGTCCACCTGCGGTACGGGCTCGGAGGCCGCCGCCGCGAGCACCTGGCGGTGGAACTCGCGGCCGAGCACCGCCGCCACTTCGAGCAACCGGACGACCTGGTCGGGCAGAAGGGCGAGCCGTCGCCGGACCGCCTCGCGCACACCGGGCGCGACCGTGGTGACCGGGCTGCCGCCGCCCCATATGCGAACGGTCTGCTCCACGAAGAACGGGTTGCCCCCGGTGCGCCGGTGGATCTCCTCGACCAGTTCCGGATCCGGCCCGCGGCCCGCGATGAGAGCTATCAGCGCTCCCACTTCATCCCGGCCCAGGCCGGTCAGGGGCATGGTCGCCGCCGCCCGCGCCGCCAGTGGCACGATCAACTGCTGGAGCGGGTGGCCGGCGGCCTCCACCTCCGGGTCGCGATAGGTGCCGATCAGCAGCAAACGCTCGAACCACGCATGCTGTGCGGCGAATTCGAGCAGCTTGAGGGAGGCCGGGTCCGCCCAGTGCAGATCGTCGAGGACGACCACGACGGGCTGCTTCTGGGACGCCGTCACCAGGGCGGTCGTCACCGCGTCGTACATCGCGAAGCTCTCGCCGCCCTCGTCGCGGCCGGTGGGGTCCTCGCCGAGGAGGACCGAGAGCCGCCCGCCCGCCGCGCTCTCGGCCTCGGCCCACTCCTCGGCCGACATCCCGCGCCGCAGCCCTCGGACGACCTGGACCCATGGCCAGTACCCCGGCGCGCTCTCCGAGTCCCAGCACGAACCGCCCAGCACCAGCGCCCCGCGCCGCCTCGCTTCGTCGGCCGCTTCGGTGACCAGCGCCGTCTTGCCGATGCCCGCCTCTCCCGTGACCAGCACGAGGCCCCCGTGGCTCTCCGTCGCCCGGCCGATCTCGGCCCGGAGGACGCCCGCGGGGTGATCTCGCCCGATGAGTGCAGGGGTCATGCCCAAAACGATAAGAGGGGGCACTGACAATCGGCATGCGAGAATCCCCGCCCCCGGCGTATGCGCAGGTCAGCCGTCCGCGCCCGGCTCCGCGCCGGAAAGCCGCGCCTCGGAATCCGCACGCCGGAGGCCGCCAATCCGGCGCCTCGGAAGGCGGTGCCCGAGTTCCCCGGCGAGGCGCTCTACCGCAACGACCGGTACGGCAACACGTACGTCGTGGACCGGCCGGGCCTGACGAGCTGCCGGTCCACCAACGTGTTGTCCAGGTCGATTAGCACCAGAGGCTGCACGCCCTGAGCCTGGATGATCAATTCCAACGGGGGCCGTGATAGTACGGGGTGAGTGAGCGGAGGGTGTCTTGTCCGGTGCGGTCGTTGTGCCGGATCGCGGCGGTGAGCGCGAGTATTCGCTGCATGACGCGGGTGAGGACACCGCGGGGTGTGCGTCCCCGGTGTCGTTCGAGGTCGAGCTGCCCCTTGAAGGTCTCGTTGATCGACTCGATGGCCTGCCGTAGCGGCTTGAACAGGGACCCGCCGGGCCGCTGTGGTTCGCCCTTGCGGGTGGGGGCGCAGCAATTCGACTCCCTGTTGGGCGAGTTCGCGTTGCGATCCCCGCGGCCGGCCGCCGCGGAGCCAGATCCGGACGTTCCCTCAGCAGGTTGTCGGTCGTCTCATAGAGTGCCGTTCATAGAGTGCCGTCGCGAGGGTGTCCAGGTTGTTCGTCACAAAACAATCTTGGAGGCCCTCGTTCTCGTCTCCGCGGGCACCCCTTGGAATCGACCATCTGGTGAGTCTGATCTGGTCACCGGTACACCAGAAAGGATCGCGGCATGTCCAGCGACCGTCTCATGCGCATCCACAGCGCCGAGTTCCAGGCCATGGCCGAGAGGGTCCTGCGGGTCACCGAGCTCACCTCCCGCCTGAACGTCCTACCTTTCGAGGACGAAGCGGGCAAGGCGGAACTGTTCGGGCAGATCCTCGGCAAGCCACTGCCACCGAGAGTCACGATCTATCCCCCCTTCTTCACGGACCATGGCCTGAACCTCGACCTCGCCGAGCGCGTGTTCATCAACCAGAACTGCACGTTCCTGGACTATGCCGGCATCCGGCTCGGCGAGCGCGTGATGGTCGGCCCGAAGGTCACGTTCATCACCAGCGGCCACCCGGTCGATCCCGAGGAGCGGCGGCTGTACCTCACCGGCGCACCCATCGACGTGGCGGAGAACGTGTGGATCGGCGCCGGTGCCACAATCCTGCCCGGCGTCAGCATTGGCCGTGATGCCGTGGTCGCCGCCGGCGCGGTCGTGGCCGAAGACGTTCCGCCTGCAAGCCTGGTGACCGGCAGCAAGGCAACCGTGCACCGACGGTGGTGACGACCTCTCCGGGGCCACGCCGAGACCTCCGTACTCCGTACTCCGTACCCCGGGTTCCGGGGTACGGGGTACGGAGTACGGGTTCCCGTGAGGGTCGGCCTGTCGTGGGGCGGTCCGCCGGGGTCAGTCGAAGGGCATGGTCGCCGCCACCGGCTCGCCCGGCCTGCCGACGGGGCCGACCGTGCCGGTCATCAGCTGTGCGAGCTGTCCTCCCGCTCGCACGATCCGTACCGGCAGGGTGTCCGTCAGTGGATCGCCCGAGCCGCCCCAGTCCTCCGAGGCCGCGTAGACGGCCGTCGGCACGACCAGCGCCCGCAGATAGGCGAAGAGCGGACGTAGCGCGTGCTCGAGCACCAGCGAGTGCCGGGCGGTGCCGCCGGTCGCCCCGATGAGGACGGGCTTCCCGGTGAGGGCTTCGGGCTCGAACAGGTCGAAGAACGACTTGAAGAGCCCGCTGTACGAGGCCGTGAAGACGGGCGTGACCGCGATCAGTCCGTCCGCTTCCTCCACCGCCTCGATCGCCTCGCCGAGCGCGGGCGACGGGAACCCCGTCACCAGATGGTTGGCGATGGGAACCGCCAGCTCACGCAGTTCGACGACCCTGATCTCGACCTCGGTCCCGCCCGCGTCCAGGGACGTGCGTACGGCCTCGGTCAGCCGGTCGGCGAGCAGACGGGACGACGACGGCACGCTCAGCCCGGCGGATACGGCCACCAGCTTCAGGGTCATGACGTCTCCTTCGAGCCGGTCGAGTTGTTCGAGTTGTTCGAGTTCTCCGAGAACGGCGAGGCGCTTCCGCCGCCGGACGCGTTCGCGCGGGCGACCGCGGGGTGCACGGGTGCGGACTCCGGTACTCCGGCGGGCCGCAGGTTCGCGAACTCCTTGCGCAGTACCGGTATGACCTCCTCGCCGAGGATGTCGAGCTGCTCCAGTACGGTCTTGAGCGGCAGCCCGGCGTGGTCCATCAGGAACAACTGGCGCTGGTAGTCCCCGATCGCGTCACGGAATCCGAGGGTCCGCTCGATGACCTGCTGCGGGGAGCCCACGGTCAGCGGCGTCTGCTCGCTGAAGTCCTCCAGCGAGGGACCGTGCCCGTACACCGGCGCGTTGTCGAAGTACGGACGGAACTCGTTGACGGCGTCCTGCGAGTTCTTGCGCATGAACACGTGGCCGCCGAGTCCGACGATGGCCTGCTCGGGCGTTCCGTGCCCGTAGTGCGCGTACCGCTTCCGGTAGAGGTCGACCATCTTCTTGGTGTGCTGCATGGGCCAGAAGATGTTGTTGTGGAAGAAGCCGTCACCGTAGTACGCGGCCTGCTCGGCGATCTCCGGCGAGCGGATCGAGCCGTGCCAGACGAACGGGGGCACGCCGTCCAGCGGGCGCGGGGTCGCGGTGAAGGACTGGAGCGGCGTACGGAACTTGCCCTCCCAGTCCACCACGTCCTCCCTCCACAGCCTGCGGAGAAGCGCGTAGTTCTCGATCGCGAGCGGTATGCCCTGGCGGATGTCCTGGCCGAACCAGGGATAGACGGGTCCGGTGTTGCCGCGGCCCATCATCAGGTCGACGCGCCCGTCCGCGAGGTGCTGGAGGTATGCGTAGTCCTCGGCGATCTTCACCGGGTCGTTGGTGGTGATCAACGTGGTCGAGGTGGAGAGGATCAGATTCTCGGTCCGGGCCGCGATATGACCCAGGAGGGTCGTCGGGGACGACGGAACGAAGGGCGGGTTGTGGTGCTCGCCGGTCGCGAAGACGTCCAGGCCGACCTCTTCGGCCTTCTGGGCGATGGCGACCGTCGCCTTGATCCGCTCGTGCTCGCTCGGCGTACGACCGTTCGTCGGGTCGGTCGTGACATCGCCGACGGTGAAGATGCCGAACTGCATGAAGCTCACCTCTCCGGGTTCAGTCCTGATTCCGTCGGTGGAATCATTGGTTGAATCTTGAACTAAACCCTACAACGAGAGTCCCCGTCGTCCTATTCCGCCCCCCCACGCCGGGCCCCTTGGATCTCTGTGACCCCTGTGACCTCTGAGATCTCTGAGGGCCGAGGCTCCGGCTGGGGTCCGTCCCGGGCCCCGCCAGAAGCCCCCGCTCCGGACTCAGGCCCGGACCCCGTCCGGGCCAGGTCCTTAATCGCCCGGTCCGGCGGCCGTCGGGAACAGCCGGCGGAAGGCGTCCGCCGACTCCGTCCCCGACCGTCCGAACGGCGCGTCGAAGTCCCACACGAGGAAGAGCAGGAACGCGATCAGCGCGCTGAAGAGCCCCGCGAGCAGCAGCTCCCGGTAGCTGAGGCCGATCTGCATCGTGAAGATCAGGCCCACCGTGATCAGCGCACCGATGATCAGGCCGAACCACACCACACTCGGCAGGGTCGCGCCCGCGCTCTCCACGCGCGCGTTGCGCGCGTCGTCGGCGACGGACACCTGGTCCAGCATCGGCTGGTACGCCTGAGCCTCCAGCTCCCCCACGGGCGCTCGCCTGGCCACATCCGTCCGTACGGTGGTGAGCAGTTCGGCCCCGCGGTCGGAGATCTCCTTGCCGTCGATCATCCGCGGCCACTCCCGGTGGACGACGTACGAGACATAGGCGTCGACGTCGGCGGTGAGCTTCTTCCGGTAGTCGGCGGGGAAGACGTCCGCGCGCTGGGTGACCTCGTACAGGGCCTGTGCCTCACGGCGTACCTCGTCCTGCGCGGTGCTGCGGGCCTCCCAGACGCCCGCGATCGCGAGACCCAGGACGATCGCGTACACCACGCCGAGCATCATCGTCATGTACTCGAGGACGTCGGGGGTCTCGTCGGCCTCGGCCCCTGGCGTTGTCTTGCCTGTCTCACCCGTTTCGCCCGCCTCCCCCGCTTCCGCGGATGCCAGGGCCTTCTCCCGTCGGCGGTGGCTGAGCAGTGTGCCGATGAGGACGACACCGCAGGCGGCGGCCATCGCGATGGCCAGGACAAGCCATTCGGACATGGGGATCTCCGTGTCTGTGTTCGTGTGTACGAGGGGGCTTGTGCGACCTAGGGCCGCCGGGGCCGCTGGCGGCTGTCGCTCAGCGCCCGCGCCGGGGCTTCAGCAGGGCCGCGGCGAGTACGGCCGGGGTGGTGGTGACGAGCACCAGGACGACGAGGGGCATCCCGTCGCGCTCGGGCCTCCCGGACAGCGGGCGGTGATGGCGTACGGGCTGCGCTCGCGGCGGCGCGGCGGGCGGCCGGGCGGCGGGCGGCGGCGGGGGAGGGGCCGGGAGGACGATGGCGCGGGGGCTCGCCGAAGGAGCCGGTGCCGGTGTTGGTGGCGGTGCCGGCACGGGCGGCGGTGGTACGGCCGCCGGTGGCGTGGGGGTCTCGACCGGAGTCGGCGTGGGTGTGGGAGTGGGAGTCGGCGTGGGCGGGGGTGTGGATGTGGGGGGTGGCGTCGGGGTTGGCGTAGGGCTCGGGGTGGGTGTCGGTGGTGGCGGCGGAGCCGGGCAGTCGCGGAAGACGTAGACCGACACGGATACGTAGACCGACAGCGGCAGCGGCCCGGACGCCGAGACGGAGGCCGAGGAGCAGAGGATGCCCGGCACGCTGATGTACGCCGAGGCCGACAGGTGGAAGGGGTGCGGCCAGAACACCGGCCGGGGTCGGTGGTGCCGTGCCGGGTCCTCGGGAGGGCCGGGTGCCGGGTCGGCCGACGGTACGGGGCGGGGTGCGGGACCGGGTACGGATGCGGATGCGGATGCGGGCTTCGGCCTGGTCGGCGGTACGCCGTCGCGCGCGGGCACGGGCTTCCGCGCGGTGCCGGGCAGCGGCGCGGGCGCGGGCTTCGGTCCGGTCTTCGGCCCCGTCTTCCGTCCGGTCTTCGGTTCGGTCTTCGGTCCCGTCTTCGGTTCGAATTCCGGCTCAGGCTTCGGCTTGGCGCCGGGCCTCGGTTCGGACTCAGGCGTGGGCCGCGGTTTCGGCCTGGGCGGTTCCACGGGGCGTGACGTCGGTGCCGACTCCGCGGACTCCCGCGAGCCTCCCCACCCTGACAGCAGGCCGTCCACCAGCCCCGACACCGGGTCCGTACCGCCGTGGCCATGGCCGTCCCCGTCCCCGTCCCCATCGCCGTCGTCGTCCGCGCCCGGCCGGAACACGGCCTTCGCCCCGCGCCCGGACTCCGGGCCCCTCGCGAAGGCCGCCGACACGGAAGTCGCCGAAGCGGAAGTCGCCGCGGTCGCCGTCGACACCGCGGACGCCGACGTCCGTAATAAGCCTGCCGCGGCATCGCCCACAGCGGTGGCTGCCCCCACCCCCTGCGAGCCGAGAATCGCCGTGATCGCCAGTGCGCTCAACTGCTCCCATCGGGCCACATCAGCACGTTATGGGCGCAGGGCGGGCGCAGTGGTCACTATCACTTAGATAGGTGAGTAAGACATTTGTCGGACGGTGCCCCCACAGGGGCAACAGCTGTAACGCCGCAGCTCATAGCCGTTCCCGCAGGCCGGACGACCGGTGAGCCTCGTCGTTCTCGGTCGCCGCTCTCCCCGGAGAGGGGCTGAGTCGGGGTTCTGTGTAGGGGGAGTGCGTGTCCGAGGTCACGGCCGAGCGATTATGCAACTGGTTGCACAATCGCGCAGAGGTCGCTACAACTGGACCGGACGACACCGCCCGAGGAGGCCCCGGATGACCCCGTACCCCCATCTCCTGCGCCCCCTCGACCTGGGGTTCCTGACGCTGCCGAACCGTGTGCTCATGGGGTCCATGCACATCGGTCTGGAGGAGGCGGAGAACGGGTTCGAGCGGATGGCCGCCTTCTACGCCGCCCGTGCGCGCGGCGGCGCCGGGCTCATCGTGACCGGGGGGATCGCCCCGAATGAGAGGGGCCGTCCCTGGGACGGCGGGGCCAAACTCACCACCGAGGCCGAAGCGGAAGCCCATCGGATCGTCACCGAGGCGGTGCACGCCGAGGGCGGGCGGATCGTGATGCAGATCCTGCACTTCGGGCGGTACGCGTACCACGCCGACCTGGTCGCGCCCAGCGCCCTTCAGGCCCCCATCAGCCCGTACGTACCGCATGCGCTGACCGACGACGAGATCGAGCAGACCATCGAGGACTTCGTACGGGCCGCCGTGCTCGCGCGGTCCGCGGGGTACGACGGCGTCGAGATCATGGGGTCCGAGGGCTACTTCATCAACGAGTTCATCGCGAGCGCCACCAACCACCGCACCGACCGGTGGGGCGGCTCGTACGAGAACCGGATCCGGCTGCCGCTGGAGATCGTCCGGCGTACGCGGGAGCGCGTCGGGGACGACTTCATCCTGATCTACCGGCTCTCCATGCTCGACCTCGTGCCCGGAGGATCGTCACTGCAGGAGGTCGTCACCCTCGCCAAGGAGATCGAGGCGGCGGGAGCGACGATCATCAATGCGGGGATCGGGTGGCACGAGGCCCGTATCCCGACGATCGCGACCTCCGTGCCGCGCGGCGCGTACAGCTGGGTGACGAAGAAGCTCATGGGGTCGGTCTCCGTGCCGCTGGTCACCAGCAACCGGATCAACACCCCTGAGGTCGCCGAGGAACTGCTCGCCGACGGGCGGGCGGACATGGTCTCGCTGGCGCGGCCGTTCCTCGCCGATCCCGACTTCGTCGCCAAGGCGACGGCGGGCCGCGCGGAGACCATCAACACCTGCATCGGGTGCAACCAGGCGTGCCTGGACCATACGTTCAGCGGGAGACTCACCTCCTGCCTGGTCAATCCGCGCGCCTGCCACGAGACCGAGCTGGTGCTCTTCCCGACCCGGCTGCGCAAGCGCGTCGCCGTCGTCGGGGCGGGGCCCGCGGGGCTCGCGTGCGCGCTCTCGGCGGCGGAGCGCGGGCACGCGGTCACCCTGTTCGAGGCGGCGGACGAGATCGGCGGTCAGCTGAACATCGCCAAGCGGATCCCGGGCAAGGAGGAGTTCGGCGAGACGCTGCGGTACTTCCGCCACCAGCTCGCGGCGCACGGTGTCGACGTCCGCCTGTCCACCCGTGTCACCCCCGACACGCTCGGCGGCCACGCGTTCACCGCCGAAGCCGAAGCCGAAGCCGAAGCCGAAGCCGGAAACGAGAAGGCAAAAGGAAACGGGGACGGCCGGGACGGGGACGCCGACGGCTACGACGAGATCGTCATCGCCACAGGGGTGCGCCCGCGGACCCCCGACATCCCCGGCATCGATCACCCCAGCGTTCTCAGCTACCTCGACGTCCTCCTCGGCCGCGCTCCCGTCGGCGAACGCGTCGCCGTTATCGGCGCGGGCGGCATCGGATTCGACGTGGCGGAGTTTCTGACCGACGGCGGCGAGAGCACGAGCCTGGACGCCGACGCGTACTTCCGGCAGTGGGGCGTCGACACCGACTACAGCGCGCCCGGCGGGCTCACCGCCCCCGTGCGCCCGGCCCCGCCGAGGGCCGTGCATCTGCTGCAGCGCAAGACCGGCAAGGTCGGCGCGGGCCTCGGTAAGACGACCGGCTGGATCCACCGCACCGAGCTGAGGCACCGGGGCGTGACGACGACCGCCGGAGCCACGTACGAGCGGATCGACGACGACGGCCTGCACATCACCGTCGACGGCACGACCCGCGTTCTGGCCGTCGACTCGATCGTCCTGTGCGCGGGGCAGGAGCCGATGCGCGGACTGTACGAGGAACTGGCGGCGGCGGGCCGTTCCGTCCATCTCATCGGCGGGGCGGACGTGGCGGCCGAACTGGACGCCAAGCGTGCGATCGACCAGGGGACGAGGCTCGCGGCGACCCTGTGAGGGGCATGCCAGGATCAGGCCATGTCCCTGCCGCACGCCATCCTCACGGCCCTGCTCGAAAAGCCGTCGTCGGGCCTGGAGCTGACCCGTCGCTTCGACAAGTCGATCGGCTACTTCTGGCCGGCGACACATCAGCAGATATACCGCGAGCTGGGAAGACTGGAACAGGCTGGCCATATCCGCGCCCTTCCGTCCGCGCAGCCGACGCGTGGACGGAAGAAGGAGTACGAGGTGCTGCCGGCGGGCCGCAAGGAACTGTCCGCCTGGGTCGCCCGCGCCGAGGACCCGCGCCCGCTCCGCGACGCCCTGCTGCTGCGGCTGCGGGCGGCGGCGGTCGTGGGAAGCGAGGGTCTGAAGGCGGAGCTGGAGCGCCATCTCGCCCTCCATCTGCGGCAACTGGAGCAGTACCGGGAGATCGAGGAGCGCGACTTCCCCCCGGAACGGCTGGTGGCCGAGCGGGACCGGCTGCAGCACCGGGTGCTGCGCGGCGGGATCGAGCTGGAGTCGTTCTGGACGACATGGCTGTCCGAGACGCTGGAAGAACTGACGCCGGACGAACCGCGGACGGACGACCCCCGCTGACGCCTGCCGGTCCCCGCCGACGCCTTCCGGCCGCCCCCCCCGCCGACGCCTCCGGACGACCCCCATGCCGTACACGCGCGTTCCGCTTACCTCCGTCCCCGCCCGTTACCTTTTTCGTGGCCCCGCAATGGGGCGCCCCCCGGCCGCGCCCGCCCCCGCATGTCGCTCGATCCCCGTACTCCGCTACCCGTTACCCGTTACCCGTTCCTCCGTCCGCGCCGGTCGTACGTCGGCCCGGAGTGTCCCGACATGCGGGAACCGAGGGCCTGTGAGAGGTTCGCCAGGTGATGGATTCCTTGATCGCCGGCACACCGGCCCTCCTGGTCGCCGCGTTCTCCTTGACCGCGCTCTTCCTGCTCGCCACCTCCGCGCTCCGGCTGTGCACCGGGGGCCGTACCGACCCGTCCGACGAGGCGCGCTCCGTGACGCTCGCGCTCTACGCGTGCGGGGTCGCCCTCGTGGGCCTGGGCCTGTTCATCGCGCTGATGTGACCGCGCCCGAGGCCCGGTGCGCGAGGTCACGGCCCGCGAGGTCGTGGATCAGAGCCAGCCGTTACGGCGGAAGCTCCGGTAGATCACCACACAGGCCGTCGCCATGAGGCTGAGGACGAGCGGATAGCCGTAGGTCCAGCGCAGCTCGGGCATGTGCTCGAAGTTCATCCCGTACACACCGCAGACCATCGTCGGCACGGCGACGATCGCCGCCCACGCCGTGATCTTCCGCATGTCCGCGTTCTGCGCGACGGTGACCTGGGCGAGGTGCGCCTGGAGGATGGAGTCGAGGAGGTTGTCGTACGCCCCTATCTGCTCGTTCAGCCGGGCCAGATGGTCGACGACATCGCGGAAGTACGGCTGTATGTCCGGTCCGATGGGCGGCAGCGGGTGGTTGGCCAGCGCCAGCAGGGGACGCTCCAGGGGGCCCGCCGCCCGCTTCAGCTCCAGCAGCTCGCGCTTGAGCTGGTAGATGCTGCCGGCGTCGCCGCGTCCCGCGGGCTCGGTGAAGACGGCGTTCTCCACCGAGTCGACGTCGTGCTGGACCGAGTCCACGACGGCGAGATAGTCGTCCACGACCTGGTCGGCGATGGCGTGCAGCACGGCCGCCGGGCCCTTGGCCAGCTGGTCGGGCGTGGACTCCAGCGCCTCGCGCAGCGGCCCGAGCGAGCCGTGCCGGCCATGCCGGACGGTGATCACGAAGTCGGGGCCGGTGAAGACCATCAGCTCCCCGGTGTCCACCACCTCGCTGGTCGCGGTCAGTTCCTCATGAGCGACGTACACACAGGTCTTGAGCGCGGTGAACAGCGTGTCGCCGCGCCCGGTGGGGTCGTCGTAGCGTTCGACCTTCGGCCGCTGACGGGCCTGTACGGCGTCTTCGACGGCGAGCGGATGCAGCCCGAACAACTCGGCGAACACGGCGAACTCGATCGCGGTCGGCTCATGGAGCCCGATCCAGACGAAGCCCCGCCCGTGCTTCCGCACCTGTCGCAGCGCCTCCTGGGCGTTGCCGTCGCAAGGCTGCCGCACCCCGTCCTCGTACACCACACAGTTGACGACGGTGCTGCCCAGCGGTGAGCGGGCCGGGTGGCTGAGGTCGACCGTACGGCGGTAGGCGCGGCGCATCACACGCCGCAGCTTGCGGATCATGGGCACGGCGGTGCTCCTTGAGGCTCCTTCGTATGACCGGGCGAGTCAGTGTGTCACCCGATGGGACCGGAGGGACCACGTCCGCGGGCATTGACCCCGAGAACCACGAGGCCCGCGCTCACGTGGGCCGGAGCCCCCTGAAAACGGTATGCCCAGCCACGAGCGCCCCTTCACCCGGCCGGGAGCGATCCGGCGAGAGTACGCCAAACCGCACCCCCCTCCCGAGGCCGTGCGCACTCCCCGGGCGCGATGCCGCGTGGTCGGTACCCACCGGTCGTACCGCCGGAGCCGGTCCCGCGCCCCACCGGTCCCGCGCCCCGCTGGCCCTCCGCCCTGCCCTGGCCCTCCTGCCCCGCCTCACTCCTCCGGGTCCGCCGCCGGTGGCCGGCCGGCCGACCCGGATCGTGTGATCGCCGACTCGACCGCGCTCAGCCGGTCCGCGAGCAGCCCCAGTGCCGTCACCGCCCGGTCCAGGGCGCCCGCTTCACCGGCCGCTCGGTCACGCAGATACGCGGCCTTCACCGCCGACCAGGTGGCCGCCCGCGCCCCCTCGCCCAGCGTTCCGCGCAGCTCCGCCAGCTTCAGCAGGTTCGACTCCGCGTCGGCGGTCAGGGTCTGGGCCTCGCTCCGGTAGTGGTCGTCGACGACGGCGGACAGTTCGGCGTCGTTCATCGCCGGACTGATCCGCTGGACGATCCTGTTCAGGTTCCGGTACGAGCCCTGGAGGCGGAACGGCGGCTCGGTGCGGGACGCGTCGGCGCGGGCCGCGGAGGCGATGTACGACGCGTTGACCGCGAGCACGGTCGTACGGGCCGTGAGCAGATGGCGCAACACCGCCAGCACCGCGTCGAGTTCACCGGCCGCGTACGCGTGCGTCAGCCGGTCCCGGCGCGCCGTCGGGTCCCCGGAGGCCAGCCGTACGAGCAGATCGAGGTCCGCGCGGCCGTGCGCGGCCAGCGGGGCGAGGACGGGATGGGAGGTCAGGGCGTTCTCGACGAAGCTGGCGGCGAACGCGTCCTCCTTGCCGGTGAGGACATCGCCCAGGTTCCACACGTCGGCCCGGTTCGCGAGCATGTCCGGCAGCCGGAAGCGCGCGCCCGACTCGGTGTACGGATTGCCCGCCATGCAGACCGCGAACCGTTTGCCACGCAGCTCACGGCCGTTGAGGGTGCGGGTCGCGTCGCACAGCGGGATGAACTTCTGGAGCAGCTCCGGCGAGGTGTGCTGGATGTCGTCCACGTACAGCATCACGTTGTTGCCCGCCGACAGCGCGAAGTCGATCTTCTCCAGTTCCCGGCGGGCGGCCGTGTTCGGGGCCTCGGCCGGATCGAGCGAGACCGTGTCGCGGCCGAGCGCCGGTCCGTCGACCTTGACGAGGAGCAGGCCGAGCCGTTCGGCCACGTACTCGACCAGGGTCGTCTTGCCGTAGCCGGGCGGCGAGAGAAGCAGCAGGAGACCGCTGTTGTCGGTGCGCTTGGCTTCACCCGCCACGCCGAGCTGCTTGGCGAGGTTGTCGCCGACGAGCGGCAGATACACCTCGTCGACCAGCCGGTTCCGTACGAACGAGGACATCACCCTCGGCCGGTGGTCGTCCAGCCGCAGCCGGGAGCGCTCGGCGGCGACGAGTGCGCCGCGCGCCTTCTGGTACGCGCGGAATCCGGGCGCCAGACGGTCCGCGAAGTCGCCCGTACGGGAGAGGAACTCATCCAGGCGGAGGGTCAGTGAGCCGCGGGACAGCCGGGGGTGGCTGCCGAGCAGACCCGTGACCGTGCCGGTCAGCGGCGCGTCCACGTCATGGCGCGGCAGCTCGGGGCAGAGTTCCAGAGCCGCCGCCTCCGCCAGGTCGCCGGGATCCACCTGCTCGCCCGAGGCGTCGGCGTACGAGGCGAGCCAGCCCTCCACGAGCCGACGCGCGGAGGCGGGATCGTCGGCCGTGAGGTCGTACGGAGGAGAGCCCACCGCCCGGTGGAACTTGTCGAGCAGCGTCCGCGCCGCCGCGCTCGTCGTGAAGGAGCCCCCGCCCGCCAACTCCTCGATCAGATACGCGGCGGCCATGGACGAGCCGGTGGCGTCGGCCAGTTCGGCGCGCAGGACCGCCAGGGCGGGCGACGACCCGAACAGTTCCCGTGCCCGTACCAGCGACACCGCCTGCCGAGTCCACCTCCCCCGGTCGGCCGGGGTCGTCCCGTGCGCCCAGAAGAGCTGGGCGTTCGCCCGCGCGGCTCCCGGAAAGCGCAGGAGGCCCGCGTGGGAGGAGAGCCGAAGGAGGAGGGCGAGGATCGCCTCCGCGTCGTGGTCGTGGACACCGCGCTCATAGCCCTCGTCGTACGACTGCGAGACGGCGCGCGCCACGAGGGCCGCCGGATCCGCGCCCGCCGAAGCCTCCGGCAGCAGCCGCGCGGCCAGATACTCCGCCCGGTACACCTCGGGCGACTCCGAGGGCAGGGTCCGCGTCCAGTACGGGCTGGCGGCGGTGGGTGCGGCGGGTGCGGCGGGTGGGGCGGCGCGGTCCGGGTCGCCTTCCCGGCTGCTGGACCGGTCGCGGTCCGGGTCGCCGTCCTGGGAGTCAGTCGGGAAGCCGGCCGGAGACCGGTAGTCCGTGCCGGTCAGCGCGAAGGCCATCCCGTCGCCCGAGGGCACGAGCGTCAGTTCCGGGGCCTGGGTCGTCACGGCGAACCGGTGGCGGCCCAGGCGGATCGTCCGGCCCCCGTCCTCGAACAGCTCGGTCCGGTCCCGCAGTGCCCGTCCCGCCTCCTGACGGGCCGCCTTCAGCCGGCCCGTCAGCTCCTCCGCCCGCACCTCGTCGCCGAGCGCGCGCAGTTCATCGGCCGTGCGCCGGATCCGGGCGGCCATCGGATCGGAGGCGAAGAAGGCGCCGACCGCGTCGGCGCTCTCCAGCGTCGCCGCACGCCGGGCGATGGCCTCCAGCACTCGGGCCGCGGAGTCGGCGAGGCGTTCCGCGCGCCGGGCGCGGGCGTCCCGCAGCGACTGCTCGCGCGCCGAGAACGCCTCGTACACCTCCGTGCGCTTCTCCTCGATCCGGCCGAGGAATCCGTCGTGGTCGGCGAAGCGCGACTCCAGGTTCTCCAGCTGGAGCAGCAGCCGGGCGAGCTGCGCGGCGCAGCTCTCCGGCGAGTCGACGGAGGCGAGCGCACCCGTCACCGACTGGCCGAGCAGGGTCAGTTCGGCGGCGAACTCGGCCCGGTCCTCCCGTTCGGCCAGCTCCTCCCGGCGGGCCGCGAGGGTGGCGCGGGCGCGGTTGACGGACCCGATGACGTGGGCGATCCGCTCCAGCACCCCGGTCCGTACGGTCGCGTCGCCGATCTCCAGGCCCGCGACGATCTCGGTCAGCGTCCCCAGTCCGGCGGCCCGTTCGTCGAGCCTGCCGGTGACACGGTCGGCCTCGGCGGCCGTGTCGATCTCCGCGGCCTCGGCGGTCAGCCGTGCCAGCTCCTCCTCGTACTCGGTGAACGCGTCGTCGCGCTGGAGGAAGGCGACGGCCCGGCGCGCGGCGGACGCGGTGTCGTTCTCGACGTCGGAGGCGAGGGCGTCGATGGCGTCGGCGTCCGCGTACCGCATCTCCTTCAGGGTCAGCAGCCGGCCCTGACAGGCGCGGAGTTCGGTGATCCGTGAGACCCACTCCTCCGCCGTGGCGGGGGCCTCGCCCCGGATGCGGCGGACCAGCCGGGCGATCTGCGCGGCGGTGTCGGCGAGCGCGTCCGCCGCCTGCCGGGTCAGTGTGCGCACGGTCGCGAACTCGTCCAGCGTCTGGGCCGCCGTGGTCCGCAGCTCCGCCAGCGGGGCGCGCAGATCACCGGCCTCGGGATCACCCAGCCAGTGGTACCGGTCGGCGGTCCGGACACAGGCCGCGAGCAGCGTCTCGTACATCCGCGCGCTCGGTGTGGTCTCCATCGCCTGGCGGGCGACGGCCAGGCAGTCGGAGAGTCCTCGTACCAGATCGGCGTTCCCGATCCGCGCGAGCGGCCCCTCGACGGCCGGGACGGGATGGGTGTCGGAGACGTACGGGCTGGTCCAGAGCCTGACCTGATGGGAGTGGGCCGGTTCGGGGGAGTCGGCGCCGGCGGCGGTGTCGGCGGTCGTGTGCAGGACGACGAGCGTGCCGTCGTCGAAGAGGGCGTGGCCACGGCAGAGGAGCGGGTTGTCGATCTCCTTCCGGATCGTGTTGTACGGCAGCAGAAGGCTTCGGCCTCCGGTGCGGGCGCGGAACGCGAACAGCACGTCGTCGCCGCCCGGTGAGCGCACGGCCCGCTCGAACTCCAGCTCCTCCGTGCCGGCGGCCTGGGCGGAGAAGAGTTTCACCGCTCCGCTCGCCAGGCAGTAGCCGCCGGGGAAGACGATGCCCTCGTCGTCGGGGAGCCGGCGGCAGGACCGGCCGATGCCGTCGAGCCGTACGACGGTCGCGGTGAGGGTGTTGACGACCAGATGCCGGACGTCCTCGTTGTACGGGCGCACCCGGAGCAGCAGGAGCGGGCCGACACGGGCGTACGCGATCTCCGCGTCGGCGAGGGACTGGAGCGGCTCGTCCACCGGCTCGCTGTGGACGCCGTCGGGCGACTCGGTGTCGTTCTCCGTCTTGACGGTGAGAGCGCCGCCGACCGTGGAGACGTACACCGTTCCGCCGTCGACGCGGACATGAGGATGGCGGCCGAGTACCTGGTCGTCGCGGGTGGTCGGCGTCCACTCGAAGTCGTACGGCGGTGGGAAGACATGGTCGCGCTCGCCCCGCGCGTCGAGGAATCGCGGCGGGGCGGCCGGGGCGAGTGACCAGCGCAGTACGCGGATGTCCTTCTCGCCGGTGCGGAAGACGGCGAGCAACTTCCCGTCGACCGGGCGGAGCTGGACCAGGCGCGCGCCCTGGAAGTACCGGCAGAGGGCGGCGAATTCGTCGATGAAGGCGGGGTCGTCCAGCAGGCCGGGTTCGGCGTCTTGGGGGAGGCGGTTCAACTCCCGGTCGTAGAGGGCGAAGACCTCGCCGACCGGGGTGCCCGGCGTCAGCGCGGCGGGCGGATCGCAGCCGAGCAGCAGCCGGTCTCCGACGGGGACGATGTCGCGCGCGAGTCCGGGGGTGGCGGTGCGGAGGTGATCGGTGCCGTTGAGGGTCAGCCGGGTGGATCCGAACGCGGCGGTACGGGCCGTGTCGAGGGCCTCGGCGCGGCGGGCGAGTTCGGCGGCCTGGGTACGGAGCCGGTCGCGCAGCACCTCGTATGTTCCCGCGTCCATACCGGTGTTCATGCGTTCAGCTCCCTCAGTGGTGATCGTGGTGCGTCGGCGTCGCCGGGGGCGGCGTTGCCGTGGCGGCGGGGGGTCAGGTCATGCGGGAGTACGGGGGCTTCGGGAGCTTCGGGGGTTCGGGGGCTTCGGGGGTACGCAGCTGCCGCCCCCCGCGCGGCAGCTGCGAGTCTCCCGAGCCCGGCCCGGCCTGCGCTGTTCAGCCTGCGCCGGTCGGCCCGTGCCGTTCAGCGTGTGTCGTTCAGCGCGTGCTGTTCAACCTGCGCCGGTCAGCCCGTGCCGTTCAGCGCGGCCAGTGGCGTGTCCGAGAGGCCCAGCCGGTCGGCGGCGTCGAGCAGTTGCTTCAGCTGTGCCTTCGTGACCGCGCCGGCTTCCGCGCCTGCCGCGCCCGCCGTACTCCCCGTATTCCCCGTACTCCCACCGCCGACGGATCCCATCAGCTTCATCAGCAGCGCGGACACCGTCAGGTTCTGCACATCCGCCGTCGACACCGAGCTCAGGACCGACGTCAGATCGTCGGTGAAGGACGCCGAGCCGTCGAGCCAGGGTCCGGCGAGCGTCCGCGCCGTCTTCGAGTTCTGGACGAATCCGTCGACGCCCTTGCCGAGGGAGACCGCCCCCACCAGCCGGTCGAGGAAGACGGACTCGCCTCCGACGATGTTGATGTCGGCGTTCTCCAGACCGGTCGCGAGGACCGTCGCCTGCGCCTCCGCGATCTGCCGTTGCGCGTCGAGCCCGGCCAGCCGGACGTCCTTCTCCGCCTCAAGGCGCAGCCGGTACTCCTCGTGCGCACGGGACGCCTCGTCCAGCGCGGCCATCGCGGCGGCCTTCTCTGTGAGACCCGCCGCCTCCGCCTTCAACTTCTCGCCGGTCGCGGCGGCCTGAGCGCGTCCCGTCTTCTCGATGGCGTCCGCTTCCTTCTCCCGTACCAGGACCGCCGCGAGCCCTTCGGCCGCCGCTTCCGCCCGCGCCCCCTCGGCGAGCCGGATCCTGGCGCGGGCGTCCATGTCGGCGGCCTTGACGCGGGCTTCGGCGAGGGTCAGTTCCCCGGCCGCCTGGTGGACCGCGGCCTGCTCGGCGGCCTCGGCCGCCTTGATGTCCTTGACGAGCCGCTGCTGGGCATCGGCCTCGGCGGCGATGACGACGGCCTGGCGTCCGCGCTCGGCCTCCTCCACCGCCCGCAGCCGCTTGATGGACTCCTCCTGCTCGGCGACCGTACGGTCCACGGCGACCCGCTCACGGATGACCTCGGCGATGTCGCGGCGCTCGGACTCGACCTCCTTCTCGGCCGAGATACGGGTCAGTTCGGTCTCCCGGTCCCGTGCGATGACTTCGAGGAGCCGGTCCTTCTCGATGCGCTCGTTCTCGATGGCGATCACCCGCTCGCGGTTCTTCGCCGCGACGGCGACCTCCCGGGCCTGGTTCTCGCGCTGAACGCCGAGCTGCTCCTCCGTCTTGAGGAACGCGGTCTGCGCCCGCAGCCGCTCCTCCTCCACCACCCGCGCCGTCTCGGCCTCCTCACGGGCGCGTACGGTGTCGATCTCCCGCCGCTGCTTGATCTCGGCGTCGGCCTGGCGGCGCTCCAGTTCGAGGATCGCCTCGCGGGCGTCGACGTTCTGCCGGGTGATCTCCTTCTCCTCGTGGCGCTGGTACTCGTTGGTGCGCACATGCTCCACTGCGGTCAGCTCGGTGATCTTCCGGATGCCCTGGGCGTCGAGGATGTTGTTGCTGTCGAGCTGGGCGAGCGGGGTCTGCTCCAGATAGTCGATGGCCGCGTCCTCAAGGCTGTAGCCGTTGAGATCGGTGCCGATCACCTGGATGATCCGGTCCCGGAACTCGTCCCGCTTGGTGTAGAGATCGGTGAAGTCGAGCTGCTTGCCGACGGTCTTGAGAGCCTCCGAGAACTTGGCGTTGAACAGTTCCTGGAGGGTGCTCTGGTCGCTGGCACGGGCCGTGCCGATCGCCTGGGCGACCTTGATGACGTCCTCGACGGTCTTGTTGACCCGGACGAAGAAGGAAATCCGGATGTCGGCGCGGATGTTGTCCTGGCAGATCAGCCCGTCACGGCCGGTGCGGGAGATCTCGATGGTCTTCACCGAGATGTCCATGACCTCGGCCTTGTGGAGAACGGGCAGCACGACCTGCCCGGTGAAGGTGACGTCCACCTTCCGCATCTTCGAGACGATGAGGGCCTTGCCCTGCTCCACCTTGCGGAACAGGCGGCTGATGACGAGCAGCAGGGCGACGGCGATGATCAGGACGACGGCGATGAGCACGCCGACGCCCATGGTGATGGCATCCATAGTGTGATTCCCCGGTCGAGAGCGGGTGATGACAAGGCGGCGTTGCCAGGGCGGCACCTGGCGAGAAGGTGATGGACGTGGCGTGGCGATGAGCGAAGCGGTGACGAACGAAGGGGTGACGAATGAAGCGGTGATGACAAGGCGGCCGTGACGAGCGCCGGGTCGGCGGGACGGTCGGTCGGGCCAGCCCGTAGGGCAAGCCAGTAGGGCCGGTCAGTAGGGGGCGACCCAGAAGAACTCGCCCGCGTCGTCGTACGCGTACAGCAGTCCCGTGCTGCCCAGCGCCAAGGCGTGCGTATCGGTCTGCCGGACCTGTACGAGGGCCGTGGAGCCGTCCCGCGCCCTGACCTCCGCCTGGCCGAACTCCGCGTCCACCCGTCCCGTACGGATGGTGCAGGTCAGCCCGATGAAGTCCTGCCGGGACGGCCCGGGTTCATCGGGGAAGAGGCGGGCCAGCGGCCGTACGAGCAGACGTGTCAGCCACCAGGAGCAGATCAGCGCGGCGACCGGTACGACCAGGTCGAGCAGGAGCAGGAGGCCGCCGGTCACTCCCGTGTCCACGAGGAGGACGGAGCCGGCCAGGCTCAGAAACCAGGCCAGTGCGATCAGCAGCGAGGCCGACACCGAGACGGGCACCCCGCCGAGACTCAGCGCGTCGGCGTTCAAGTCCGCGTCGAATCCGTCGTGTTCGGCCGCGCCGATCAGCACGAGGAGCCAGAAGCCGCAGACCACGACGAGGGCGGCGGTGAACACCATCGTGGGGAACCCGAACGCGGCGTGCAGAAACTCGTCCATCGCTGACCCCCTCGTGCGGTGTGTGCGTCCTGTCTCCGGAGCGTGGCCCCGGCCGGCCTCGTTGCCCTGCGCGCGATGACCGCTCTCCCTATCGTGCTTGTCGTCGTCTGTCGGCTTCTTCGCGTCCGGGTTTTCCGGTCTTCGGCATCGCGCCCGTCTCCTCGCCGACCGTCTGCTCATCCTGGCAGGTCGACCGGGTTGTCCGCGTTGCCGGTCTCCGGCAGTCTTTACGCGTTCTTAATGCCGGTCGCATGCCCGTGGGTCGTACATGCAACCCTTGATCGGTCAGACGTCGATCGGTCAGACGTCGATCGGTCAGGTCGCCTGGTCAGGTCGCCCGGTCCGTATGGCGACCGGCGGATCGGGGAGAGCGGGGGAGCGGGGCATGGCGCGGCAGGAAGTACCCGAGGAGTTCCTGGAGGGGTACGCCGGGATACTGGCGGACGCCTGTGCGACCGGCCGGAGGCTGACCCGCGACGAGGTGGAGTCGCTGCGGTCGCGCGGGGAACGGGCGGCCGAGGCGGGCATCGGGCTGCGCCTCCTGGTCCGCGCGCATCTCTCCGCCGCGCAGGCCGTACGCGCGAAGCTGACACTGTCCGCCGCCGGGCATCTTCTCGGCGCCGTCGAACAGGCCGTGGACGCCTTCGCTGAAGGCCATGAGCGGGCCCAGCGGCTCGCGGTACGCCAGGAGGAGGCGGCCCGCCGCGAGTTCATCGACGATCTGCTGTACGGCCGCAGTGACCTCGGCCGTCTCGCCGAGCGCGCCGAACGCTTCGGCCTGCTGCTCTCCCAGGCCCACGCGGTCGCCGTCGCGCAGGGTGCGGAGCCGTACGACGACGGCTTTCCGGTCACGCGGCAGATCGAGGCATCGCTGGTGGCGCGGTTCGGCGACCGGCACATCCTGCTCACCACGAAGGACGGTCGGCTGATCTGCATCGCGCCCGGCGATCAGTCCGATCTGCTGACCTTCTTCGCCAAGCAGGCGTACGCGGCGACGGGCGGCGGCCGGGTCGCCATCGGCCGTGCCCACCCCGGCGCGGGCGGGGTGGTCCACTCGTACGAGGAAGCCCTGAACGCCCTCGATCTGGCGGCCCGTATGGACCTCGACCACCCCGTGCTGCACGCGGCCGATCTTCTCGTCTATCCGGTCCTGACCCGTGACCGTCAGGCCATGGCCGACCTGGTTCAGAGCACTTTGGGGCCGCTCCGGCAGGCGCGTGGCGGACCCGGCCCGCTGATCGACACGCTCACCGAGTACTTCGACACGGGCTGTGTGGCGGCGGAGGCGGCACGCCGACTGTCGCTGAGCGCGCGGGCGATGACGTACCGGCTGGACCGGATCCACAAGCTGACCGGCGCGGATCCGGGCGATCCCGTGCACCGGTACACGCTTCAGACGGCGGTGATCGGAGCGAGGCTGCTGGGCTGGCCGGACCAGGAACTCTGACCTCGGACTCCCGGCCCCGCCTTCGCGTTCCCCTGTGTCGCGTTCCCCCGTGTCGGGCTTCCGTGTTCCGCGCCGGAAGCCCTGTACTCAGGCTTTACTCAGGCTTTGCGGGTGTTGATTTCGTCGGTGAGTTGGGGGATGACGGTGAAGAGGTCGCCGATGACGCCGTAGTCGGCGAGGTCGAAGATGGGGGCTTCGGCGTCTTTGTTGACGGCGATGATGGTCTTGGAGGTCTGCATGCCGGCGCGGTGCTGGATGGCTCCGGAGATGCCGGTGGCGATGTAGAGCTGGGGGGAGACGGACTTCCCGGTCTGGCCGACCTGGTGGGTGTGGGGGTACCAGCCGGCGTCGACGGCGGCGCGGGAGGCGCCGACGGCCGCGCCGAGGGAGTCGGCGAGGGCCTCGATCAGGGCGAAGTTCTCCGCGCCGTTGACTCCGCGTCCGCCGGAGACCACGATCGCGGCCTCGGTCAGCTCGGGACGCCCGGTGGTCGCGCGCTCGGT